>CAUJIM010000058.1 GCA_963205335.1 Pseudomonadota bacterium
GCTGTCGGCGTGGTCCTTGCCCATGACCTGCTTGAAGTCCAGGTTGGCGTCGCGCGCCTTCTTGCGGATGTGCTGCACCGAGGTGGTGCCGGTGGTCACCGCCAGCGTCTTGCCGCCCAGGTCGTTGATCGACTTGATGCCGGACTTGGCGTTCACGGCCATGCGCACTTCTTCCACGTAGGTGGTGTAGGCGAAGTCCACGTCCTTCTGGCGCGCGCGGCTGTTGGTCGTCGAGCCGCACTCGAAGTCGATGGTGCCGTTCTGGATCAGCGGGATGCGGTTCTGCGAGGTGATGACCTGGTAGTTGATCTTCAGCGGCTTGCCCAGTTGCTTGCCCAGGTCGTCGACGATGCGCTCGGCCATCTCGGTGTGAAAGCCGACGTACTTGCCGCCGCCCAGCGTGTAGGCCAGGCCCGACGAGTCGCGCACGCCCAGGTTGACGGCGCCGCGCTCGCCGATCTTGGCCAGCGTGTCGGTCGCCTGTGCAAACGCGGCGCCCGTGGCCAGGAAGGACACGGCGGCGGCGAGCAACAGTTTTTTCATGTGCAAACTCCTGAAAGGTGGATCGAAAGGCGGTACCGGCGACAGCGCTGCGGGCGGACCGCAACCGCACTCTCATGGAGGCCGGGTGGAGCTATTGTGCACGCTTCGCACGGCGCGCCTAGCCCATTGTCTTGCGGGTTTCCCCCAGCCATGCGCAAAAAACATGGCATCGCCGCCGCCGGCCCGCGCCAGCGGATCAGCCGCCGGCCACCAGCCGCCAGGGCAGGGTTTCTCCGGCGCGCAGCGGCTTGAGCTCGCCCTCGCCGAACGCGAAGCGCCCGGGCACGGTCCATGCCTCGCGCCGCAGCGTGATCGTGCCCTCGTTGGGCGCCAGGCCGTAGAACGCCGGGCCGTGCAGGCTGGCGAAGCCCTCCAGCTTCTCCAGCGCCCCGGCCGCGTCGAACGCCTCGGCATACATCTCGATCGCCGCGTGCGCGGTGTAGCAGCCGGCGCAGCCGCTGGCGTGCTCCTTCAGGTGCGCGGGGTGCGGCGCGCTGTCGGTGCCGAGGAAGAACTTGCCGCTGCCGCCCGTCGCCGCGGCCACCAGCGCCTGGCGGTGGCGCTCGCGCTTGAGCACCGGCAGGCAGTAGTAGTGCGGGCGGATGCCGCCGGTGAAAAGGGCGTTGCGGTTGTACAGCAGGTGGTGCGCGGTGATGGTCGCCGCCGTGTGCGGTCCGCTCTCGGCCACGTACTGCGCCGCCTCCTGCGTGGTGATGTGCTCGAAGACGATCCGGAGCCCGGGAAAGCGCGCGCGCAGCGGGATGAGCTGGCGCTCGATGAACACCGCCTCGCGGTCGAAGAGGTCGATCTCGGGGCTGGTGACCTCGCCGTGCACCAGCAGCAGCAGGCCGGCCTTCTCCATCGCTTCCAGGGTCGGCTCGATGCGGCGCAGGTCGGTCACGCCGGCGTCGCTGTTGGTCGTGGCGCCCGCCGGGTAGAGCTTGCAGGCGACGATGCCCGCCGCCTTCGCGCGCGCGATCTCCTCGGGCGGCAGCCGGTCCGTCAGGTACAGCGTCATCAGGGGCTCGAACGCCGCGCCCGGCGGCATGGCGGCGAGGATGCGCGCCTTGTAGGCCAGCGCCTGCGCCGTCGTCGTGACCGGCGGGCGCAGGTTGGGCATGACGATGGCGCGGCCGAACTGCGCCGCGCTGTGCGCCACCACGGCAGCGAGCTGCGCGCCGTCGCGCAGGTGCAGGTGCCAGTCGTCGGGGCGGCGGATGGTGAGCTGGTCGGTCACAGCAGCTCCAGCACGCGCTCGGGCGGGCGGCACAGGAGCGCGCCCTTGTCCGTGACGACGATGGGGCGGTTCAGCAGCACCGGGTGCGCCGCCACCGCGGCGTACAGCTCCTCGTCGGTGCGCGCCGGGTGGCCCAGGTCGAGCTCGGCGTAGGCCGCTTCCTTGGTGCGCAGCAGTTCGCGCAGCGGCACGCCCAGGCGCGCGACCAGCGCCCCGAGCGCCGCCGCATCGAGCGGGTGCGCGACGTAGTCCACGACCGTGGGCTCGACGCCGCGCTCGCGCAGCAGCGCCAGCGCGCCGCGCGAGTTGCTGCAGCGGGCGTTGTGGTAGATGGTGACGTTCATGGCGGCAAGTGTAGGGGTCAGCGCCCGGAGGAGCGCAGCGTGCGGCTGAGCAGGATCACCGGGACCAGCCCGACCAGCGCCAGCGCCAGCGAGGGCAGCGCCGCCTCGCCCAGGCGCTCGTCGCGCGCCAGCTGGTAGGCCACCACGGCCAGCGTGTCGCTGTTGAACGGGCGCAGCACGATGGTGGCGGGCAGCTCCTTCATCACGTCGACAAACACCAGCAGCGCGGCGGCGGCGGCGGAGCGCCGCAGCAGCGGCCAGTGCACGCGCGTGAGCAAGCCCCAGCGCCCCGCGCCCAGCATGCGCGCGCAATCGTCCAGGCTCGCCGGGATGCGCGTGTAGCCGCTTTGCACCGCCTGCAGCGACACCGCGCAAAAGCGCACCAGATAGGCCCAGACGATGCCCACGGCGGTGGTCGCGATCAGCGCCGGCAAGCCCCACGAGGGCAGCGCCTGCTGCAGCCAGCTCACCGGCAGCAGGATGCCGACCACGATGACCGCGCCCGGCACCGCGTACCCGAGGCCCGCCAGGCGCACCACCTGGCGCGTGAACGCCGCCGGGCTGCGGCGCACCGCATAGGCCAGGGCCAGCGCGATCAGCACGCCCAGCGCGGCGGTGATCGCCGAAAGACGCACGCTGTTGCCCGCCCACTCCAGGAAACGCGACCACGGCAGCACCGACCAGTCCGCCGCCAGCGGCCGCAGCATGAACAGCATGGGCAGCACGAAACCGAGCACCACGGGCGCCAGGCAGACCAGCCAGGCGAGCGCGCACCGGCGCCCGGCGAGCCACTGCGGCTGCGCCTCGGCGGAGCCGGCGCGGTTCACGGCGCCGGCAGCGAAGCGCATGCGCCTTTGCGCGTGGTGCTCCAGCTGCAGCAGCACGACCACGAGCAGGAGCAGGAAAGTGGACAGCTGCGCCGCGGCGATGCGGTCGTCCATCGAGAGCCAGGCCTTGTAGATGCCGACGGTGAAGGTCTGGATGCCGAAGTAGCTCGTCACGCCGAAATCGGCGAGCGTCTCCATCACCACCAGCGCCACGCCCGCGGCCACGGCCGGGCGCGCCAGCGGCAGCGCGACCTGCAGCATGCGCCGCGCGGGCGAGGCGCCCAGCAGCCGCGCCGCCTCCATGAGCTGCGCCGCGCGCTCGCCCAGCGCGGTGCGCGCCAGCAGATAGACGTAGGGATAGAGCGCGAAGACGAAGACCCAGACCGCCCCGCCCAGGCTGCGGATGTCAGGCAGCATCCGGCCCTCGAGCCGCAGCGTCTCGCGCAGCCAGCCCTGCAGCGGCCCGCTGAACTGCAGGAAATCGGTGTAGGCGTAGGCCGTCACGTAGGCCGGCAGCGCCAGCGGCAGCAGCAGCAGCCACTCCATCTGCCTGCGGCCGCGGAAATCGAACAGGGTCACCGCCACCGCGCCCGCCGTGCCCACCAGCGCCGCGCCCAGCGCCACCAGGAGCCCGAGCCAGACGGTGGTCCAGACGTACCCCGGCAGCACGGTAGCGGCCATCTCGCGCAGGATGGCGAGCGCCTGCGCGCCGGAGGGTCCCACGGGCAACCAGGCGCCGAGCAGCGCCAGCACCGGCAGCGTGAGCACAAGCGCCAGCACGAGCAGCGGCAGGCTGCGCACGGCACGCGCCAGGGGGGTGGGTACGACGGAGGTCAATGCAGGCCTGCAATGCGGATGCGAACGATTCTACGCAGCGATCGGAGCCCGGCCTTCCAGTGGGCTGTCCCGCAAATAGCTGCACAAAATGAAATCGATGGATTCACGTTCAGGGCAAGGCGCAGACCGCAGCGATAGCCGCAGCTATCGCGAGGATCTGCAACGCGGCCCTGGGTGCGAAGGCGCGATTTCATGTGCAGGTATTTGCGGGGCAGCACACTAAAATTAACTGATGTTTTTGCAAGTCTCCGAACTGCAGGTGCGCTACGGCGGGCAGCCGCGCCCGGCGGTGGACCGGGTCTCGCTGAGCCTGGCGGCGGGCGAGATCGGCGTGCTGATCGGCCCCTCGGGCTGCGGCAAGACCACGCTGCTGCGCGCCGTCGCGGGGCTGGAGCCGGTCGCCGGCGGCACCATCGACCTCGGCGGCGAACTGGTCGGCGCGAGCGGCTTTTCGCTGCCGCCCGAGGCGCGGCGCATCGGCATGGTGTTCCAGGACTACGCGCTGTTTCCGCACATGGACGTGGGGCGCAACGTAGCGTTCGGCATCCACGAGCTGCCGCGCGCCGAGCAGGCGGCGCGCGTCGCCGAAGTGCTGGCGCTGGTGGGCCTGTCGGGCAGCCAGGCGCGCTATCCGCACGAACTCTCGGGCGGCCAGCAGCAGCGCGTGGCGCTGGCCCGGGCGCTCGCGCCCAGGCCGCGGCTGATGCTGCTCGACGAGCCGTTTTCCAACCTCGATGCCGACCTGCGCGAGCGCCTGGCGCACGAGGTGCGCGGCATCCTCAAGCGCGCAGGCGCCACCGCGCTCTTCGTCACCCACGACCAGCTCGAGGCCTTCGCCATCGGCGACCGCATCGGCGTGCTGCACGAGGGGCACCTGCACCAGTGGGACGACTCCTACGCGCTCTACCACCGCCCGGCCACGCGCTTCGTCGCCAACTTCATCGGCCACGGCGTGTTCGCTCCGGCCACGCTGGTGCAGGGCGCGGGCGGCGTGGTCGCGCACACCCCGCTGGGCGAGCTCACGGACCTGGAGGAATGCCCCCTGCCCTCGCAATATCCGGGCGGCGAATGCGACGTGCTGCTGCGCCCGGACGACGTGGTGCACGACGACCACGCGCCGGTGCAGGCCAGGGTGCTGCGCAAGTCGTTCCGCGGCTCGGAGTTCCTCTACACGCTGCAGCTGGCCGACGGCCTGACGCTGCTGGCGCACGTGCCCAGCCACCACGACCACGCGATCGGCGAGTGGATAGGCGTGCGCCCGCAGGTCGACCACGTGGTGACGTTTCCGCGGCAGGAAAGCGCCGGGCGCTGAGCGCCCGGCGGCGAAAACTCAAGCCTCGCCGAACGCCACCTGCCCGCCCACCAGCGTGAAGCGCACGCGCCCGGGCAGGGTCCGGCCCTCGAACGGCGTGTGCTTGCCCTGGCTGAGCAGCGCCGCCTGGGTGACCTCGCGGCGGGCGCCGGCCTCGACTATGCACAGGTCGCCCACGCCGCCCTCGACGATGCGCCCCACGCTGGCCTGCAGCGTGCCCAGCGCATTGCCCAGCACCGCGGCGGCGCCCGCGGTCACCACGGCGAGCGCACGCGCGAGCGGCACGCCTTCGGCCTGCGCCCACTGCAGCGCCACCGGCAGCAGCAGCTCCAGCCCGGTGGCGCCGGGCTCGGCCTCGCCGAAGGGCAGGTCCTTGGCGTCCTGGTCCACCGGCGTGTGGTCCGATACCAGCGCGTCGATGGTGCCGTCGGCCAGCGCCGCCGACAGCGCGTCGCGGTCGCCCTGCTGGCGCAGCGGCGGCGTCAGGCGCGCGCGGCTGTCGAAGTAGCCGATCTCGGCGTCGGTCAGCATCAGCGAGTTGATGCTCACGTCCGCCGTCACGGCGAGCCCCTCCGCCTTGGCCCGCCGCAGCAGCTGCACCCCCGCGCCGCTGGAGAGGCGGCACAGGTGCACGCGCGCGCCGGTGGCACGCACCAGGTCGAAAATGGTGTGCAGCGCGATGGTCTCGGCCGCCACCGGCACGCCCGACAGGCCCAGCCGCGTGGCGATCGCGCCGCTGGCCGCCACGCCCTTGCCCAGGTGCAGCTCCTGCGGGCGCAGCCAGACGGTGTAGCCGAAGCTGGCGGCGTACTGCAGCGCGCGCTGCAGCACCTGCGTGCTCGCCAGCGCCGCCTCGGCCTGGCTGAAGCCGATGCAGCCCGACTCGGTCAGCTCGACCATCTCCGTCAGCACCTCGCCGGCCAGGCCGTGAGTCAGGGCGCCCAGCGGGAACAGCCGCGCCTGGTGCAGCTTCTCGGCGCGGAACTTGAGCATCTCGACCAGGCCCGGCTCGTCGAGCACCGGATCGGTGTCGGGCGGGCAGACCAGGCTGGTCACGCCCCCGGCGGCGGCGGCGGCCATTTCGGACTCGAGCATGCCCTCGTGCTCGTGGCCCGGTTCGCGCAGGCGCGCCGCCAGGTCCACCAGGCCGGGCAGCACCCAGCAGCCGCCGGCGTCGATCGTGCGCGCGGGCGTGAAGCCCTCGGGCGTGCGATCGATGGCGATGACGCGCCCCGCCGCCAGCGCCACGCTGCAGACCTTGTCCATTCCGGTGGCCGGATCGAGCACCCGGCCGTTGTCGATGCGTATCTTCATGTTCATGAACCAAATAGGGCCTCAGCGCCCGCCAGCCAATTGCGAGCAGCTATCAATAAATGAATCTCACGCCTCATTGCCCGCCACGATGGCCATCACCGCCATGCGCACCGCAATGCCGAAGCCGACCTGCGACAGGATCACCGCCTGCGGCCCGTCGGCCACGGCCGAATCGATCTCCACGCCGCGGTTGATCGGCCCCGGGTGCATCACGATGGCGTCCGGCCTGGCCCAGGCGAGCTTTTCGGGCGTGAGGCCGAAGGTCTTGAAATACTCCTGGCTCGAGGGCAGCAGCGCGCCGCTCATGCGCTCGTTCTGCAGGCGCAGCATGATGACCACGTCCGCGTCCCTGATGCCCTCCTCCAGGCTGTGGCACACTCGCGCGCCCATGGCCGCCATGTCGGAGGGCACCAGCGTGCGCGGGCCGACGAGGCGCACCTCGGGGCAGCCGAGCACGGTGAGCGCGTGGATGTCCGAGCGCGCCACGCGCGAGTGCAGCACGTCGCCGACGATGGCCACCACCAGGTTGGAGAAATCCTTCTTGTAGTGGCGGATGGTGTACATGTCCAGCAGCCCCTGCGTCGGGTGCGAGTGCCTGCCGTCGCCGGCGTTGATCACGTGCACGTGCGGCGCCACGTGCTGCGCGATCAGGTAGGGCGCGCCCGACTGGCTGTGGCGCACGACGAAGAGGTCGGCCGCCATCGCCGAGAGGTTGTCTATGGTGTCCAGCAGCGTCTCGCCCTTGGAGGTGGACGAGCGCGAGATATCCAGGTTGAACACGTCCGCCGAAAGCCGCTTGGCCGCGATGTCGAAGGTGGTGCGGGTGCGCGTGCTGTTCTCGAAGAACAGGTTGAACACGCTCTTGCCGCGCAGCAGCGGCACCTTCTTGACCTCGCGGTCGTTCACGCCGACGAAGCTGGTGGCGGTGTCGAGGATGTGCGTGACGATGTCGCGCGGCAGGCGCTCGATCGAGAGCAGGTGGATCAGCTCGCCGTTCCTGTTGAGCTGGGGGTTGCGTTGCTGGGGCACCGTCAGACCTCTTTGACGTCGAAATGGAAGCGGCCCGCATCGGTGCGCGCGAGCGCCAGCTGCTGCGTGGCCGGCAGCACCACGCGCG
Source organism: Pseudomonadota bacterium (assembly GCA_963205335.1). Lineage (GTDB taxonomy): Bacteria > Pseudomonadota > Gammaproteobacteria > Burkholderiales > Burkholderiaceae_C > Comamonas_C. Next base: position 7,532 of record CAUJIM010000058.1, read on the forward strand.
CGGCGGCGAAATCGGCCGCCACCGGGAGCTCGCGCCCGCCGCGGTCGACCAGCACCGCCAGGCGCACGCAGGCCGGCCGGCCGTAGTCGAACAGCTCGTTGAGCACCGCGCGGATCGTGCGGCCGGTGTAGAGCACGTCGTCGAGCACCAGGATGTCCGCGCCGTTCACGTCGAACGGCAGCTGCGTCTGCGCGCTGGCCGCCAGGCCCCGCTGCGCGAAGTCGTCGCGGTGCATGGCCGACGAGAGCACGCCCGCGCTGCCCGCCAGCTGCAGGTCGCGCTGCAGCCGCTCGGCCAGCCAGGCGCCGCCCGAGGCGATGCCCGCCAGCTGCGTGCCCGGCCGCAGCAGCTGGCGCACGCCCTGCAGCAACTGCCCGTACAGCGCCTCGGCATCGAGCGCGAGATGGCCCGCCGCCGCCTTGGCTTGGTTCATTCGAGACTCCTCAAAAACTGCTCCAGGATGATGCAGGCCGCCGCCGCGTCGGCGTCGCGCGCGCCGGCCGCCAGCGCCTCGGTGGTCGAGTAGCGCTCGTCGACCTCGAACACCGGCAGGCCGAAGCGCCCGTGCAACCGGCGCGCGAAGCGCCGGGCGCGCAGCGTGTTCTCGTGCTCCGCGCCATCGGGGTGCAACGGCACGCCCACCACCAGCGCGTCGGGCTGCCACTCGCGGATGCGCTCGGCCACCTGCACGAAGCGGGCGTCTCCCTCGGCGTGGATGCTTTTCTGCGGCGACGCGGTGCCCAGCAGGCGCGTGCCGACGGCCACGCCGGTGCGCTTGAGCCCGTAATCGAAGGCCAGGAACGACTGCAGGCGCGCGGGGACGGCCACCGGCGCCATGGCGGCGGTCATGCGTGCCCCGCTTCGGGCGAGATCATCCACGGCTGCAGGCCCAGCAGGGCCAGCGCGCGCTCGTAGCGCTCGTCGACCGGCGTGTCGAAGATCACTCCCGGGTCGGCCCCGACGGTCAGCCAGGCGTTTTCCGCCAGTTCCGACTCGAGCTGCCCCTGGCCCCAGGCCGAGTAGCCCAGCGTCACCAGCACGCGCCGGGGGCCGACGCCGTGCGACAGCGCCTCCAGCACGTCGCGCGAGGTGGTCATCTCCAGGCCGCCGGGTATCGCCAGCGTCGACGCATAGGGCGTCGGCGGCCCGTCGCCCTCGGCCGCGTCGCCGTCCTGCACCATCCATTCGGGGCGCATCGGATCGTGCAGCACGAAGCCGCGCTCGGTCTGCACCGGTCCGCCATGGAACACGGGCTGGCGCGTCAGGTCCTTGCGCCCGAGCGAGAGCTCGACGCGGTCGAACAGGGCCTCCATATCGATGTCGCTGGGCTTGTTGATGACGAGACCCAGCGCACCGCGCTCGCTGTGCTCGCACAGGTAGACGACGCTGCGCGCGAACACCGCGTCGCGCAGCCCCGGCATGGCGATCAGAAAGTGATTCGCCAGTTGGGCGGATTGCGGATCGGCGGACATGCCGCCATTTTAAGAGCCCTGCCCCCGCGCCAGCGCGACCCGGGGCGCCGCCGCCCGGGGCATCAGGGCAGCGTTTCGAGCGATCCCCCTTCGGTGGTCGCACTGCTGCCGCGCGCCAGGCGGATGCGCACCGCCATGTCGGTGCGGCTGTCGGCATGCGCGATGGCCGCCTCCTCGCTGATCAGCGAAGTCCGGTACATCTCGAACAGCGACTGGTCGAAGCTGCGCATGCCCGGCTCGGCGCCCCGGCGGATCGCCGTGCGCAGCTCGTCGACCTCGCCCTTCTGGATCAGGTCGGCGATGCGCGCGGTCTGCAGCATCACCTCGGTCGCCGGAACCAGCAGGCCCTGCTCACCCTGGATCAGCCGCAGCGCGACCACGGCGCGCAGATTCAGCGACAAGTCCATGAGCAGCTGCCGGTGCGCGGTGTCGGGGAAGAAATTCAGGATCCGGTGGATCGCCTGGCTGGCGTTGGCTGCATGCAGGGTGGACAGGCACAGGTGGCCGGATTCGGCGTAGTGCATCGCGTGCTGCATCGACGTCCGGTCGCGGATCTCGCCGATCATGATCACGTCGGGCGCCTCGCGCATCGCGTGGCGCAACGCATCGTCGTAGGACTGCGTGTCGCTGCCCACCTCGCGCTGCGTCACCAGCGAGCGCCCGTGCGTGTGCAGGTACTCGATCGGGTCCTCGATCGTCAGGATGTGGCCGGCCACCGTCCGGTTGCGGTGGTCGAGCATGCTGGCCAGCGTCGTCGTCTTGCCCGAGCCGGCCGCCCCGACGGCAAGGATCAGGCCGCTCTTGTACAGGGCCAGGTCCCCCAGCACCCCGGGCAGGCGCAGGGCCGCCAAGTCGCGCACGTTCGGCAGGACGTGGCGCGCCACGATGCCGACGTTGCCGCGGCTGACCATCAGGTTGATGCGGAAGCGCCCGACGTCCGGCGCATCGAACGCCAGGTCGTATTCCCGGTTGGCGTCGAACTGCCGCTGCTGCGCCGGCGTCAGGATGGACAGCGCCAGGTCGCGTATCTGCTGCCCGTTGAGCGCCTCGTTGTTCAGCGGATGAAAGACTCCCTGGCGCTTGATCGTGGGCGGCGCGTCCGCCAGCAGGAACAGGTCGGATGCCCCCTCGCGCGCGGTCACCGCGAGACAGGTGAGGAGCCAGGCGTTCGCCGCCGGCGACGGTACGGTGGTTTCGGGATCCATCCCTGCCCCCTTGTTCTACGCGCCCGCCAGGGGCGCCACATGCGCGGCGAAGTGCCGCACCAGCGCCAGCAGCGCCTCGTCGGAATAGGGCTTGCCCAGGTAGTGGTTGACCCCGAGCTGCGCCGCGTGCTGCTTGTGCTTTTCCGCCATGCGCGAGGTGATCATGACGATGGGCAGACCGGCCAGCGCCGCGTCGCCGCGGATGGCCCGCGCCAGATCGAAGCCATCCATGCGCGGCATCTCGATGTCCGAAAGCACGACCGCCGGCCGCTCCTCGCGCAGCCGCTCCAGCGCCTGCAGCCCGTCGGCCGCCAGGGCCACCCGGTAGCCCTCGCGCTGCAGCAGGCGCTGCGTGACGCGGCGCACCGTGATCGAGTCGTCGACCACCAGCACCAGCGGCACGACGACGCTCGACTGCGTCAGCCCGGCCGGCTGCTCCAGCGCCGGCGCCGCAACCGGGTCCGTGCCCGGCGGCAGCGTCACGGAGCGCGCCCACTCGCCATAGACCGACGCCAGCGCCACCGGGTTGTAGATCAGCACCACCGCGCCCGAGGCCAGCACCGACATGCCGGACAGCCCGGGCAGGCGCGACAGCTGCGGACCGAGGTTCTTGACCACCACTTCCTGGTTGCCCAGCACCTGGTCGACGTGCAGCGCCAGACGCTGCGAAGCGCTGCGCACCACCACCACCGGGCAGGTCTTGCCGCCCGTCTCGGTGCTGCGCACCGAGGCCTGCAGCAGCGCGCCGGCCCAGTACAGCGGCAAGTCCTGATAGCTGCCACTGGCATAGGCCGCCTCGAGCTCCGCCCGGGTGGCGCGGCGCACCACCTCGATCACGTTGGCCGCGATCCCCACGCTCAGGCTGCCGACGCGCACCATCACCACCTGGGTCACCGCGGTGGTCAGCGGCAGCACCATGCGGAACGCCGTGCCCTGCCCCGGGGCCGTCTCGGTCTCGATGCGGCCACCCAGCCCCTGCACCTCGGAGCGCACCACGTCCATGCCGATGCCGCGGCCCGACAGCTCCGTCACCTCGTCGGCGGTGGAAAAGCCGGGCAGGAAGATCAGCTGCCCCGCCTGCGCCGGATCGATGGCTTCATCGGCCGCCACCAGGCCCTGCGCCAGCGCCCGCTGGCGAATGCGCTCGACGTCGAGCCCGGCGCCGTCATCGCGGAACTCGACCGATATGTCGTTGCCCTCGTGCCCGACGCGCACCGTGATCGCGCCGACCGGCGGCTTGCCGACGGCGGCGCGCTCCTGCGCGCCCTCGATCCCGTGGGCCACGCAGTTGCGCAGCAGGTGCTCGAACGCGGGCGTCATGCGCTCGAGCACGCCGCGGTCGACCTCGATCACGCCGCCCTCGATGTCCAGCCGCACCTGCTTGCCGGTCTCGCGCGCCGCCTGGCGCACCACCGCGTACAGGCGCTCGGCGATGGCGTCGAACTCCACCATGCGCGTGCGCAGCAGGTCGCGCTGCAGCTCCCGCGCCTGCCGCCCCTGCGCGGTGAGGTTGTCCTCGGCCACCTCGATGGAGCGCTGCAGCGCGCGCTGCACGGTGGCCACGTCGTTGACCGACTCGGCCATCATGCGGGTGAGTTCCTGCATGCGCGTGAAGCGGTCGAACTCCAGCGGGTCGAACCCTGCCGCGCTGTCGCGCGACTGGGCCTGGCGCGACTGCATCTGCGTCTCGGCCTGCACCTCGATGTCGCGCAGCTGGGTGCGCAGGCGCTCCAGGTTGCCCGACAGGTCCTGCAGCGAACCACGCATCTGCTCCACCTGCGCCGCCAGGCGGGCGCGCGCGATCAGCACCTCGCCCGCATCGTTGACCAGCCGATCGAGCAGCTGCGAGCGCACGCGCACCTGCTGGCCCGCCGCGGGACGCACCGCGCCATGCACGACCGTCTGGATCGCCGGCGCCCGCACGATGGCGGGCAGCGCGGCGGCCGCCGGCAGCGCGCCCCGGTCCACCGGAGCGGCCTGCGCCGGTTCACTGGCCGGCGCCGGCTCGGCGAGCGACTGCTCGCCCACGGCACGCAGCACGTCGAAATTCGCCTGGAGCCCATCGAGCCGTGCCAGCAGGGGTTCTATATCGCCCGTGCCGGCCGTCTCCAGGTCCACGCGCTCGACCGCCGATTCCATGCGATGCGCCATTTCGCCGAGGCGCAGCGCGCCGGCCAGCCTGGCGCTGCCCTTGAGCGTGTGCAGCGCCCGCAGCAGTTCGCCGCGCGCCACCATGTCCTCGGGGCGCGCGGACCATTGGCGCAGCGCGGCACCCAGCGCCGGCAACAGCTCCTGCGCCTCTTCCCCGAAGATCGGGAACAGGTCGAGGTCGATGACATCGACGACGTCGATGTCGTCGTCGCCCTCGTCGGCGGCGACGGCCCGGACGATCGCCGCATCGATCGCCTGTTCGCGCTCGAAGGCATCGCCCGCCTCGGCGGCGGCCGGCTCCCCTACAGGGGGTGCGCCCGGCGTTTCCCCGGGCTCGGCATCGGGCAAAGGCGCGGCGGCGCTGGCCACGTCCACCTGCAGCAGCGCCTGGAGCTGCTCCAGCACCCGCGGCTGGGGCTCCTTGAGGAATCCGGCCGCGAACTGGTGCAGCAGCCTGCGGATTTCCGCCGATGCCGCCGTCAGGGCCTGCACCTGGTCCTCCGCCGGTGCCGGCCCGAGTCGCAGGTGCTGCAATGCATGTTCCAGGGTCCGCGCCAGGTTCGACAACACGGCGAATCCCACCGTGGCGGAACTGCCGGCCAGCGAATGCGCCATCGCCTCGGCGTCCTCGGACAGCGGCTCGTCCGGCGACCACTCGTGCAGCGCGGCATTGAGCCGCCGCGACCATTCGTCCGCCTCGTTGAGGTAGACGTTGTACAGGGCCGCCGGCACCCGCAAATCGCCGATCACCCGCTCTTCGTCGTCGATGCCGGCCGGTTGCGTCAGCGCAAAGTCGATCAGCGCGAGGTCCGCCTCGGCCTCGATGCCGGTGACCGGCTCTTCGGCGTCCCCGTCGAGCACCGTGTCCGGGAAATCGATGGCGGCATCGTCTGCAAGCTCGCTCGGCAGCGTGTGCCCTTCGTACACGTCCTCCGGGGAAGGTTCCGGCGCCTGCGCCACGGCGGCCGGGGCCCGCCCGTCCGCGGGCTCGCCGGCAGCGGCCTCTTCGCGCGCCCCGGCCGCTTCCAGCGGCACGAAAGCGCCATCGCGGCGCAGCGCGTCGGCCGAGGCGCTGAACCCCTGCGCGCTCCAGCCCTGCGCGCCACCGGCGGCCAGGTCCTCCACCCAGCGGCCCAAGGCCTGCAATGCGTCCGTCGAGAGGTCCAGCAGGGACTGCGTCGTCGGCCTCTGCTCCGCCAGCCAGGTATTGAGCAGTTCCTCCATGGCCCACGCGGCGTCGCCAAACGCCCCCAGCCCCACCATGCGGGAACTGCCCTTGAGCGTATGGAACACGCGCCTGAGCGCGGCCTGCCCGTCCTGTGCCTCGGGCTCGGCAGTCAGCGCCTGCACCGCGCCCTGGCCGATCGCCACGACCTCGCGCGCCTCGTCAAGGAAGATCTCGAGCAACTCGGGGTCGGGCGCCGATACGCCCGACGGGCTCTCTTGCTCCGGCTGCCGATCCGGGGACGGCACGTCGGCGGTCACGGCGGGAGACTCGGCGGCAGGCAGGTCGGGCAACGTGGGCAACGCCGGCATCTCGACGGGCCGGACCGGCGGCTCGGGCGTCGGCCCGGAGGCTGCCGCCGCCCCATGCGCCCCCGGGGGCCGGGGTGCGCCGCCCGGACGGTCGGCCGCGCGCGCACGCCCCATGAGAATCCTCAGCTCGCCCAGCTCCTCGTCGAAGACGAACAGCTTGCGCGCCATCGCGCGCTGGTAGCCCAGCATGTCGATGAGAAAGCCCAGCGCGCCCAAGCTGTTGCCCAGCCTGCCGAACACCTGCGCCCGCTCTTCGCCGGGCACTTCGCCCACGATCAGGCGTTCGACCAGCTCGCGCATGCGCAGCACGGCCAGCGACGCCTGGTCGAGCCCCAGCACGGAGAGCACGCCGCGCATCTGCTGCATGCTGCCCGGTACGGCCACCAGCGCCGACGTGTCGGCCGGATCGCGGAAGAACTGGTCCAGCGATTTTTCCGTGCCGGCCAGCGTCGCGCGCAGCTCGTCCACCACGCTGCCCATGGTCTGCTGGTCGCTGACGCGGCGGTACAGCTCCTCCATCCAGGGTTCGAGCGGCTGGGACTCGCCGCCCCCGGTCACGCCCGCGAGCCGCTCGGCCAGCCGGGCCGCCCGCTCGGCCATGTGTTCGCGCGAGGTGTCGAGCTCCTCCAGCGAGGCCTGCAGGTACAGCACGGCGGTCGCGACCTCCATGGCCAATGCGGTGGACGGCGGCTGTCCGGTGTGCAGCGGGACGGCGACGGCATGCATCAGCGCGTCCGCCAGCGGTTCGCTGTCCAGGTGCAGCTTGTGCAGCGAATCGCACACGAGACTGAACTGATCGGCCGCCGGCTTGATCTTTTGCCGGTCTCCTCCGGCCAGGGCAGACCAGGTCTCCGTGGCCGTCGCAATGCGCTTGCGCGCCTGCGCGAGCAAGGCCGGATCGAACAGGCCGAAGCGCGGCGTCTCGTAGCCGACGGGCTGGTGGTCCGCGAGCCCCCAGTCCCGGCGCACCGCCGCCAGAGGCGATCCTTCGGCACCGCCCGGCAGGTCACCCGCCTGCGCGCAGTAGAACAGCAGCTCCTGCAGCACGGTGTCGTCGGGCGCGGCCTCGCCCCGCGCCAGCATCGCATAGTGCATGAGCACCCGCGAGGTGACGCGCTTGACGTAGGCGTCCGGGACCACCGCCCCCCTGGCCAGCGCCTCGAAGAAGCCGGCGCCGATCTGCCAGAAGCCGCGCACCTGCTCGTCCACCTGCGCCGCGGCCAGGCCCGTGCACAGATCCTGCATGTCCGCCGCGGCCGCGGCGTCGCCGCTCTTGACGATGCGCAGCACCGCACGGTCGAGCCGCGCGCGTGCCTGCGGCCCATACTCCACGGGAGACACCGCCAGCGCCCGATCCACCGGCCCGTGGACGCGCCGCGCCGGCGACCACAGGTCCGCCGGGTGCACCCGCTCCACCCCGGCCAGCAGTTGCACCTGCCGGTATTGCGGGAACAGGGCCACGGGCGAAACGGCCTTGCCGACCAGGACGTTCTCCAGGTACTCGAGCACCGCGAAACTGGCGCGCTCCAGCGTTTCCACGGCCGCGGCACTGCAGTGCTCCGGCTGCAGCATGAAGCGCTGCGCCGCGGCCTCCATCGCATGCAGCACCAGCGCGGCCGATTCCATGCCGACCATCTCCAGCGCACCGCCGCACTGGTGCAGGCCCTGGCGTGCGCCGCGCAGCGCCGCCGTGTCGTGCGAGGCCAGATCGGAAGCGCCCGTGGCATCGGCCTCGTGCACGAAATGGCGCAGCGATTTCATTGCCGCGTCGAGCGTCTTGCGCAACTCCTCCAGCACCCAGGCGAGCGGCCCCAGGTCCTGTTCGCCGCGCTGCGCCGGCTGGGACGGCGCGCCGATGGCGTCCTTGGCTGACATGGGGAAGCCTCCGACTGTGCTGGCGTGGTGTGCTGCCATGGCCTTCAGGCAATCTTGAACCGGGCCACCGAAGTACGCAGCTCTTCAGCCATCTGCGACAGCTCGCGCACCTGGTGTGCGGTATTTCGGGTGCTCTCTCCGGTTTGTTCCGTGACCGCGAAAATATGCTGGATGTTCTCGGCCACGCCGTTGGCCAGCTCCGCTTCGCGCGACGCGGAGGAGGAAATGCTCTCGATCAGCTCGGCCAGTTCGCGCGACACCGTGTCGATCTCCGACAGGGCGGTGCCCGCGCTGTCGGACAGGCGCGCGCCCTCGACCACGCCGTGGGTCGACCGCTCCATGGCGGCGACGGCGTCCTGCGTGTCCACCTGGATGGCCTTGACCAGCGCGGCGATCTGGCGCGTGGCGTCGGCCGAACGCTCCGCCAGGCGCTGCACCTCCTCGGCCACGACGGAAAACCCGCGGCCGGCTTCGCCCGCGGATGCCGCCTGGATTGCCGCATTGAGCGCCAGCAGGTTGGTCTGCTCGGTAATGTCGGAAATCAGCTCCGTGATTTCGCCGATTTCCTGCGACGACTCGCCCAGGCGCTTGATGCGCTTGGAGGTGTCCTGGATCTGGTCGCGGATCGCGTTCATGCCGCCGATGGCGTTCTGCACCGCTTTCAGGCCGGAATCGGCGGCCTTCAGCGACTGGCGCGCCACCGTCGCCGATTCCTGCGCCTGATGGGACACCCCGTTGATGCGCGTGGCCATGTCGAGCACCGATTGGCCGGTTTCGCGAATCTCGCGCAGCTGCTCGGACGAGGTGGCCAGCAGCTCGGTCGAGGTGCTGTCCACCGCCGTCGTCGTCTGCGCCACGCGCGTGGCCGTGTTCTGCACGCTGCCTACCAGGACGCGAAGCTCCTCGACCGTGTAATTGACGGAGTCGGCGATGGCGCCGGTGATGTCCTCGGTCACCGTGGCTTCCTGCGTCAGGTCGCCCTCGGCCACCGACTGCAGCTCGTTCATCAGCCGCAAGATCGCCGCCTGGTTGGCATCGTTGATGCGCTTGGCCTCCTGCTCCTGCAGCCGCGCGTCTTCCTGCTGCGCTTCGGCAGCGGCCTGACGGCGCCGGCTGTCCGCCAGCTGGGTGCGCGAAATGCCGGCGCCGCACAGCAGCACGAAGAGCGCCACCACGGCCAACAGCGCCAGTTCCCCCGGGCCGAACCCCGACCGCGCCGTGAGCTTAGTCTGCAGGGCCTGCAGATGCTGGCCCAGCGGTTCGCTGTCGGCGACGATCAGGCGCTGCCACAGGCGCGCGTCCGACAGGTCTTGCGGATGGTCCAGCAGCCACGTGGCCTGCGCGCGGGTCTTTTCGTAGAGCGCCATCATTGCCCGGCCCTGCGCGCCCGACGTCGCCTCCGGCAAGCCCTGGGCGATCGTCTTGAAGTCGGCCAAGTCCTGGTCGAGCTGCGCCTGCGTGCTGGCGCCCGCGCCGGAGAACACGTCGTTGGACAGCCTGGCGATGCGCTGGGTCAGCAGCCCCAGGCGCCCGGCGGCCACGATCTCCGCCGCCGCCACGCCGCTCTGGGGGGGCCTCAGGGCGGACTCGGTGGCGCGCAGCCAGTCGGCCGAATCGTTGTTGATGATGGCGATGGCCTGGGCCGCCTGCTCCAGGTTCTTGCGCCGCGTCTGCATGGTGCTGGCGAACCGCTCGGCACGCTCCATCAGCGGCCGGATGTCTTCCAGTTCCGACCGGAAGGACTCGCCCAGCGCCTTCACGCCCAGCGCGTCGTCACCGCCCATGAGCGCCTGGACGTTGCGGGTGAACACGGTCGCGCTGTCCGCGAGTTCGTCGAAGGCCTTGGGCTGGCCCAGTACCGCACCCTCGAACGCCTTGGCCAGGCGCTGCGACTGCATCAGCGCCTGGCCGACGGCCGTCAATTGCGCCCCGGAACTGCGGCTGCGCTGCAACATCCAGCCGGCCAGCAAGGCCAGCACGACCACCCCGATGGCCAGCAGCGTGAGCAGGCGGCGCTGGTGCACCGCCAGGCTGGCCCGCCCCAACAGCGGCAGCACCACCTGGTCGTCGTCGGTCTGCACGCCCTGCGCCGAAGACTGGGCCCGCGGGTCGCCCTGCACGCTCTCGACGCCCTCGGCCTCGAACGCGGAAGTGATCGCGCTGTCGCGCTCCGAATCGATCCCCAGATCCGTGCGGCTCGGCGCGGCATCCGCCTCGGCCGGATCGCGCTGCATGAATTTTCCCAACGACTGCACTAGGGACATGGTATTGCCTCAGAAAACGATCGGTGCGCGCCCCTGGATCAGGCGCCAATGTTCAAAAACACGGGGTCCTGCGCCAGCGCCTCCAGATCGAGCACCTGCCAGCGCGCGTTCTCGGGGTCCGTGCGCACGCCACCCAGGTACGCGGGGGCATCGGCCCGCGCGTTTTCCTCGGCCACGAATGCCTCGGCGCCGCGCAGCCCGACGAAACGGTCGATCAGCAGCGCCGCGTTGGTCTCCAGGCCCGCCGCCAGCGTCAGCAAGCCGCGCTCGGCCTGCGCCTGCTGCGGCTGCGCCTGCTCCGCTCCCAGGAGCGCGGCCACGTCCACCACGCCCGACAGCAGGCCGCGCAGATTGGCCACGCCGAGAAACCAGGGCTGCGTGTGCGGCACCGGCTGGACGCCAGGCCACGGGAAAATCTCGCCGGCCTGCTCCAGCGGCAACAGCAGACGGTACGGGCCGGCATGCACGGCCAGCCACGAGGCCGCCGCCACGCTTTCGGTCTGCGCCGCCTGCAGCCGCGCGGCCAGCCGCATCTGCAGCTCTTTCAACGCCTCATGGTTGGCCATGACGAACGCTCCGCCGCGCTAGTTGAGCGCCTCGATCTTGGCCTGCAGTTCGGCAGGGTCCACCGGCTTGGTGATGTAGCCGCGGGCTCCCTGGCGCATGCCCCAGACGCGGTCCGTCTCCTGGTTCTTGCTGGTGCACATGATGATGGGCACATCGGCGTATTGCGGATCGCGGGTGATCGTGCGCGTGACCTGAAAGCCGTTCTGCCCCGGCATGACCACGTCCATCAGGATCAGGTCGGGCTTTTCCTGCGCGAGGCACCGGTAGGCCTCTTCGGCGTTCTCCGCGGTACGCACCTGCATGCCCTGCTTCTGCAGCAGACCGGACAAATACACCAGTTCGGTCTTCGAGTCGTCGACGATCAGTACTTTGCGGATCGGCATCACTGCGCTCCCTATTCTTGCTGCGTGTGGCCAAACTGCTCTACGGCCTGCAACAGCTGGTCCTTGGTAAACGGTTTGGTGAGGTAGTCCTGGCACCCGACCATGCGCCCGCGCGCCTTGTCGAACACGCCGTCCTTGGACGACAGCATCACCACGGGAGTGTCGGCGAAGCGCGGGTTGCGCTTGACGATGGCCACGGTCTGGTAGCCATCGAGCTTGGGCATCAGGATGTCGCAAAAAATCAACTGGGGCTGGTAGTCATTGACCTTGGAGAGGGCATCGAAGCCATCTTCGGCAAGCAGTACTTCATGCCCGCCCTGCTTGAGAAAGATTTCGGCGCTGCGTCGGATCGTGTTGCTGTCGTCCACCACGAGCACCTTGATCGTGGAATCGGTTGTTGCTGTCGTGGTCACTTTTTACCGCTCCTTGTGGCTCTTGCCTCGAGACCTTGTCACCCCACTCCTACGGCAAAACCTCGGGCAAGCTTAAGGGTGGTTTACATAGAATGCAACGATTCGATGCTCCACATGCAGTTTCCACGCCACCAATGCCGCGCGCCGCGCCTCTTCCTGCCATGGCCGTCCTGATCCCCGACTCCCGCGACCCGGCTCCGGACAGCCGGTCCCGTGCCGGCCCGGTGTGCGTGCTGCTGTTCAACGCCAACGACCCCAGCGGCGCGGGCGGGCTGGCGGGCGACGCGGCCGCCGTCGGCGGCATCGGCGGCCACGGCCTGCCCGTCGTCACCGGCAGCTACGTGCGCGACAGCAGCGAAATCCACGAGCATCTCGCGTTCGACGACGACTACGTGACCGAGCAGGCGCGCGCCGTGCTCGAGGACATGCCGGTGCAGGCGATCAAGGTGGGCTTCGCCGGCAGCGCCGACAATCTCGCGGCGATTGCCGCGATCGCGGAGGATTACGCGCAAGTCCCGGTCGTGACCTACATGCCGGACCTGTCGTGGTGGTCCAGCGACGCCATCGACCTCTACCACGATGCCTGCGCCGAGCTGCTGCTGCCGGCCACCTCGCTGCTGATCGGCAACCACGGCACGCTGTGGCGCTGGCTGCTGCCGGACTGGCAGGACGAGAAGCCGCCCACCGCGCGCGATCTCGCAGCGGCCGCGGCCGAGCACGGCGTGCCCTACCTGCTGGCCACCGGAATGCTCCTGCCCGACGGGCGGCAGAACAACGTGCTGGCCACGCCCCATGCGGTGCTCTGCAGCGCCGCTTTCGACACCCTGCCCGGCAGCTTCATCGGCGCGGGCGACACGCTGTCCGCCACCGTGACGGCGCTCGTGGCGTGCGGCTGCGAGCTCACCGAAGCCGTGCAGGACGCGCTCACCTACGTGGAAGGCTGCCTGGCCTGCGGCTTCCGCCCGGGCATGGGCCACCAGCTGCCCGACCGCATGTTCTGGGCCGAGCCCGACGACGACGCGGACCCGGACGAGCCCGACGACGACCCCCTTGGAATCGCACCGAATGACACTCCCCACTGATCTGAACGCGCCCCTGTTCGACCGCGCCAAGGCGCTGATTCCCGGCGGCGTCAACTCGCCCGTGCGCGCCTTCCGGGCCGTGGGCGGCACGCCGCGCTTCATCACCCGCGGCCAGGGCGCCTACATCTGGGACGCCAACGGCCAGCGCTTCATCGACTACATCGGCTCCTGGGGGCCGATGATCCTGGGCCACGGGCACCCCGCCGTGCTCCAGGCGGTGCACAAGGCGATCGGCGAAGGCCTGTCGTTCGGCGCGCCCACCGAACGCGAGGTCGAACTGGCCGAAGCCATCCTGCGCCACCTCCCTTCCATGGAGATGCTGCGCCTGGTGAGCTCGGGCACCGAGGCCGGCATGAGCGCGATCCGCCTGGCGCGTGGCGCCACCGGGCGCAGCAAGATCATCAAGTTCAACGGCTGCTACCACGGCCACGCCGACGCGCTGCTGGTCAAGGCCGGCTCGGGCCTGGCCACCTTCGGCCACGCCACCAGCGCGGGCGTGCCCGAGGTGGTGGTGCAGGACACGCTGGTGCTCGAATACAACGACGTGGCCCAGCTGGAAGAGGCCTTCGCGCTGCACGGCGCAAGCATCGCCTGCGTCATCATGGAGCCGATCGCGGGCAACATGAACTTCGTGCGCGCCAGCATCCCCTTCATGCGCCGCGCGCGCGAGCTGTGCACCCGGCACGGGGCGCTGCTCATCCTCGACGAGGTGATGACCGGCTTTCGCGTCGCGCTCGGCGGCGCGCAAAGCCTGTACGCCCAGGCCATCCCGGGGTTCGAGCCCGACCTCACGGTGCTCGGCAAGGTGATCGGCGGCGGCATGCCGCTGGCGGCCTTCGGCGGCAAGCGGGCGGTGATGGAGCAGCTCGCGCCGCTCGGGCCGGTGTACCAGGCGGGCACGCTCTCGGGCAACCCGGTGGCCACGGCCTGCGGCCTGGCGACGCTGCGCGAGGTCGCCCAGCCGGGCTTCTACGAGGCCCTGGCGCGCCGCACCCGTTCGCTGATCGAGGGCCTCGCGCAGGCCGCCCGGGCCGAGGGCGTGGCGCTGTGCGGCGACAGCGAGGGCGGGATGATGGGCTTCTTCCTGCTGCCCGAGCTGCCGCGCGACTACCCCGCGGTGCTGCGCAGCGACGGCGCGCGCTTCAACCGTCTGTTCCACGGGCTGCTCGACCGCGGCGTGTACATCGCGCCCGCGCTGTACGAGGCCGGCTTCGTGAGCGCGGCGCACACGGCCGAGGACGTCGAGGCCACGGTGGCGGCGGCGCGCAAGGTCTTCGCGCAGCTCGCCGCCCAGTGACGGGAAGGCTGCCAGGAAATTCCTATTTCGATAGCTGGTAGCGCTGGTCCAGCCTGGGCCACAGCAGATTCAGGCCCAGACCCGTCAGCACCAGGAACATCGCCGCCGCCTTCCACGCCGGGAACGGCTCGCCGAGCAGCGCCACCGAGCTGCCCATGCCGAAGACCGGCACCAGCAGCGCCATGGGCGTGACCGTCGCGGCGTCGTAGCGCACCAGCAGCCAGGCCCAGAGCCCGTAGCCGAGGAGGGTGTTGGCCGCCGACTGCCACAGCACCGCGCCCCAGGCGAGCAGCGGCGCCGTGGCCAGCGCATGCCAGAGCGTCGCCGGGCCGCCTTCGGCGAGCAGCGACAAGGCCGCGAGCGGCGGCACCGCGAAGGCGCTGCTCCAGACCATGTAGGCCACCACGTTCACCCGCCCGGCCTGGCGCCCGACGACGTTGCCCAGCGCCCAGCACAGGCCCGCGCCCAGCACCATGGCGATGCCCAGCCAGGTCGTGGTGCCGTCGGTGTGCCAGCCGATCACCGCGAAGCCCGCCAGGGCCAGCGCCGCCGCGACGAGCTGGAACAGCCGCACGCGCTCGCCGTCGAGCGCCACGGCGAGCCCCACCGTGAACAGCACCTGCGCCTGGACCACGAGCGAGGCCAGGCCGGGCGAGATCTGCGAGCGCATCGCCAGGTAGAGCAGGCTGAACTGGCCGACGCCGATCAGCAGGCCGTAGCCCACCAGGTTGCGCCACGGCACCCGCGGCCGCGGGAAGAAGAAGATCGCGGGCAGCGCCGCCGTGGCAAAGCGCAGCGCCGCCATCAGCAGCGGCGGGAACGACGCCAGCGCCACCTTGATGACGACGAAGTTGCTGCCCCAGATGGCCACCACCAGCAGCCCGAGCGCCAGATGGCGCGCGGACATCACCGAACGCGTATCGGTCACACGTGTCAATGCCTGAGTCGATGCCTCAATGCCTGAAGTGGCGCACGCCGGTAAAGACCATGGCCACGCCGCGCTCGTCGGCGGCGTCGATCACCTCCTGGTCGCGCATCGAGCCGCCGGGCTGCGCGACGCAGCTGGCGCCGGCGTCGACGACCACGTCGAGGCCGTCGCGGAAGGGGAAGAAGGCGTCGCTCGCGACCACCGTGTCCTTGAGCGAGAGGCCCGCGGCCTCGGCCTTGATGCTGGCGATGCGCGCGGAGTCCAGCCGGCTCATCTGCCCCGCCCCCACGCCCATGGTCATGCCGCCCTTGCAGAACACGATGGCGTTGCTCTTGACGTACTTGGCCACCTTCCAGGCGAACAGCAGGTCCTGGATCTGCTCCGGCGTCGGCTGGCGCCGGGTCACGACCTTGAGATCGGCCGCGCGCAGCTCGTGGTTGTCGGCGGTCTGCAGCAGCAGGCCCGAGCCGACGCGCTTGGCGTCCACGGCATTGCGCCCCTGCGCCCAGGCGGTGTCACCCCCGGGCGGCAGCGCGATCCGCACCAGCCGTACGTTGGCCTTGGCCTTGAACACCTGCAATGCCTCGGCGCTGAAGTCGGGCGCCATCAGCACCTCGACGAACTGCCTGGCGATCCGCTCGGCCGCCGCGGCGTCGACCGGGCGATTGAGCGCGATGATGCCGCCGAAGGCGCTCGTCGGATCGGTCTGGAACGCCTTGGCGTAGGCCTCGCCCGCGCTCGCGCCGACGGCCACGCCGCAGGGGTTGGCGTGCTTGACGATGACGCAGGCCGGCTGCTCGAAGCACTTGACGCATTCCCACGCCGCATCGGCGTCGGCGATGTTGTTGTAGGATAGCTCCTTGCCCTGCAGCTGCTCGCCGGTGACGATGGAGCCCGGCGCCGGGTGCAGGTCGCGGTACAGCGCCGCCTGCTGGTGGCCGTTCTCGCCGTAGCGCAGGTCCTGCACCTTGGTGAAGATGCCGTTGGACTGGCCGGCGAACAACTGGCGCCGGGGCACATAGCTTTCCGACAGTTTTTCCGGCTCGAACGTGACCGAGGAGAGGTAGTCGCTGATCGCCCCGGCGTACTGCGCGATGCGGTTGAACGCGGCGACGGCGAGCCTGAAGCGCAAGGCATCCGAAAGCCTGCCCTGCTCCTCGAGCTCGGCGAGCACCTCGGGGTACTGCGCGGCGTCGGTCACCACGCCCACGTCCTGCCAGTTCTTGGCGGCGCTGCGCACCATCGCCGGGCCGCCGATGTCGATGTTCTCGATCGCGTCGGCCAGCGTGCAGCCGGCCTTGGCCACCGTGGCCTCGAAGGGGTAGAGGTTGACCACCAGCAGGTCGATGGTGGCGATGCCGTGCTCCTTCAAGGCGGCCATGTGCGCGGGCAGCTCGCGGCGCGCCAGCAGCCCGGCGTGCACCATGGGGTGCAGCGTCTTGACGCGGCCGTCGAGCATCTCGGGGAAGTGCGTCACCTCGGCCACCTCGGTGACGGGCAGGCCCTCCTGCGCCAGCAGCCTGGCGGTGCCGCCGGTGGAGATCAGCCGGATGCCGAGCGCGTGCAGCGCCCTGGCGAAGTCGACGATACCGCTCTTGTCGGAGACGGAAAGCAATGCGTTCATGACGGTCTATTCCCCAAGGTTTGAAACAAATACGGCTCCAGCGCTCTACCAGCAAGCGCCAGCAGCTATCAATTCAGGATTTTTTCGATCAGATCAGGCGATGATCGGCGAGCTTCTTGCGCAGCGTGTTGCGGTTGAGCCCCAGCCATTCGGCGGCGCGGGACTGGTTCTGCTGGGCGTGGTGCATCACCACCTCCAGCAGCGGCTTTTCCACCAGCCGCAGCACCATGTCGTACACCTCCGCCGGGGCCTCGCCCCCCAGGTCCTCGAAGTAGCGGTGCAGGCTGTCGCGAACGCACTCCTCGATGTTGCTGTTGCTCGCGTTCATGCGTGCGCTCCCTCGGTCTCTTCGTCCACCACCGCTGCCCCTTCCTGCGGCAGCCGCTCCATGCGCTGCTCCAGCGCGGCGAAGTAATCATGCACCGCGCGCCACTGCGCGCCGCTGTCGTCGATCGCATTGATGCTGCGGCGCAAATCGTCGCCGCCGGGCAGCGCACGCACGTACCAGGCGATGTGCTTGCGCGCGCTGCGCACGCCAGTCGATTCACCGTACAGGCCGTAGTGCTCCTGCAAATGCTCGAGCAGCAGGCGGCGCACCTCGGCCACCAGCGGCGGCGCCAGCCGCTCGCCGGTGTCGAGGTAGTGCGCCACCTCGCGGAAGATCCACGGCCGGCCCTGCGCCGCGCGGCCGATCATCAGCGCATCGGCGCCCGTCGCGGCCAGCACCGCGGCCGCCTTCTCCGGGCCGGTCACGTCGCCATTGGCCACCACCGGAATGGCGACGGCGCGCTTGACGGCGGCGATGGTCTCGTACTCGGCCTCGCCGCGGTAGCCCTGCTCGCGCGTGCGCCCGTGCACCGTGAGCATCCGCACCCCGGCGCCTTCGAAGCGCCGGGCGAGCTGCACCGCGTTGCGCTGCGCGTCGCACCAGCCGGTGCGCATCTTGAGCGTGACCGGCACGCCGTGCGGCGCGCAGGCGGCCACCACCGCCTCGGCGATCGCCAGCGCCAGCGCCTCGTCCTGCATCAGCGCCGAGCCCGCCCACTTGTTGCACACCTTCTTGGCCGGGCAGCCCATGTTGATGTCGATCACCTGCGCGCCCCGGTCGATGTTGTAGCGCGCGGCCTCGGCCATCATGGGCGCGTCGGTGCCCGCGATCTGCACCGCGATCGGGCCAGGCTCGCCCTCGTGGTCGGCGCGCCGGCTGGTCTTGAGGCTGGCCCACAGGTCCTTGCGCGAGGTGACCATCTCGCTCACCGCGTAGCCCGCGCCGAGCTGCTTGCACAGGCGGCGGAACGGCCGGTCCGTCACTCCCGCCATGGGGGCGACGAAAACGCGGTTGGCGAGAACGATGGGACCGATCTGCAGCGGAATCATGGGGCTTGGCCGCGGGCGGATCGGCCCGCGCAACCAGCTATTGTAGTTGCCTGTTTTTTAGGCAGCCGCCATGCCGGCGACACCTACACTCGCCAGCCCATGGAACCCTGGATGACCGAACTGGCCCAATGGCTGGCGCTGCCGCACAACGGCCTGGCGATGGTCTTCGTCGTCGCGCTGGTCTCGGCCACGCTGCTGCCGCTGGGCTCGGAACCGGCGGTGTTCGCGCTGGTGCGGCTCAACCCCGACCTGTTCTGGCCGGCCATCGCGGTGGCCACGCTGGGCAACACCGTCGGCGGCGCGATCTCCTGGTGGATGGGCCTGGGCACGCACCGGGCGGTCGATCGCCTGCGCGGCAAACCCAGCGAGGTGCGGGCACTCGCGTGGCTCGGGCGCTTCGGCGCGCGCGCCTGCCTGCTGAGCTGGCTGCCCGTCGTGGGCGACCCGCTGTGCGCCGTGGCCGGGTGGCTGCGCCTGCCGTTCTGGCCTTGCGTCGGCTACATGGCCGTGGGCAAATTCGCACGCTATCTGGTGATGACGGCCGGCCTGCTGTACCTCTGGCCGTGAGGCCGGGGGCAGCCCCAAAGCCCCGGCCGGCGTGCCGCATGTGGATATGACCGGCGCTCCTAATGCGCGGCGCGCATATCGTTCCATCCAAGCAATCGTTCCGTTCCGCAGGGCAAGTCCTTAACCTGATGTCTCGACCACACACATCGAGAGGGACCTGTCCGTGCGCCTGCGCTTCCTGCTTCCCCTGGCCGCCGCCCTGAGCCTGGCGGCGCCCGCGTTCGCCGCCGACGTCACGCTGCTGAACGTTTCCTACGACCCGACGCGCGAGCTGTACCAGGCCTACAACCAGGCCTTCGCCAAATACTGGGAAGCGAGGACCGGCGACCGCGTGACGGTGCGCCAGTCGCACGGCGGCTCGGCCAAGCAGGCGCGCTCGGTCATCGACGGCCTGCAGGCCGACGTGGTGACGCTGGGGCTGGCGCCCGACATCGACGCCATCGCCGCGCACGGGCTGGCCCGCAAGGACTGGCAGCGCCAGCTGCCCGCGAACAGCGCGCCCTACACCTCGACCATCGTCTTCCTGGTGCGCAAGGGCAACCCCAAGGGCATCCGCGACTGGCAGGACCTGGCCCGCCCCGGCATCCAGGTCATCACGCCCAACCCCAAGACCTCCGCCGGCGCCCGCTGGAACTACCTGGCGGCCTGGGGCTACGCCCTGAAGCAGCCGGGCGGCAGCGAGGAGCAGGCGCGCGCGTTCGTCGGCACGGTCTACCGGCAGGTGCCGGTGCTCGACTCCGGCGCGCGCGGCTCGACCACCACCTTCGTGGAGCGCGGCATCGGCGACGTGCTGCTCACCTGGGAGAACGAAGCCTTCCTGGCGATCCAGGAACTCGGCCCGGGCAAGGTCGAGATCGTCGTGCCCTCGGTCAGCATCCTGGCAGAGCCGCCGGTCGCGATCGTGGACAAGGTGGTCGATGCGCGCAAGACGCGCACGGTGGCGCGGGCCTACCTGGACTACCTGTATTCCGAGGCGGGCCAAGAGCTTGCGGCCAGGCACTTCTACCGGCCCACGCTGAAGACCGTCGCCGACCGCTACGCCGCGCGCTTCCCCAGGGTGCGCCTGTTCACGATCGACGACGTGGCTTCCAGTTGGGCCAGCGCGCAGAGGAAGCACTTCGCCGACGGCGGCGTGTTCGACCAGATCTACCAGCCCGGCGCCCGGTAGCCGACATGCCGGCACCGACGCTTTCCCCGGCGGCGCACAGGGTCCTGCCGGGGCGCAACCTGACCCTGGGCTTCACGCTGGCCTACCTGGGCCTGATCGTGCTGCTGCCGCTGTCGGCCGCGTTCCTGAAGACGGCCACGCTGCACTGGGACGCCTTCTGGCAAATCGTCACCGCGCCCCGGGTGCTGGCGTCGCTGCGCCTGAGCTTCGGCGGCGCGCTGCTCGCGGCCCTGGTCAACGTGGTGTTCGGCGGCATCGTCGCCTGGGTGCTGGTGCGCTACCGCTTCCCCGGCAGGAAGCTGGTCGACGCCTTCGTCGACCTGCCCTTCGCGCTGCCGACCGCCGTGGCCGGCATCGCCCTGACGGCGCTGTATGCGCCCAACGGCTGGCTCGGGCAGTCGCTCGCGCCGCTGGACATCCAGGTGGCCTTCAAGCCGCTGGGCGTGATCGTGGCGCTGGTCTTCATCGGCATGCCGTTCGTGGTGCGCACCGTCCAGCCGGTGCTCGAGGACATGGCCGCCGACTACGAGGAGGCCGCCAGCAGCCTGGGCGCCTCGCGCGCGCAGGTGTTCCTGCGGGTGATCCTGCCCACCATCCTGCCCGCGCTGCTCACCGGCTTCGCGCTGGCCTTCGCGCGCGCGGCGGGGGAATACGGCTCGGTGATCTTCATCGCCGGCAACATGCCCATGGTCTCCGAGATCGCGCCGCTGCTGATCGTGACCCGGCTCGAACAGTACGACTACGCCGGCGCCACCGCCATCGCCGTGGTGATGCTGCTGATCTCGTTCGCCCTGCTGCTGGCGATCAACCTGCTGCAGGCCTGGTCGCGCCGGCGCTCGCTTGGCGAAAACGCCTGAACCCGCCATGCCCCCGACGACAAGCCTCGCGCTCGACCCCTTGCACGCCGCCGCCGGCAGCGCCCTTCGCGCGCCGCACGCCGAGGGCCGCGCCACCCGCGCGGCGCTGATGGGCGCGGCCTTCGCCTTCCTGCTGCTGTTCCTGTTCCTGCCGCTGGCCGCGGTGTTCCACCAGGCCCTGGGCAAGGGCTGGCAGGCCTGCGTGGCGGCCGTGACCGAGCCGGACGCGCTCGCGGCCATCCGGCTCACGCTGACGGCCACTGCCATCGCGGTGCCGCTGAACCTGGTGTTCGGCGTCTGCGCGGCCTGGGCCGTCGCGCGCTTCGAGTTCCGCGGCAAGAACCTGCTGATCACGCTGATCGACCTGCCGTTCTCGGTCTCCCCGGTGATCGCCGGCCTGATCTACGTGCTGCTGTTCGGCGCCCAGGGCTGGTTCGGCCCCTGGCTGCAGGCGCACGGCATCCAGATCCTGTTCGCCGTGCCGGGCATCGTGCTGGCCACAGTGTTCGTCACCGTGCCCTTCGTGGCGCGCGAACTGATCCCGCTGATGCAGTCCCAGGGCCACGAGGAGGAAGAAGCCGCCATCGTGCTCGGCGCCTCGGGCTGGCGCGTCTTCTGGCACGTCACGCTGCCCAACATCCGCTGGGGGCTGTTCTACGGCGTGATCCTGTGCAACGCGCGCGCCATGGGGGAATTCGGCGCCGTCTCGGTCGTCTCGGGCCACATCCGCGGCCTGACCAACACCATGCCGCTGCACGTCGAGATCCTCTACAACGAATACAACTTCGCGGCCGCCTTCTCGGTGGCGTCGCTGCTGGCGCTGCTGGCGCTGCTGACGCTGGCCCTCAAGTCCCTGGCCGAATGGCGCCTGCGCGCCCAGACCGCATCGGAGCAACCTGCATGAGCATCGAAGTGCGCCACATCCACAAGCAGTTCGGCGCGTTCACCGCGCTCGACGACGTCTCGCTGGCCTTCCCCGACGGCCGCCTGACCGCGCTGCTCGGCCCCTCGGGCTGCGGCAAGACGACGCTCCTGCGCATCATCGCGGGGCTGGAGCGCCCGGACCGGGGCCAGGTGCTGCTGGAAGGCGGGGACGCCGCGCGCGCCAACGTGCGCCAGCGGCAGGTCGGCTTCGTGTTCCAGCACTACGCGCTGTTCAAGCACATGACGGTGTTCGAGAACGTCGCCTTCGGCCTGCGCGTGAAGCCCCGCGGCCAGCGCCCGGGCGAGCGGCAGATACGCGAGAAGGTGATGGGCCTCCTGGAGCTGGTGCAGCTCGAATGGCTGGCCGACCGCCGGCCCGCGGCCCTCTCGGGCGGCCAGCGCCAGCGCATCGCCCTGGCGCGCGCCCTGGCCGTGGAGCCGCGCGTGCTGCTGCTGGACGAACCCTTCGGGGCGCTGGACGCCAAGGTGCGCAAGGAACTGCGCCGCTGGCTGCGCCGGCTGCACGACGACCTGCACGTGACCAGCATCTTCGTCACGCACGACCAGGAAGAGGCGCTGGAAGTGGCCGACGAGGTCGTGATCATGAACAAGGGCCGCGTCGAGCAGAAAGGCGCGCCGCAGGCGGTCTACGACGAACCGGCCACCGCCTTCGTCTGCGGCTTCCTCGGCCACATGAACCTGTTCCACGGCCGGGTGCAGGGCGGGCGGCTGCAATCGGGCGGCATGCACTTCGCGCTGCCCGGCGGCCACGATGGCGGAGACCGCCCCGGCACCGCGTACGTGCGCCCGCACGACATCCAGATCGAACCCTGCCCGCCCGGCCGCCCGGCCGCCCAGGCGGATGGCGCGAACGACCCCGGGCTGCGGGTCAGCCTGCGCCGCGCACAGGCGCTGGGCCCCCTGGCGCAGCTGGAACTGCGGCGCGAGGACACGCAGGAAACCATCGAGGTCGTCATGCCCAGCCAGGAGTTCGACCGCATCCGCGCGCGCGGCGGCCAGCACTTCATCGCACGGCCCAGGAATGCAAGGGTATTCCTGGGCTAGAGCTTGCCTGACAAGCGCAGGCCGCTCTCATTTTCTTCAGAGCCTGTTCGTGACCTCTTCATGGTGCCCGCAAGGCAGCGTCTGCGGCGTTGCAAATCCTCGCCGGGCCACCAGCCCGGCTGCGGTTTGCGTCTTGCAGCCACTGCCTTTGCGGGGCAACGGGCGCCATGAAGAGGTCGTGAACAGGCTCTTATGCACCGGGCGCCTTACCTTATGAAAAATCAATTCTTCCCCCGGTACGGCTGCAGCCATTACCATCGGATTTGCAGAATTAAATTCTGATTTTTAATACCTAAAAATTATATTAAAAGGGAAACCTCTCCATGACGCAAGCCACCGACACCGCCCTGGCCGTACTGCCTCTCTCGAGCGAAAAGGCGCGCACCGCGGCCGACCTGGTGCAGGGCCTGGACCGCCCCGCGCTGGAATGGCTGGCCGGGTTCATGGCCGGCGCCGCGGCGCAACTGCGGCCGGCGACCGGGAGCGCCACGCCCGTGGCCGCCGCCGGCGCCGCGGCCGTCAAGCAGCAGCTCACCATCCTCTACGGCAGCCAGACGGGCAATGCCAAGCGCGTGGCCGAGCGGCTGGCGGGCCAGGCGCAGTCCGCGGGCCTGCCGGTGCGCGTGGTGCGCGCCGACGCCTACCGCACCAGCGAACTCAAGAAAGAGCAGTTCCTCTACATCGTCATCAGCACGCACAGCGAGGGCGACGCCGTCGAGCCGCCGGACGATGCGCGCGGCTTCTACGAGTTCCTCACCGGCAAGCGCGCGCCCGAGCTGCCCGACCTCTCCTACGGCGTGCTGGCGCTGGGCGATTCGAGCTACGTCGATTTCTGCGGCATCGGCCGGCGCATCGACGAGCGCCTGGCCGAGCTGGGCGCCAGGCGCCTGCTCTCGCGCGCCGATGCCGACGTGGACATCGAATACGTCGCCGACCCATGGACCCGCGAGGCCTTGCAGCACGCCAGGGCGCTGCTGGCGCCACGGGACGCCGGGCGGCCCGCGGCGCCCGGTGCCCATTTCCCCGGCGCCGACGTCGTCACGCTGCGCCCGGCGCACGTTTCCTGGTCGCGCGAGCGCCCCTACCCGGCGGAGGTGCTGGTGAACCAGCGCATCGTCGGCAGCGGCAGCGAGAAAGACGTGCGCCACATCGAACTCTCGCTCGAGGGCAGCGGCCTGCGCTACCAGCCCGGCGACGCGCTCGGCGTCTGGCCCACGCAGTCGCCCGAGCTCGTCGGCCGCATCCTGCACACCCTGCAACTAGACGGCGCCACACCCGTCACGCACGGCGGCGACACGCTGGCCCTGGCCAACTGGCTCGCGCAGCGGCGCGAGCTGACCCTGCTCACCCGCCCCTTCGTGGCGGCGCTGGCCGAGCGGGGCCGCCACGCGGCCCTCCAGGCCCTGCTGCAACCGGAAGGCGCGGCGCCCCTGGCCGAGCTGCTCGCCGGCCGGCAGCTCATCGACCTGTTGCGCGCCTACCCTGCGCCGTGGGACGCGCCGTCGCTCGTTGCCGCCCTGCGCCCGCTGGCGCCGCGCATGTACTCCATCGCCAGCAGCCAGGAGCAGGTGGACGAGGAAGTGCACCTGACCGTGGCCCTCGTGGATTTCGAGATCGACGGCGAAGCCCGCCGGGGCGCGGGCAGCCGCTACCTGTGCGACGCGGCCGAAGGCACGCAGGTGCCGGTGTTCATCGAGGCCAACGAGCGCTTCCGCCTGCCGCAGGACGGCGCGCGCGACGTCATCATGGTCGGCCCCGGCACCGGCGTGGCGCCGTTCCGCGCCTTCGTTCAGCAGCGCCGGGCCGAGGGCGCCACCGGGCGCAACTGGCTGTTCTTCGGCAACCCGCACCGCCACAGCGACTTCCTCTACCAGACCGAGTGGCTGCAGGCGCTCGAGGAAGGCTCGCTCACGCGGCTGGACGTGGCGTTCTCGCGCGACCAGGCGCAGAAGGTCTACGTGCAGCACCGCCTGCGCGAGCACGGCCAAGCCGTGTGGCAATGGCTGGAGGGCGGCGCGCACTTCTACGTCTGCGGCGACGCGGAGCGCATGGCGGGCGACGTGCAGCGCGCGCTCGTGGAGATCGCCGTGGAGCACGGCCACAAGACGCGCGAAGACGCCATCGCCTGGGTGAAAAGCCTGCTCGCCGAAGGCCGCTACGCCCGCGACGTGTACTGAAGCGCCGCCCCATCCCTTTCCCGTTTCGGCGAGGGTGCCACGCACCCTCGCGAGCCTCGTGCACCCTTCTCATGACTGACACACTCACCATCACAAAGAACAAGAAGCTCTCGGCCCTCGAACATATCAAGGAGCAGAGCCGCTTCCTGCGCGGCACCATAGACTTGGGGCTGGCCGACCGCACCACGGGCTCGATCAGCGAGGCCGACACCAAGCTGCTCAAGTTCCACGGCAGCTACCAGCAGGACAACCGCGACGTGCGCGACGAGCGCCGCCGCCAGAAGCTCGAGCCCGACTACGGCTTCATGGTGCGCGTGCGCCTGCCTGGCGGAGTCCTGACGCCGCGGCAGTGGCTCGACCTGGACGACCTCGCCAGCCGCCACGCCAGCAGCGGCCTGCGCATCACCACGCGCCAGACCTTCCAGTACCACGGCATCCGCAAGGAACACTTGCGCGACGTGATCGGCGGCATCGCCGCCACCGGCCTTTCCACGCTCGCGGCCTGCGGCGACGACGTGCGCAACGTGGTCTGCTCGGTCAATCCGCTGCCGTCCTCCAGCCACGCGCAGGTCTACGAGTGGGCGCTCAAACTCATGGAGCACGTCAAGCCCCACACCACCGCGTACCAGGAGCTGTGGATCGACAGAAGGGAGCGCACCAGCGACGGCGCGCAGGACGAGGAGCCGCTGCTGGGCAAGACCTACCTGCCGCGCAAGTTCAAGTTCGGCATCGCGGTCCCGCCGTACAACGACATCGACGTGTTCGCGCAGGACTTCGGCCTGATCGCCATCTTCGACGAACGCCACCAGCTGCAGGGCTTCAACCTCGCGCCCGGCGGCAGCATGGGCGCCACCGCGGGCGATGCCAAGACCTATCCGGCGCTGGCCGACCTGATCGGCTACGTGCCCAAGGAGCACCTGCTGGAAACCTGCTGGCACGCCGTGGCGGTGCAGCGCGATTTCGGCGATCGCGGCGAGCGCAAGCACGCACGCCTGAAGTACACCATCGACGACCGCGGCCTGCAGTGGTTTCGCGACGAGCTGCAGTCGCGCCTGCCGTTCGGGATCGAGCCGCCGCGGCCCTACCGCTTCGAGCACCACGGCGACTGCTTCGGCTGGGTCGAGACCGGCGACGGCCGCTGGCACCTGACGCTGCGGATCCCGAGCGGCCGCCTGATCGACACGCCGGACCGTCCGCGCCAGAGCGGCATGCGCGAGATCGCCCGCATCCACCAGGGCGAGTTCCGCATGACCTGCGACCAGAACGTGGTCATCGCCAACGTCGCGGCCAAGGACAAGGACGCCATCGACGCGCTGGTGCGCCGCTACGGCCTGGACGACCACGTGGGCGCGAGCGGCCTGCGCCTGCATGCGCTCGCGTGCGTCGCGCTGCCCACCTGCGGCCTGGCGATGGCCGAGTCCGAGCGCTACCTGCCGACCCTGCTGGGCAAGCTCGAGGCGCTGCTGGAGCGGCACGGCCTGCGCGAAGAGCCCATCCACCTGCGCATGTCGGGCTGCCCCAACGGCTGCTCGCGCCCCTACATGGGCGAAATCGGCCTGGTGGGCCGCGCGGTGGGCAAGTACGACCTGCGCCTCGGCGCCGACCATGCCGGCGAGCGGCTGAACGCGCTCTACAGGGAAAACGTGGGCGAGGACGTGATCCTCGCCGCGCTCGACGGACTGTTCGGCCGCTTCGCCGCCGAACGCACCGCGGGCGAGCACTTCGGCGACTTCCTGGCGCGCGCCGGCATCGTCGAGCCGCCCAGGCGCCGCCCGGCGGTCCAGTACTGAGATTCGGGGAACGCATCAGCCATGGAGCACTTTCCCCTGTTCGTCGATCTGCGCGGGCGCACCGTGCTGGTGGTCGGCGCCGGCCTGGTCGCGGAGCGCAAGATCGCGCTGCTGCGCTCGGCCGGCGCGCGCGTCAACGTCGTCGCCAAGGCCGCGCACCCGCGGGTGCTGGCACGCGCCCTCTCGGGCGAAGTCGCGCTGCACCTGGGCGGGTTCGAGCCGTCCCGGCTCGACGGGGCGTGGCTGGTGGTCGCCGCGACCGGCGATGCCCTGCTCAACAGCCAGGTGGCCGAGGCCGCCGCCGCGCGCCACCTGTGGTGCAACGTGGTCGACGATGCCGAACGCTCCAGCGCGCAGGTGCCGGCCATCGTCGACCGCGCGCCGCTCACCATCGCCATCTCCTCGGGCGGCGCCGCACCGGTGATCGCGCGGCGGCTGCGCGAACGCATCGAAACGCTGGTGGAGCCCGCCATCGGCGCGCTCGCGGCGCTGGCCCGGCGCAAGCGGGCCGCGATACGCGCCGCGCTCCCCCACCTGGCCGCACGCCGCAGGCTGTACGACTGGCTGCTCGACGGACCGGTACTCCCGGCGCTGCGCAGCGGCCAGGAGGAGCACGCCGAAACCCTGCTCGACGACGCCCTGCTCGGGCGGCAGGCGCCCCCGCGCGGCAAGGTGCTGCTGGTCGGCGCCGGGCCGGGCGACCCCGGACTGCTGACGCTGCGCGGCCTGCGCGCGCTCAACGAAGCCGACGTGATCCTGCACGACCGGCTGGTGAGCGACGAAGTGCTGGCGCTCGCGCGGCGCGACGCGCTGCGCATCGGCGTGGGCAAGACGCCCGGCGAAGACCACGAGGCCACGCAGCGGCGCATCCACGCGCTGATGGTGCACCACGCCGGCCAGGGCCGCACGGTGGTGCGCCTCAAGGGCGGCGACCCGCTGGTGTACGGGCGCGGCGGCGAGGAGCTGCTGGCGCTGCGCGCCCACGGCATCGCCTACGAGGTCGTGCCCGGCATCACCGCGGCGCTGGCCTGCGGCGCGTACGCCGGCATCCCGCTGACGCACCGCGCGCTGGCCGACACGCTGACCCTGGCCACCGCCCAGCGCCACGCCGGGGCCGGCCACGACGACGCGCCCGGCAGCGCAACCCGCGTCTACTACATGGGAGTGGAGCGCCTGTCCGGCCTCTGCCAGCGCCTGGCGCAGCAGGGGCTGGACCCGGCAACGCCCTGCGCCCTGGTGGAAAACGGCTCGCGCGCCCACCAGCGCACCCTGCACGCGACGCTCGGCAGCATCGCGGGCCAGGCACGCGCGCACGCCATCCAGTCCCCCGCGCTGCTCATCGTCGGGGAAGTGGCCCGCCTCGGCCGGCAACTGGCCTGGTTCGGCGAAACCCTGTCGCCCGAGGCGCCGCCGGCCAGCGCGGCCCTGCTCCAGGCCGCTGCGGCCTGAGCCGGCGCAACCGATGGAGGCATTGCCATGGGAACCCCGTTGACCACACCGCTGGCGACCCGCTGGGACGCGCTGCTGGCGCGGCTCCAGGACATCGCGCGCCAGCACCCGGACGCACTGCTCGCATCGTCCATGGGCGTGGAAGACACGCTGCTGATCCACGCGCTCGCGCAACTGCCGCAGCGCCTGGGCGTCTTCATGCTCGACACCGGCCGCCTGCACCCCGAAACACTGGCGATGGTGGACGTGATCGCGCAACGCTACGGCATCGCGGTGCAGCGCCTGCACCCCGAGCCCGACGCGGTGCGCGAGTACGTCGCCAGCCACGGGCCCAATGCGTTCTACGAAAGCGTGGAACTGCGCCAGCGGTGCTGCGACATCCGCAAGGTACAGCCGCTGCGCCGCGCGCTGGCCGGCCATTCGGCCTGGATCACCGGGCAGCGGCGCGAACAATCGATCACGCGCGCCGAGCTGCCCGAGGCGCAGTGGGACGACGCCTTCGGCCTGCGCAAATACAACCCGCTGGCGAGCTGGAGCACCGAGGAGGTCTGGGCCGTGGTGCGCGCGCTGAACATCCCCTACCACCCGCTGCACGACCGCGGCTACCCCTCCATCGGCTGCGAGCCCTGCACCCGCGCCATCCGCCCCGGCGAGGACATCCGCGCCGGCCGCTGGTGGTGGGAGCAGCGCAACAACGCCGAGTGCGGCCTGCACGTCACGGCCCATCGCACCACGCATGCCCCCGCTGCCGGCACGCAGCCCGACCGCCCCACACCTGCCGCCTGAACCATGACCCGTACCGCCACACTGCAACGCACCCACCTGGACTGGCTCGAATCCGAGTCCATCCACATCCTGCGCGAGGTCGCCGCCGAGTGCGAACGCCCCGTGCTGCTGTTCTCCGGCGGCAAGGACTCCTGCGTGCTGCTGCGCCTGGCGGAAAAGGCCTTCCGTCCCGGCAAATTCCCGTTCCCGCTGCTGCACGTGGACACCGGGCACAACTTCCCCGAGGTGATCGCGTTCCGCGACCAGCGCGCGGCCGAGCTCGGCGAGCGGCTCATCGTGCGCAGCGTGGAAGACTCCATCGCGCGCGGCTCCGTGGTGCTGCGCCATGCCAGCGACTCGCGCAACGCCGCGCAGGCCACCACGCTGCTCGAGGCGATCGCCGAGTTCCGCTTCGACGCCTGCATCGGCGGCGCGCGCCGCGACGAGGAGAAGGCCCGCGCCAAGGAGCGCATCTGCTCGTTCCGCGACGAGTTCGGCCAGTGGGACCCGAAGAACCAGCGCCCCGAACTCTGGAACCTGTACAACACGCGCGTGCACCCGGGGGAGAACATCCGCGTGTTCCCGATCTCCAACTGGACCGAGCTCGACATCTGGCAGTACATCGCGCGCGAGCGGCTGGCGCTGCCCCCGCTCTACTACCGCCACGAGCGCGCCGTGGTGCGCCGCGCCGGCCTGCTGGTACCCGTGACGCCGCTCACGCCGCCGCGCGAGGGCGAGGCGGTGGAGCGGGTGAACGTGCGCTTTCGCACCGTGGGCGACATCTCGTGCACCTGCCCGGTCGCGTCCGACGCCGCGACGCCCGACGAGATCGTCGCCGAGACGGCGCTCGCCACCATCACCGAGCGCGGCGCCACCCGCATGGACGACCAGGCCAGCGAGGCCTCCATGGAGCGCCGCAAGAAACAGGGGTATTTCTGATGAACGCGATCCACGATTTCTGGCCCGGCGCGCGCGACACCGGCGTGCTGCGCCTGGTCACAGCAGGCTCCGTCGACGACGGCAAGTCCACGCTGATCGGGCGCCTGCTGCTCGACAGCAAGGGCGTCTACGCCGACCAGCTGCGCGCCATCTCGGGCTCGCGCTACTCGCGCGCGCCCAGCGGGACGGTCGACCTCGCCCTGCTCACCGACGGCCTGGAGGCCGAGCGCGAGCAGGGCATCACCATCGACGTGGCCTACCGCTACTTCGCCACGCCGGCGCGCAAGTTCATCATCGCCGACGCACCCGGCCACGAGCAGTACACGCGCAACATGGTCACGGGCGCGTCCACCGCCGACGCGGCCATCCTGCTCGTCGACGCAGTGCGCGCGGCCGGCGGCGAGCTGCTGCCCCAGACCAAGCGCCACGCGACGCTGGCGCAATTGCTGGCGCTGCGCCACATCGTCATCGCAGTGAACAAGATGGACCTGGTGCAGTGGGACCGCGCGGTCTTCGAGCGCATCCGCGCGGCATGCGCCGGGCTGGCGCAGAGGCTCGGCCTGCCCTCGCTCGCCTGCGTGCCGCTGTCGGCGCTGACCGGCGACAACGTGGTGCACGCCAGCGAGCACACGCCCTGGTACGACGGCCTGCCGCTGCTGCCGCTGCTGGAGGTCCTGCCGCTGGGCGCCGAGGCGCCGCAGGCCGCGCCGCGCTTTTTCGTGCAGTGGGTCATCCGCCACGAGGGCAGCACGGCACGGCCCTTCCGCGGCTACGCCGGCCAGCTGCAGGGCGGCACCCTGGAGCTGGGCGACGAAGTACAGGTGCTGCCCGGCGGCGAGACGGCGCGCATCCGCGCGCTGCAGCGGGGCGAGGAAACGCTGGAGCGCGCCGGCCCGGGCGACAGCGTGGTGCTGGTGCTCGACCGCGAGATCGACGTCTCGCGCGGCGACCTGCTGGTGAGCGGCGCCAGCCGCCCCACCGTGACGCGCGAGTTCGAGGCCGACCTGTGCTGGCTCGACCGCCAGGCGCTCAACCCGGCGCGCTGGTACTGGCTCAAGCAGGGATCGCGCGTGACCCAGGCGCGCATCGCCGCGGTCACCGCCAGGCGCGACATCGGCGAACTGGCCGCCATGCCATGGAACGGGCCGCTGGCCGGCAACGACATCGGCCGCGTGCAGATCCGCACGCGCGATGCGCTGGCGCTCGACGATTACGATACGCACCGGAGCACCAGCGCGTTCATCCTGATCGACGACGCCAGCCACCAGACGGCGGCGGCGGGGATGGCGCGGCTCACCGCCATGCCGTGAACAAGCGCTGCCGGTCGTGCCCGGCAGGCGCTGTAACCGTTCGCCATTCTTTGTGAACGAACGATTACAGTGAGGCCACGTACATAGTCAAGGAGCTTCCCGAGTTTCCATCATGGCTGCGGGGTCTCAAGGACGGCATGACGCACCGCCGTTTGGCGCGTCGGTTGGAAAAGGCGCAGCGCGGCTTGCTGGGTGACGTGGAGCCCGTGGGTGAAGGCGTGATGGAAATGCGCGGGTTCTCCGGTCCCGGCTGGCGCATGTAATACGTGCAACAGGGCGACGTGCTCATCGTGATTCTGGGCGGTGGCGACAAGTCCACCTAGGCCAGCGACATCGAGCGCGCCAAGGAATTGGCCCACGCCCTGGAGCGCCCCGCAACCCCCGAAAAGGATTGACCCGCCATGAGCAAGAAAATCAACACCGCCGAACTGGCTGAATTCGACATGGCCGAACATCTGGACAGCGACCAGGCCATCGCGGAATACCTGACCATCGTGCTGGAGGAGAACGACCCGGCTGAGTTGGCCCATGCCCTGGGCACGATCGCGCGGGCGCGCGGCATGGCGGAGGTGGCACGCGCCAGTGGCCTGACGCGCGAGGCGCTGTACAAGGCACTGCGCCCAGCCTCGCAGCCGCGCTTCGACACCATTGCCCGCGTGTGCGCCGCGCTGGGCGTACGGCTGGTAGCGCAGCCGATGACGCAAACCTGAAAATCGGCCGTGCAACGAAAAGCCCGCCACGCCAGGAGACGTGCGGGCTTCGGGGGCTTGGGTGCGTCGCGAAACGCTTGTCTGGTGGTGGTACCGGGACTTGAACCTGGGACATCAGCATTATGAATGCTGCGCTCTAACCAACTGAGCTATACCACCGAAGCCGCGCATTTTATCCGAAAGACAGCCGCCCCGAAGGCACCCAGCCATGACTATTTCGCCAGGAACGGCGCCGCCGCGGCGCGGACGCGACATCCACGAAGCGCACCGCAGCGCCACGCCGCTGGAGCTGCTGTTCGACCTGACCTTCGTCGTCGGCGTGTCGCTCGCGGCGTCGCAGCTGCACCACGCCGAGGGCGGCGGCCACGCGCTGCAGGCGCTGCCCGGCTTCCTGCTGGCGTTCTTCGCCATCTGGTGGGCGTGGATGAACTTCACCTGGTTCGGTTCCGCCTACGACAACGACGACTCGGCCTACCGCGTGCTGACGCTGGTGCAGATGGTCGGCGTGCTAGTGTTCGCCACCGGCGTGCCCGGCCTGTTCGAGGGCCGCACCCTGCTCGCGGTGGCGGGCTACGCCGCGATGCGCCTGCCGCTGTGCGTGCAGTGGCTGCGCGCGGCACGCGGCGACCCGGCCCGGCGCGGCACCTGCCTGCGCTACGCGGGCGGCGTGGCCTGCGTGCAGCTGCTGTGGATCGCCAACTACCTGGCGGGCGCCAGCGGCCGGATGCCGCCCAGCCTGGCCTGGCCCGCGCTGCTGGCGCTGGTGGCGCTCGAACTCGCGGTGCCGCTCTGGGCCGAGTCCCGGGGGCGCACCACACCCTGGCACGCGCACCACATCGCCGAACGCTACAGCGGCTTCGCCATCATGATCCTGGGCGAAAGCATCCTGGGCGCGACCAACGCGGTGAGCAACCTGGTGCAGGCGAGCGGCCTGACGCTGGAGCTGGCGCTGGTCGGCCTGGCCTGCGCGCTGCTCGCGTTCTGCCTCTGGTGGATGTATTTCCTGCTGCCCTCGGGCGAGGCGCTGCACCGGCACCGCGAACGCGCCTTCTTCTGGGGCTACGGCCACTACGTGGCCTTCGCCGCGCTGGCCGCCGTGGGCAGCGGCCTGGAGGTGGTGGCCGACGCGGTCAGGCCGGACGGCAGCACCACGGCGCTGGCAGCGGTGACCGCGGTGGCGGTCCCGCAGGCCGTTTACGTGGCATCGATCTGGGCGCTGCACCGGCACGCGACGCGCGCCGCGGACCGCCAGGCGTGGCTCATGCTCGGGGTGCTGTGCTGCATCGCCCTCGCGCCGCTCGCGGCGGCGCAAGGCCTGCCGCTGGCCTGGGCGCTGCTGCTGCTCTCGCTCGGGCCGCTGGTCTCCATTGCCTACAACGAGCACGGGCGGGCGCACTGCACGGACCGGTTCGCGGTGCGCTGACGGCGCCGCCCCCGCGGCGCCCGTTCATTCATTGATGGATGAACTGCGCTGCCCGCTTGTTGACGAAGGCGTCCATGCCTTCCTTCTGGTCCTGCGTCGCGAACAGCGCGTGGAACAGCCGCCGCTCGAACATCACGCCGTCCGACAGGCCGCTTTCGAAGGCGCGGTTGACCGATTCCTTGGCGGCCATCACGGCGATCTGCGAGAAGCCGCTGATGAGGAGCGCAGCGCCCAGCGCCTCTTCCATGAGTTTCTCGAGCGGCACGACGCGGCTCACCAGCCCGGCGCGCTCGGCCTCCTGCGCGTCCATCATGCGCGCGGTGAGCGCCAGGTCCATCGCCTTGGCCTTGCCGACGGCGCGCGGCAGGCGCTGGGTGCCGCCGGCGCCGGGGATCACGCCGAGCTTGATCTCGGGCTGGCCGAACCGGGCGTTGTCGGCGGCGATGATGAAGTCGCACATCATCGCCAGCTCGCAGCCGCCGCCCAGCGCATAGCCGCTGACGGCGGCGATGACCGGCTTGCGGATGGAGCGGATGCGCTCCCAGTTGCGCGTGATGTAGTCGCCCTTGTAGACGTCGGCGAAGCTGTAGGTGGCCATCATGCCGATGTCGGCGCCGGCGGCGAAGGCTTTCTCGCTGCCGGTGAGGACCATGCAGCCGATCCTGGCGTCGGCATCGAACGCCGCGAGCGCCGCGCCCAGCTCGTCCATGAGCTGGTCGTTGAGCGCGTTGAGCTGCTTGGGGCGGTTGAGCGTGATGACGCCGACCTTCTCGCCCTCGGTGCGGACGGTGATGCATTCGTAGGCCACGGTGTACTCCTGAGTCTTGCGGTTCGAACCTGCTGAATATACCGTTCAGGCCCCCAGCCAAGGGGCGGCCAGCGCCCCGTCGTGCACGCTCAGGGCGGCGGTGTCGCCGCGGGCGTCGGCGCCGGGCACGGCGAGCGGCAGGTGCAGCAGCCGCGCGTCGCGCGCGACGATGGCCACCGCGTCCGCCCCCGCTCCCGCGTACAGCGGCAGGTCGTCGAGCTTCTTCAGGCGCCAGCCCTGGCCGGCCACCTGCACGCCCAGCCATTCGTCGCCGGCCATCATCCCGGCGCGCTCGGCCGCCCCGCCCGCGAGCACGGTCTTGAGGTGCACGCCGCCCGATTCATGCACGCGCAGGCCCAGGCGCTGCGCCATCTGGGCGGGTTCGGGCTTCAGGGCGACGCCGTGCGCGGCCAGCAGCCCGGCCAGCGGCAGCTCGCCCGTGCCGTGCACCCAGGCGTCGAGCTCCTCGTCCCAGCCGCGCCCCGAACACTGGCGCAGCGCGCGGCGGATGTCGGCCTCGGCGATGGGCCCGCCACCGCTGTTCCGCCAGAGCGCGCGCATCACGTCGTCGAGCGTGCAGCGGCCCGCGCGGCGCAG
This sequence comes from Pseudomonadota bacterium, assembly GCA_963205335.1. GTDB lineage: Bacteria > Pseudomonadota > Gammaproteobacteria > Burkholderiales > Burkholderiaceae_C > Comamonas_C. Next base: position 42,255 of record CAUJIM010000058.1, read on the forward strand.
CGACAGGTCCAGGCACAGCGCCACCAGCGCGCCCTTGGTGTAGTAGCTCACCGTGGTGTTCGGCGTGTTCTCGTCGGGGCGGTAGTAGCGTATCCAGGCGTCGAAGCTCGCCTGCGCCACGCTTTGCACGTGGCGGCCCGGCGTCTGCGCCACCTGGTTGACGGTCCTGGCCAGCAGCTTGAGGTAGGCCGCATGGTCGATCAGCGCCGCGCGGCGCAGCAGCAGGTCGTCGTAGTAGCTGGTGAAGCCCTCGAAGAACCAGAGCAGCCCGGTGTAGTTCTCCTGCCCGTAGTCGTAGCGCGCGAACGCCCTGGGGCGCATGCGCTTGACGTTCCAGGCGTGGAAGTACTCG
>CAUJIM010000059.1 GCA_963205335.1 Pseudomonadota bacterium
GCCCATGGGGGCGAGCGCCTCGGCCGCGTCCCAGTCCAGCCCCCGGGTGTGGCAGAACGCCAGGTCGGCCGCCTCCAGCGCCCAGGGCAGTTGCGCCTTCATGGTGCCGAGCTTCATGGTGTTGCTGCGCGGCTCGAACACCGCGAGGATGCGCGCCGCCGGGCCGACGCGCCGGCGCAGGCCGTCGAGCGTGGTGCGGATCGCCGTGGGGTGGTGCGCGAAGTCGTCGTAGACCGCGATGCCGCGCACCGTGCCGCGCAGCTCCATGCGGCGGCGCACGTTCCCGAAGTGCGCCAGCGCCTCGGCGGCCCGCGCGGGCGCGACGCCCACGTGCTGCGCCGCCGCGATGGCCGCGAGCGCGTTCATCTGGTTGTGCTCGCCGTTCAGGCCCCAGGCCACCCGCGCCACGCATTGGCCGTGCTGCCAGACTTCGAAGTCGTGCGGCTCGCCCCGCGCCGCGAAGTCGCTCTGCGGCGTGCCGAAGCCTGCGACCTCGCTCCACACGCCCTGCGCCAGCACGCGCGCCAGGCCCTCGGCCTGGCGGTTGACCACCACGCGCCCGGCGGCGGGCACGGTGCGCACCAGGTGGTGGAACTGCCGCTCGATGGCGGCCAGGTCGTCGAAGATGTCGGCGTGGTCGAACTCCAGGTTGTTCAGCACCGCGGTGCGCGGCCGGTAGTGCACGAACTTGCTGCGCTTGTCGAAGAACGCGGTGTCGTACTCGTCGGCCTCGATCACGAAGAGCGGCCGCGCCTGCCCGTGCGCCTGGCTGCCCAGCCGCGCCGAGATGCCGAAGTTCAGCGGCACGCCGCCCACCAGGAAGCCGGGTGCGAGGCCGCTGGCGTGCAGGATCCAGGCCAGCATCGACGTGGTCGTCGTCTTGCCGTGCGTGCCCGCCACCGCCAGCACGTGGCGCCCGGCCAGCACGTGCTCCATGAGCCACTGCGGCCCGCTGGTGTAGGGCGCGCCGGCATCGAGGATGGCTTCCATCAGCGGGAACTTGGGCGTGCCGTCCGGCAGGTGCGCGCGGCTGACCACGTTGCCGATGACGAACACGTCGGGCTTCAGCGCGAGCTGGTCGGCGCCGTAGCCCTCGATCAGGTCGATGCCGAGCGCGCGCAGCTGCTCGCTCATCGGCGGGTAGACGCCCGCATCGCAGCCGGTCACCCGGTGCCCCGCCTCGCGCGCCAGCGCGGCCAGGCCCCCCATGAAGGTGCCGCAAATGCCCAGGATGTGGATGTGCATGGGGCGATTCTAAGAGCCTGTTCATGGTCTCTAAGAGGGACATGCATGGGGAGAAATTCAGATCGAATCGGGCTCTCGCGCTTGCTCAGAAAGCGCTGACAGCTACGGATATGAGAGTGATGCGGCATGGCGCCGCCATGCCCCGCGGCCGCCCGCGCTATCCTGCCGGGCACCCCCGAGCCTCTTGACGAGCCATGAACAACCACCGCACCAGTGAAATCCTGCAGACGGCCGCCCGCCTGGCGGTGGACGAGGGGCTGGACTGGGGCAGCGCCAAGCGCCGGGCGCTGCGCGAGCTGGGCCTGCCCGGGCGCACGCCGCTGCCGGACAACCTGCAGATGGAAGACGCGGTGCGCACGCACATCGCGCTGTTCCACGCCGACACCCAGCCGCGGGAGCTCGAGGCGCTGCGCCGGGTGGCGCTGGTCTGGATGCGGCGCATGCAGGCGTTTCGCCCCTACCTGGGCGGCGCGGTGTGGTGGGGCACGGCCACGCGGCGCAACGACGTGGTGCTCTCGCTCTTCTGCGACGACCCCAAGTCGGCCGAGATCGCGCTCATCAACCTGCAGGTGCCCTACGAACCGCACACCGTGACGGGCCTGCGCGGCGAGCCGGTCGAGGCGCTGGGCGTGCGCAGCCGCTGCGAAACGCTGGGCGAAGACGTCTGGGTGCGCCTGCTGATCTACGACCTGGACGACTTGCGCGGCGCACTGCGCGCCGACCCGCGCGGGCGCCTGCCGCGCGGCGACCTGCAGGCCGTGTGCCAGCTGCTGGCGCAGGACGCCTCTGGTACGCTCGCGCCATGAATGTTTCCGAGCAGGCCCTTGGCAGCGGCGGGGGAGTGCAGCCGTCGCGCCGCCGGTGGTTGACCGCGGGAGTTGCCGCGGCCGCCGGCGTGGTGGGTGCCGGCGTGGCGTGGTGGCGCTTCACGCCGCGCCGCGCCGACGCCAGCGCGGTGCAGCAGCTGTGGGCCGCGCACTTCGAGAGCCCGGAGGGCGCGCCGGTGGCCATGTCCGCGTTTCGCGGCCGCCCCCTGCTGCTCAATTTCTGGGCCACCTGGTGCCCGCCGTGCGTGCAGGAGCTGCCGCGCCTGAATGCCTTCTACCGCGAGCACAGGGCGCATGGCTGGCAGGTTCTGGGCCTGGCAATCGACCAGGCGGCGAGCGTGCGCAGCTTCGTCGAACGCATGCCGCTCGATTTTCCGCTGGCGATGGGGGGTGTCGCGGGCATGGCGCTGGTGCGCGGCCTGGGCAACCAGGCCGGGGGCTTGCCGTTCTCGTTGCTTCTGGGGCCCGATGGGGGTGTGGTTGAGCGTAAAATCGGCGAACTCACTTCAAACGATCTGCAGGATTGGCTGGCCTCGATCTGAGTGCCCAGACTGGTCCCTCTATCTCCATAAAGGCAAAATTGCTGCAATTAGTTGCTAATTGCAGTAAATTCGCGCCGTATCGCCTCTTTTTGGAATTCTCATGGATCTGCGAAAACTCAAGACCCTGATCGACCTGGTGTCCGAGTCGAACGTGTCTGAACTCGAAATCACCGAGGCCGAAGGCAAGGTCCGCATCGTCAAGGGCGGTGTGGGCGCTGCGCCGCAGTACGTCGCCGCGCCCGTGCAGACAGCGGCGCCGGTAATGGTGGCGCCGGCGCCTGCCGCGGGCCCCGTGGCCGAGGCGGCGCCCGCGGCCGAGGCGCTGCCCGGGTACGTGGTCAAGTCGCCGATGGTCGGCACCTTCTACCGCTCGTCCAGCCCCGGCGGCGCCCCCTTCGTGGACGTGGGCAGCCAGGTCAAGGAGGGAGAGGTGGTCTGCATCATCGAGGCGATGAAGATCCTCAACGAGATCGAAGCCGACAAGAGCGGCACCATCACCCGCGTGCTGGCGGAAAACGGGCAGGCTGTCGAGTACGGTCAGGCGCTGTTTGTCATCGAGTGAATTTCGCACGGCCACCGGGTTTCCGATGGTGGCGTGACAGGCTTTGAGCCGCGAGGGCCCCCTTATGTTCAAGAAAATTCTGGTCGCCAATCGGGGAGAGATCGCGCTGCGCATTCAGCGCGCCTGCGCCGAGCTCGGCGTGAAGGCGGTGATGATCTACTCCGAGGCCGACCGCGACGCCAAGTACGTCAAGCTGGCCGACGAGGCGGTGTGCATCGGCCCGGCACCGTCGTCGCAGTCCTACCTGAACATGCCGGCCATCATCTCGGCGGCCGAGGTGACCGATGCCGAAGCCATCCACCCGGGCTACGGCTTCCTCTCGGAGAACGCCGACTTCGCCGAGCGCGTGGAGCAAAGCGGCTTCCAGTTCATCGGCCCCACGCCCGAGTCGATCCGCGTGATGGGCGACAAGGTCTCGGCCAAGCGGGCGATGATCAAGGCGGGCGTGCCCTGCGTGCCGGGCTCCGACGGCGAACTGCCCGACGATCCGGCGCAGTGGCGCAAGATCGCCAAGGGCATAGGCTACCCGGTCATCATCAAGGCGGCGGGCGGCGGCGGCGGCCGTGGCATGCGCGAGGTGCATACCGAGGCGGCGCTGGTCAACGCGGTGCAGCTCACCAAGGCCGAGGCCGAGGCGGCGTTCGGCAATCCCTCCGTCTACATGGAGAAATTCCTGCAGAACCCGCGCCACATCGAGATCCAGATCCTCGCGGACAAGCACAAGAACGCGGTCTACCTGGGCGAGCGCGACTGCTCGATGCAGCGGCGCCACCAGAAGGTGATCGAGGAGGCGCCGGCGCCGGGCATTCCGCGCAAGCTGATCGAGAAGATCGGCGAGCGCTGCGTCGGCGCCTGCAAGAAGATCGGCTACCGCGGCGCGGGCACGTTCGAGTTCCTCTACGAGAACGGCGAGTTCTATTTCATCGAGATGAACACCCGCGTGCAGGTCGAGCACCCGGTGACCGAATGGATCACCGGCGTGGACATCGTGCGCTGGCAGATCAAGGTGGCGGCGGGCGAGAAGCTCGATTTCGCGCAAAGGCACGTGCAGATCCGCGGCCATGCCATCGAATGCCGCATCAATGCCGAAGACCCCTACAAGTTCACGCCGTCGCCGGGGCGCATCACCAAGTGGCACGCCCCCGGGGGACCGGGGGTGCGGGTGGATTCGCACGTGTACACCAATTACTTCGTGCCGCCCAATTACGACTCGATGATCGGCAAGATCATCGTGCATGGCGACACCCGGGAGCAGGCGCTGGCGCGCATGCGCACCGCGCTGCGCGAGACGGTGATCGAAGGCATCTCGACCAATGTGCCGCTGCACAGCGAGCTGATGGTCGATGCCAAGTACGTCGCGGGTGGAACCAACATCCACTACCTCGAGGAGTGGCTGGCGGCGCGCAAGCGCTGACACCGCCGCGCGAGCCTGTCCGTGAGCCTGTTCGAGCTGCGCCTGCTGTGCCCCGAGGACCGCGTCGAGCCGCTGGGCGACGCGCTGGAGGCGCTGGAGGCGCTCAGCGTCTCGGTGGAAGACGCCGACGCGCTGACGCAGGACGAGCGGCCCTTGTTCGGTGAACCGGGCATGCCGGTGGCCCAGCAGGGCTGGAGCCGCAGCCGCATCAGCGCCCTGTTTTCGAGCCGCGCGGCCGCGGACGATGCGGCACGGCTGTTGCCGCTGCAGGATTTCTTCGCAGGCTGCGCGGTGGCGGGCGTGGCCGCGCTGCCCGAGCAGGATTGGGTGCGCCTGACGCAATCGCAGTTCAGCCCGGTCGAGATCACGCCCGATTTCTGGATCGTCCCGACTTGGCACGAGCCCCCCGCGGCGGCGCGGCGCAGCATACGGCTGGACCCGGGCCTGGCCTTCGGCACCGGCACGCATCCGACCACGCGCATGTGCCTGCGCTGGATCGCGCGCTGCGCGGGCGAGGCGCCCCTGGGCCGGGTGCTCGATTACGGCTGCGGTTCGGGCATCCTGGCGATCGGCGCGGCCCTGTTCGGTGCCGGCGAGGTCGATGCGGTAGACATCGACCCCGCCGCCGTGCAGGCCACGCAGGCCAACGCGCAGGCCAATGGCGTGCAGCTGCACGCCGGGCTGCCGGAGCTGGCCCGGGGGGCGTACCAGACGGTGCTGGCGAACATCCTGGCCACGCCGCTCAAGGTGCTCGCGCCGCTGCTGTGCGCGCACGTGGCCGAGGGCGGGCAACTGGTGCTGGCCGGGATTCTCGAACGCCAGGCGCAGGAGCTGCAGCAGGCGTATGCCGCCTGGCTGCGCCTCGAGGTGAGCGACCGCGAGGACGGCTGGATCCTCATGACGGCGCGGCGGTGAACCCACCCGGCGGCGCCGTGGCGGCGTGCCTCGCCTGCCTACAATCCGTGGCTCGATGAGCCAGATTACGCGCTGCCCCCATTGCCAGACGTGCTTCAAGATCGTTGCCGACCAGTTGCGCGTCGCCGATGGCTGGGTGCGCTGCGGGCAATGCCAGCAGATATTCGATGCGGCCGCCCATGTGCTGCAGCCGCCGCCAGCGCCCGAACTGGTTCCCGACCTGTTGCTCGAGCCGCAGCTGCTGACGCCGGAGCCGGTTGCGGCATCGGCGGATAGGCCCGCGCCGGCGCTCAGCCTGGGCGAGCCGTTGTGGCGCGACGAGGAAGCGCCGCCCGGCGGCGTGGTGCCGGAAGACGACGAGGCCCCGACGGTTTTCCCCCAGCTGGAGTTCGCGGACCCGATCGGCGACGACGGCGAGGCGTTCCCGGCCACGGATGACCAGGAAGGGCTGCACGCCGAGCAGCCATGGGAGCCCCTGGAGGTGGGCGAAGGTGGCGCCGGTGGGCACCCGATCGCCATCCCCGAGCTCGATTTGCCGGGACACTCCGAGCCCTTCCTCGACACGCCCGGCGTGGCCGATCCGTCCGATGGCGAGGACGCGGCGCCTTCGGTCTCCGCGCTGCTGGCGGCCCCGGTCGCCGAGGAGCCCGTGGCCGTCGCCGCCCCCGGGTCCGCGGAGGTGGAGGAGAGCGCCGCGGCGCCGCAGAGCGAAGCCGAGCCTGAGGAGGCAGCGCCGACCGTGCTGCCCGAGGAGGCCGAGCCCGGTTTCGTCAAGGCGGCGCGGCGCGGTGCGTTCTGGCGCAGGCCGGCGGTGCGCGGGCTCTTGCTGCTGGCGGGGATCGCGCTGGGCCTGGCGCTGGTGCTGCAGGTGGCCGTGCATGAGCGCGACGTGCTGGCTGCGCGCTACCCGCAGGCGCGCGCGTGGCTGCAGCAGCTGTGCGCTCCGATCGGATGCGTGGTGCAGGCGCCCAGGCGCATTGCCGACGTGGTGATCGAGGCCTCGTCGTTCGTCAAGGGGCGGGGCGGCGACGCGACGTATGCACTGGAGGTCAGCCTGAAGAACCAGGCGCCGATGGCCGTTGCCATGCCCGCGCTCGAGCTGACCCTGGTCGATGCGATGGGGCAGGCTGTGGTGCGCCGCGTGCTGCGGCGCGAAGATATCGCTTCGCCGGCCACGCTCGATGCCGGGGCGCTCTGGTCCGGGTCGGCGCGGCTGCGGGTCACCGAAGGCGCCGAACGGGTGGTCGGCTACCGGGTGCTGGCGTTTTATCCCTGACGTTTTTTGCATTGGACAGTACATGGCTGCGCTGATTTGCGGATCGCTCGCGTTCGACACGATCATGGGTTTCGAGGGACGGTTCGCCGAGCACATCCTGCCCAACCAGCTGCACATCCTGAACGTGTCGTTTCTCGTGCCGTCGCTGCGCCGCGACTTCGGGGGGTGCGCGGGCAACATCGCCTATGCGCTGAAGCTGCTGGGCGGTGATCCGCGGCCCATGGCGATGCTGGGCAGCGATGGCGTGGAGTACCTCGACCGCCTGCGGCAGCTGGGCATCCGCACCGACGGGATCGGCGTGCTCGACGACGTGTACACGGCGCAGGCCATGATCATGACCGACCGCGACAACAACCAGATCACGGCGTTTCATCCCGGCGCGATGATGCAGGCGCACCGCAATCGCGTCGCACCGGATCCGCAGCTGCGCCTCGGGATCGTGGCGCCCGATGGCCGCGACGCGATGCTGGAGCACGCGGCGCAGATGGCCGAGGCGGGCATTCCCTTCGTCTTCGATCCGGGGCAGGGGCTGCCGATGTTCGACGGCGAGGAACTCCGGCGCTTCGTCGCGCAGGCCAGCTGGGTGGCCGTCAACGACTACGAGGGCGAGATGCTGTGCGAACGTACCGGCTGGAGCAAGGCGGACATCTCGCGGCGCGTGCGCGGCCTGATGGTGACGCTCGGAGCGCAGGGTTGCGAGGTCTGGGAGCAGGGCGACAGCGTGGTGGTGCCGCCGGTTCCGCCGCGCGAAGTACTCGACCCCACGGGCTGTGGGGATGCGTGGCGCGGCGCCTTGCTCCATGGCCTGGAGCTCGGATGGCCGCTGCAGCGCTGCGCGCTACTGGGCAACCGCATGGGTGCGCTCAAGATCGCGCACCGCGGGCCGCAGAACTACCGGCTGGATTTCGATCCGCAATGAAACACTCCCCACGGCTGCCGGAGCATGTCGCCCGGGAGCCGTGGGAAGCGGTTCAGCCGAGGAAACCTCAGGGCTTGCTTTGCGTCGGAAAGGGCCAGGCGGCCTGCGGGTTCAGCGTGGTTTGCGCGGGGGCAGGCGCAGGCTTTTTGGCGGCAGGCTTCTTGGCAGCGGCCTTCTTGGCGGGAGCCTTTTTTGCCGGTGCCGCCTTCTTGGCTACCGCTTTCTTGGCCGGAGCGGCTTTCTTCGCTGCGGCCTTCTTGGCGGGCGCTGCCTTTTTTGCCGGAGCGGCCTTCTTGGCCGGTGCCGCCTTCTTCGCCGCTACCTTCTTGGCCGGAGCGGCTTTCTTCGCTGGTGCCGCCTTCTTTGCCGCTACCTTCTTGGCCGGAGCGGCTTTTTTGGCCGGTGCCGCCTTCTTCGCCGCTACCTTCTTGGCGGGCGCTGCCTTTTTTGCCGGAGCGGCTTTTTTCGCTGGTGCCGCCTTTTTCGCGGCGGGCTTCTTCGCAGTTGCCATCACGTTCTCCTTGAGTCGATTAGCAAAGAGCACTGCCTGCTTGCTTTGGGCATGCAGCGATCCATGGCAGCTGGGCGGGATTGCCCGCGACCACGAATGAGGGACAGCCCCGCCCGGCGCTCAGGCCAATCCATGTCCATGGGGGGCGGGGGGGTGTGGTGATTCATCGCACGTCGTGAAGGGTGGGTGCGCACTGTCAGTCCCAGCTCAGGGCGCCCCCGCTCTGGTACTCGATGACGCGCGTCTCGAAGAAGTTGCGCTCCTTCTTCAGATCGATCATCTCGCTCATCCAGGGGAAGGGGTTCTCCTCGTTGGGGAACAGGGATTCCAGGCCGATCTGGGTGGCACGGCGGTTGGCGATGTAGCGCAGATAGCCCTTGAACATCGAGGCGTTGAGGCCGAGCACGCCGCGCGGCATGGTGTCTTCGGCGTAGCGGAATTCGAGGTCGAGCGCCTTCAGGAAAAGCCCCTTGATCTCCTCGCGGAACCCGGCGGTCCAGAGGTGCGGGTTTTCGCTCTTGAGCTGGTTGATCAGGTCGATGCCGAAGTTGCAGTGCATCGACTCGTCGCGCAGGATGTACTGGTACTGCTCGGCGGCGCCGGTCATCTTGTTTTGCCGGCCGAGCGCCAGGATCTGCGTGAACCCGACGTAGAAGAACAGGCCTTCCATCAGGCAGGCGAAGACGATGAGGCTGCGCAGCAGGGCCTGGTCGGCCTCGGGCGTGCCGGTCTTGAAGTCCGGGTCCATGATCACGTCGATGAACGGGATCAGGAACTGGTCCTTGTCGCGGATCGAGGGGATCTCGTTGTAGGCGTTGAAGATCTCGCTCTCGTCCAGGCCGAGAGACTCGACGATGTACTGGTAGGCGTGGGTGTGGATCGCTTCCTCGAATGCCTGGCGCAGCAGGAACTGGCGGCACTCGGGCGCGGTGATGTGGCGGTAGGTGCCGAGGACGATGTTGTTGGCGGCCAGCGAATCGGCGGTGACGAAAAAGCCCAGGTTGCGCTTGACGATGCGGCGCTCGTCCTCGGTCAGGCCGTTCGGATCCTTCCACAACGCGATGTCGCGCGTCATGTTGATTTCCTGCGGCATCCAGTGGTTGGCGCAGGTGGCGAGGTATTTTTCCCAGGCCCACTTGTACTTGAACGGCACGAGCTGGTTGACGTCGGTCTGGCCGTTGATGATGCGCTTGTCGACCGCGGCGACGCGGCGCGGCGACGGGCCCGACGGCGTGCGCTGCGCGGTCGCGGCGCTCACCGGTTGCAGCGCGGTTTCGGCGCCGGCCGGTGCCGCGTGCGCGGCGACGAAAGCGCCTGCGCCGGCCAGGCGGCCTGGCGTTGAAGAGTGCGCTTCCGAGTCCCAGTTGAGCATGATGTTCCTTGGCTCCGATTATGAGAGCAGTGCTTCAGAATGAAAAGCAGCAAAGCCATGCTGCGCCGTGTTTTGTTGCGTGCATGCCGCGATTCGTGCGTGCGCGTGCCGGGTGCGCGCAGCGTTGCGGGCCTTCATTGGCAGGCTTCGCAGCCGGGGTCGTCGATGGCGCAGAACTTGACGTCGGTCTGCGCCATCGTTTCGGCGTCGGTCGATGTGCCGGGCGCGCTGCTTGCGACGGCGTTGAGCTGGCGCGTGTGGACCGTGCTCATCTCGGCGTGCGTCGCGCTTTGCGAGCGCAGGTAGTAGGTCGTTTTCACGCCGCGCAGCCAGGCGAGCTTGTAGGTCTCGTCGAGCTTCTTGCCCGAGGCGCCGGCCATGTAGATGTTCAGGCTCTGCGCCTGGTCGATCCACTTCTGCCGGCGCGCCGCGGCCTCGACCAGCCAGGCGGGAGCCACTTCGAACGCGGTGGCGTAGAGCTGCTTGATCTCGTGCGGCACGCGGTCTATCGCTTGCAGCGAGCCCTTGAAGTGCTTCAAATCCATGAGCATGACCTCGTCCCACAGATCGAGGCGCTTGAGGTCGCGCACCAGGTACTGGTTGATGACGGTGAACTCGCCCGAGAGATTGGACTTGACGGCGAGGTTGCCGAACGAGGGCTCGATCGAGGCGTCGACGCCGACGATGTTGGAGATGGTCGCCGTGGGCGCGATCGCGACGCAGTTGGAGTTGCGCATGCCGTCGCGCGTGATTTTCTGGCGCAGGGCCGCCCAATCGAGCCGCCCGGCGCGCTCGACTTCGACGTAGCCGCCGCGTTCGTGCGCGAGCAGGTCCAGCGTGTCGGGCGGCAGGATGCCGCGCGACCAGAGCGATCCCTGGTAGCTCGAATAGCGGCCGCGTTCGAGCGCCAGGTCGCTCGACGCCCAGTAGGCGTAGTAGCAGATCGCCTCCATGGATTCGTCGGCGAAGGCGACCGCCGCGTCGCTGGCGTAGGGGATGCGCGATTCGTAGAGCGCGTCCTGGAAGCCCATGAGGCCCAGGCCCACCGGGCGGTGGCGCACGTTGGAGTCGCGGGCCTTGGCCACGGCGTAGTAGTTGATGTCGATCACGTTGTCGAGCATGCGCATCGCCGTGGTCACCGTCTTGCGCAGCTTGTCGTGGTCGATGCCGCCGTCCCTGACGTGGCGTTGCAGGTTGACCGAGCCGAGGTTGCAGACGGCGATTTCCCTGTCGCTGGTGTTGAGCGTGATCTCGGTGCACAGGTTGCTCGAATGCACCACGCCAGCGTGCTGCTGCGGCGAGCGGATGTTGCACGGGTCCTTGAAGGTGATCCAGGGATGGCCGGTCTCGAACAGCATCGAGAGCATCTTGCGCCACAGGTCGGTCGCCGCGATGCGCTTGAAGAGGGGGATGTCGCCGCCGTCGGCCCTGGCCTCGTAGGCGGTGTAGGCGCGCTCGAATCCCTGGCCGTACAGGTCGTGCAGGTCGGGCACGTCGGACGGGGAGAACAGCGTCCACTGGCCCTTTTCCATCACGCGCTTCATGAACAAGTCGGGCAGCCAGACCGCGGTGTTCATGTCGTGCGTGCGCCGGCGGTCGTCGCCGGTGTTCTTGCGCAGCTCGAGGAATTCCTCGACGTCGAGGTGCCAGGCCTCGAGGTAGGCGCAGACCGCCCCCTTGCGCTTGCCGCCCTGGTTCACCGCTACGGCGGTGTCGTTGACCACCTTGAGGAAGGGCACCACGCCCTGCGATTCGCCGTTGGTGCCCTTGATGTGGGCGCCGAGCGCGCGCACGCGCGTCCAGTCGTTGCCCAGGCCGCCGGCGAACTTGGACAGCAGCGCGTTTTCCTTGATGGCTTCGTAGATGCCGTCCAGCTCGTCCGGCACGGTCGTGAGGTAGCAGCTGGAGAGCTGCGAGCGCAGCGTGCCGCTGTTGAACAGCGTCGGGGTGCTGCTCATGAAATCGAACGACGACAGCAACTCGTAGAACTCGATCGCGCGCGCATTGCGGTCGATCTCCTTGAGCGCCAGTCCCATGGCCACGCGCATGAAGAACGATTGCGGCAGCTCGATGCGCTGCTTGTCCGAGTGCAGGAAGTAGCGGTCGTAGAGCGTCTGCAGGCCGAGGTAGTCGAATTGCAGGTCGCGCTCGGGGTGCAGCGCGCGCGCCAGCCGCGGCAGGTCGAATTGCAGCAGCTCGGGGTTGAGCAGCTCGTGCGCCACGCCGCGCCCGATGGCTTCGGGGAAATGCCCGAGGTATGCCTCGCCCATGTCGGCCGGCGCCACGTCGCGGCCGAGCACCTCGCGCACGATGGTGTGCAGCAGCAGGCGCGCGGTGGCCCAGGTGTAGCCGGGGTCTTTCTCGATGCGGGTGCGCGCGGCCAGGATCGCGGCCTTGTAGACCTCGTCCAGGGGAACGCCGTCGTAGAGGTTGCGCAGGGTTTCCTGGACGATGGGCTCGGCGGGCACGTCGGCGCCCAGGTCGGCGCAGGCGGCGCCGATCAGCGCGCGCAGGCGGGACAGGTCGAGCGGTACGCGCTCCCCGTGCTCCAGCACGTGCAGGGTCGGTTCGGCACCTTGCCTCGGCTCTTTCTGCTGCGCCCGCTCCTGGGCGCGGCGTTCCCGGTAGAGCACGTAGGCGCGCGCCACCTCGTGGTGGCTGCCGCGCATCAGGCACAGCTCCACCTGGTCCTGCACGTCCTCGATGTGGAAGGTGCCGCCGCTGGGGCGCGAGCGCATGAGCGCGCGCACCACCGTCTGGGTCAGCGCGTCCACCGTGTCGCGCACGCTCGCCGACGCCGCGCCCTGCGCGCCGTGCACCGCGAGAAAGGCCTTCATCATGGCCACGGCGATCTTCTGCGGCTCGAAGGGAACGACCGCGCCGTTGCGGCGGATGATCTGGTAGTGCGCGTAGGGGCTGTGGGATGGGTGGTCCGGTGGCACGGCGTCGCTCGGGCTGTGGGATGCGGGATGGGGCGCGGTGCCGTGGATGGGGCTTGCGAGCATGGGCTTCCTTGCTTGAGTGGGCACCGGTGAAGGGCGGAGGTGGCTTGCGCCCGCGTGGGCCTCCTGTGGGTGCAAAGATGAATGCGCGCACTATATCTGGTGTGCGACGTCGTTTCAAGACACTATAGATAGTGTCTAACCCTGATCAGCGTGGTACCTGCGCCACAGGCGGAAGCACGATGCCCGAGCCCGCCCAGCGCGCGCTCAGGGGGCGCCAGTCGAATCCCGCGCCAGGGTCGCCCTTGCGGTGTGGCGCGATGTGCTCGTGGCCGGCGATGTAGCGGATGGGGTAGCGCCGCACGAGCGCCGCGCAGACGCGATGGAGCGCGGCGTATTGCGCCGGCTCGAAGGGCTGGTCCTCGAGTCCTTCGAGTTCGATGCCGATCGAGTCGTCGTTGCACCGGTCGCGCCCGCGATAGTGCGACGCGCCCGCGTGCCAGGCGCGCTGTCCGCAGTCGACGAACTGCCAGAGCGCGCCGCCGCGGGTGATGAAGAAGTGGCTGGAGACGCGCAGTCCCCGGATCAGCCGGTAGTAGGGGTGCGCGTCCCAGTCGAGGGTGTTGAGGAACAGCGCCTGCACCGCGCCGCCGCCGAATGCTCCGGGCGGCAGGCTGATCGAGTGGACGACGATGAGGTCGATGCACGCCCCCTCGGGGCGGGCGTCGTGGTTGGGCGAGGGGCAGGGCCGCGCGCGGCGCAGCCAGCCGCCGCGCCATGCCGGGGTGCGGCGGTCGCGCACGGGTTCACTCGCTTGCGTCGTCGGCATCGTTGCCTTGCGGCACGTCGATGTTCAGGCGCTCCATGCGGTAGCGCATCTGGCGCAGGCTGATGCCCAGGCGCGTGGCGGTGGCGGTGCGGTTGTAGTGGTTCTCGCGCAGCGCCCGCACCAGGATCTCCCGTTCGCGCTCGGCCATCCAGCCCTGGAGGTCGTGCGGCAGGGGCGCGTCGTGGCCGTCCTGCGCGGGATCGGCCGCGGGCTCGTGCGCCGGCGTGCCCGGCGTCTCCGCGCTGCCCTGCGCCAGGTAGGGGGGGACGCGCAAGGCGCCCGCTTCGCTCAGCGCGAGCGCGCGATGCAGCAGGTTTTCGAGTTCGCGCACGTTCCCGGGCAGCGGGTATTGCGCCAGGGTGCGCAGTGTCTCGGGCGTGATCGCGGGGGGCGTGGTGATGCCCGATTCGCGCGCGAGGTGCGTCAGCAGCGCGTCGCACAGGACCGGCAGGTCTTCGAGCCGCTCGCGCAAGGGTGGCACCAGCAGCTCGATCACGTTGAGCCGGTAGTACAGGTCCTGGCGGAAGCGCCCCGCGCGCACGTCTTCGGCCAGGTCGCGGTGCGTCGCGCTGACGATGCGCACGTCCACCGTCTCTTCCTGCGTGGAGCCCAGCGGCCGCACCGTGCGCTCCTGGATGGCGCGCAGCAGCTTGGGCTGCATCGATGCGGGCAGCTCGCCGATTTCATCGAGGAACAGCGTGCCGCCACGGGCGGCCTGGAAGTAGCCCTGGCGGTCTTGCGTGGCGCCGGTGTAGGAACCCTTGCGCGCGCCGAAGAACTCCGCTTCCAGCAGTGCGTCGGGAATCGCTCCGCAATTGACGGCGACGAGCGGGCCGTCCGCGCGCGCGCTGCTGGCGTGCAGTGCCCGGGCGACGAGCTCCTTGCCCGTGCCGGATTCCCCGCGCACCAGCACCGGAGCCATGCTGCGCGCCACCTTGACGATGCTGGCCTTGAGCTGGCGCATCGACGCGGAGACGCCGACGAGCCGTGCCAGCGCCGGCGTCTGGGCCGTGGCGGCCTGTGCCTCGTGCGCCGGCCGGGTGTTGCCCGGCTGCGGCGCGTCCGTGCCCCGTGCGGCGGAGGCCACCACGCTGCGGAACTGCTTGAGATCGACGGGCTTGGTGAGGTAGTCGAAGGCACCGGCGCGCAGGGCTTCCACCGCGTTCTCCGCCGAGCCGTAGGCGGTCATGACGACGCAGTGCTCGCTGCGCTGCTGGTCGCGCAGGTCGTGGAGCAGGTCCATGCCGAAGCCGTCGGGCAACCGCATGTCGGTGATGACGACGTCGAAGTGCGAGGCCGCGAGCCGCGCACGCGCCTGGGCCAGGGTCTCCGCCGTCTCCACGCGGTAGCCCTCCCGCAGCAGGGTCAGTTCGTAGAGCGTGCGCAGGTCGGGCTCGTCGTCGACGACAAGGATCAGGGCGTGGGTGTCGTTGGGCATGGCTACACGACGATTGTGTCAAACAGCGACGAGGCATCGGCCGGCCTGGAGGGCGCGCGGAAGGTCACGGTGAATGCGTTGCCCTCCGTGCTGCCCGACGCGAGCGCCAGACTCACGCGCTGGTAGCCCACCGTGGCGCCGTGGCGCTGGCACAGCTCGCGGCAGATGTAGAGGCCCAATCCGCTGGAACGGCTCTCGGAGGAAAAGAAGGGCTCGAACAGGTGCTGGCGCACCGACTTGTCCAGCGGCGCGCCGTCGCTCCAGACCTGCAGGAGCGCGGCGACGCCGTTCGGGCTGCGGGTGATCACTTGCAGTGCGCCGTCGTGGTCGCTGACGTAGCGCGCCGCGTTGTCCAGCAGGTTCACCAGCACGCGGCGCAGGTGCTCGGCGTCGAACGCCACCTGCGTGGCGCCGGCCTGCAGGTGGTGCACGGGCGCGCGCTGCGCCGGATGCGTCGCCTGCCAGTCGCGCAGGATCTGCAGGACGGTCGCGTCCAGCGCGATGGCGCTGGAGGCGGCGCTGCCGATCTGGTGCTGCACGCGGGCGATGTCGAGCACGTCTTCGGTGATGCGCACCAGCCGCTCGGCGTTCTGTCGCACCATGCCGGCGAGCCGTTTGTGCGTGGCGTCGCTCAGGTCTTCGTCGAGCAGCTGGTTGGCCTGCATGATAGCCGCCAGCGGGTTGCGGATTTCATGCGCCACCGCGGCCGACATGCGGCCCATGGCGGCCATTTTCTCGGTGCGCAGCCGCGCCTCCATGGTGCGCAGGTCGTGCAGGAACATCACGCACAACTGCTCCTCGTCCTCGTGCGCGGGGCCGTGGCCGGTGACCGTCGGCCAGGCACGCACGCGCAGCCCCATCGGGTTCTGGCCCTCGTGCAGGATGGTGATGTCGGCGCTTTGCATCTGTTCCCCGGCGAAGGTCTGCTGCGCCAGTTGCAGCAGCGGCTTCCAGTGTTGCCAGGGGGCGAGCGCGAAGGGCACGCCGGTGGTGACCGGCTCGCCCAGCAGTGCCTGGGCCGCCGGGTTGAGCATGCGCACCTGGCCCTGGCGGTCGAGCACCAGGACGCCGTCGCTCACGTGCCGCACGACCATGCGGCTCACGGCTTCCTGCGTGCGCGCGGCCATCAGGCTCTGGTGCGAGCGCTGCTGTTCGCGCAGCAGCCGCGTGGCGAGCTGGTGCGTGAGGTAGGCGACGATGAAGTAGCCGGTACCGGTCAGTGCCGCGGTCAGGTAGTTCGTCGTGGTGTCGCCGCCGCCTTGCCGTCCGCTCCACCACGCCAGCGCCAGCATCAGCAGGGTGGCGGCCGCGGAGGTGCCGAACGCCAGTGTCTGCGACCCCAGGATCGCGGCCATCAGGACGCAGAACCCGTACAGCGGCGTGTAGTTCATCGAGCCCGACGCCTGCAGCGCCTGCAGGCTGGTGATGGCGAGCAGGTCGATACCGAGCGAGGGCAGCCAGCGCAGGCCCGGCTGCGGCAACGGCGGCGCGTCGTAGCGTGCCAGGCGCAGCACGAGCGTGGCCGCCAGGTAGCCCGTGCTGGTGGCGAGCAGGGCGGTCGGCGCCGACTGGCCGAGTGCCACGCCGGTCAGTTGCAGCGCCAGCAGCGCCAGGGCGACGAGCACGCGCGCCGAAAGAAAGCCGGCCCACAGGCGCGTGAAGGGTGGGTTTTCCTGGTGGATGGGGCTGTTGCTCAAGCCGGGCCCTTGTCGCGGTGCGCGGCGCAGCAGTAGGCGTCGCGGCCGAGCATCAGCGCGTCCTCGCGCGGCAGGTGCACGCCGCAGTGCGCGCAGGCCACCATTTGCTGCGGTGGTTGCTGCGCGGGCCTGCGCCGGCCCTGCGCCGGGGGCACCTTGCGCTGGCCGCGCACGGCGGCGTAGACCACCGCGATCACGGCCAGGATGAGCAGGTATTTGGTCATGCGGCGCGCCCCAGGACCACTTCGAGCACGAAGCGCGAGCCGACATAGGCCAGCAGCAGCAGCCCGGTGCCGGCGTAGAGCACGCGCACCGCCTTGCGTCCGCGCCAGCCGAAGCGTGCGCGGCCGATCAGCAGGACGGCGATCGTCGCCCAGGCGAGCACGGAAAACACGTTCTTGTGGTCCCACTTGGGCGCGTGGCCGTAGAGCTGCTCGCCGAACAGCCAGCCTTCGGCCAGGGTGGCGGTGAGCAGGACGAAGCCGGCCGTGATGAAGCGAAACGTCAGCCGTTCCAACGTCAGCAGCGGCAACCGGCCGTCGGCCTCGGCGGCCTGGCGGATGCGCTGCTCGGCGCGGTCCATCAGCCAGGCGTGCACCACCGCGGCGGCGAACAGCCCGTAGCTCGCGATGCCCAGCGTCAGGTGCAGCGCCAGCCAGGGAGAGGCGTGCGGCTCGAGCGGCAGGCCGGGAAAGGCGGCCGCGGCGAGCACCGCCACGCTGGCGAGCAGTGCCATGCCGACCAGTGCGCGCTGCGAGTGCAGTTGCGGCAGGAGCTGGCGCTCGACCGCGTAGGTGGCGAGCACCAGCCACACCGTCATCGACAGCGCGGACGCGAAGCCGAAGTGCGGCGCGGCGCCCAGCAGCCCCCAGGCGAGCGCGAGCGCGTGCAGCCCCCAGGCCGGCGCCATGGCCAGGCGGCTGGGCGCGCCGCCCCGGCCGGCGGCGATGGCCACGGGCAGCAGATAGGCCAGCGCCGCGGCGCCGGCCAGCAGCCATGCCTGCGATGACGCGGTCGGTAAAATCATGGACACGCAGTTTAGTCCCTCGCCGCCTTGCGGGGGACACCGCCACCGGGGTATTGCGGCCCCTCTGGAGCTCGATTCCCATGGCCTCCGCGCTGACCGAAAAACTCACCCGTCTCGTCAAGGAGATGCGCGGCCAGGCCCGCATCACCGAATCCAACGTGCAGGACATGCTGCGCGAGGTGCGCATGGCGCTGCTGGAGGCCGACGTCGCGCTGCCCGTGGTGCGCGACTTCGTCGCGCGCGTCAAGGACAAGGCGCTGGGCCAGGAGGTGATGGGCAGCTTGAAGCCCGGCCAGGCGCTGGTGGGCATCGTCAACAAGGAGCTGGCCGCCACCATGGGCGAGGGGGTGGCCGACATCAACCTGGCCGCGCAGCCGCCCGCGGTGATTTTGATGGCCGGCCTGCAGGGCGCGGGCAAGACGACGACGACGGCAAAACTGGCCAAGCACCTGATCGAGAAGCGCAGGAAGAAGGTGCTCACCGTTTCGGGCGACGTGTACCGCCCGGCGGCGATCGAGCAGCTCAAGACCGTCACGGCGCAGGCGGGGGCCGAGTGGTTCCCCAGCAGCCCGGAGCAGAAGCCGCGCGATATCGCCATCGCCGCGCTGGACTACGCGAAAAGGCATTTCTTCGACGTGCTGCTGGTTGACACCGCCGGGCGCCTCGCGATCGACGAGGTGCTGATGCAGGAGATCAAGGACCTGCACGCGGTGCTGAACCCCGTGGAGACGCTGTTCGTGGTCGACGCCATGCAGGGCCAGGACGCGGTGAACACGGCCAAGGCGTTCAAGGAGGCGCTGCCGCTCACCGGCATCGTCCTGACCAAGCTCGATGGCGACTCGCGCGGCGGTGCGGCGCTGTCGGTGCGCGCCATCACCGGCGCGTCGATCAAGTTCGCCGGCGTGTCCGAGACGATCGACGGCCGGGAGGTGTTCGACGCCGAGCGCCACGCTGGCCGCATCCTGGGCATGGGCGACATCGTCGCGCTGGTCGAGCAGGTATCGGCGGGCGTGGACCTGGAGGCAGCGCAAAAGCTCGCGGCCAAGGTCAAGAGCGGCGACGGCTTCGACCTCAACGACTTCCTCGGCCAGCTGCAGCAGATGAAGCAGATGGGCGGGCTGTCCAGCCTGATGGACAAGCTGCCCGCGCAACTCACCGCCAAGGCCGGCCAGATGGACATGGACAAGGCCGAGCGCGACGTGCGGCGCAAGGAGGGCATCATCTGCAGCATGACCCCGGCCGAGCGGCGCAAGCCCGAAATCATCAAGGCCACGCGCAAGAAGCGCATCGCCAGCGGCGCGGGCGTGCAGGTGCAGGAGGTCAACCGCCTGCTCAGCGAGTTCGACCAGATGCGCACCATGATGAAGAAGATGAAGGGCGGCGGCCTGATGAAGATGATGAAACGCATGGGCGGCATGAAGGGCATGCCGGGAATGCCTTTTTGAATGTTTTTGGGCTCTAGCGCTTGTGCAGCAAGCGCTGGAAGCTATCAACAAGAGAGTGCGTGATGCCTGCTTCCTTCGTGCTCGATGCCTCGCTCAAGGGCTATCCGCTCACGGCGCCGCCGTCGTCCGTGGATGGCATCGGCGCGCGCGGCTGGAACGTGCTCGCGGGCGACCTGCCGCTGCCGCTGGCGATCCTGGGGCGCGGCGCGCTCATGCACAACCTGGCGTGGATGCAGCGCTACGCCCGGGAGCGCGGCGTATGGCTCGCGCCGCACGGCAAGACCACGATGTCGCCCGAGCTGTGCGCGATGCAGCTGGCCGCCGGGGCCTGGGGGCTCACCTTCGCCAGCGTCTGGCAGGCGCGCGTCGGCGTGGCCGCGGGCGCGCGGCGCATCGTGATCGCCAACGAGGTGCTGCAGGACGCGGACCTGGATGCGCTCGACGCGCTGCTGGCGCGGCACGCCGGCCTGCGCGTCTGGTTCCTCGTGGATTCGCCGCAGCAGCTGGCGCTGATAGAGGGCTGGGCCGCGCGCCGCGGCAGCACCCGCGCATTCGACGTGCTGCTGGAGCTGGGCATCGCCGGCCAGCGCAGCGGCTGCCGCACGCACGAGCAGGCCCTGGCCCTGGCGCGCGCCGTCGCCGCCAGCCGCGCGCTGCGCCTGTGCGGCATCGAGTGCTACGAGGGACTGGTGGCGCAGTGCGACAGCGCGCACGACGCGCGGGCCGTCACCGACCTGGTGCAGCGCGCCAGCGCACTGGCGCGCGCCGTGGACGCCGAGCGGCTCTGGGCGGCGGGCGAGGAGCACATCCTGCTCTCGGCCGGCGGCTCCGCGGTGTTCGACCTGGTGCTGCCGCTGCTCAGGCTGCAGGGGCTCTCGCTCCCTGTGCAGGGCATCCTGCGCTCAGGCTGCTACCTGACGCACGACCACGGCAACTACCAGCGCTTCGTGCGCCTGCTGGCCGGGCGCGAAGGCTTGCAAGACAGCCTGCGGCCCGCGCTCACCGTCTGGGCGCTGGTCCAGTCGGTGCCCGAGCCGGGCCTGGCGCTGCTCAATGCCGGGCGGCGCGACGTGTCGTTCGACATCGATCTGCCCCGGCCCGTGCGCTGGTCGCGCCACGGCTTGCGCGGGGCGGTGGACGCGCCCGCAGACTGGCGCGTCACTGCGCTCAACGACCAGCACGCCTACCTGCGCTTCGATGCGGCCGGCGCGCCGCCGCAGGTGGGCGACCGGGTGGAGCTGGGCATCTCGCACCCCTGCACCACCTTCGACAAGTGGCGCTGGATGCCTATCGTGGAAGACGATGGCGCCATCAGCGGCGCCATCCATACCTGCTTTTAGGATTTTCCATAAGCTTCGCGCCGGCTGCTGCGGTGCGACGCGGGAACAGCCAGTGGCCAGGGCGCAGGCCTTCCGTCTTGCCCTTGCGGTCAATGCCTGAATCGAGGCGCCGCTTCCTTGCAAGGCAAGCGGTGTGTCAATTGGCCTGGATGGCGTACTTCTTGACGATGCTGGCGTTTCTCTCGTATGCCTCGGCGAATTCTTTTTTCTGTTGCTCCAGGGTCATTGGAGGAGAAAACTCATAACCCTGGCCGGCCAGCAGCTGGCTGGCGCGAGAATTCGCAAAAGCTTTGGCGATGGCATCGTGGATACGGTTCACCAAAGGGGCCGGTGTCAGCGACGAGAGCCAGACACCTTGCCAACCGCCCAGCGTGAGGTCGGACAGGCCATGCTCGGTGAAGCTCGGTACTCCGGGCAAAAGGTCCAGCCGCTCAGGGCCAAGAATGGCGTACGCGCGCAGCTTGCCGCTTCGGATGTGGTTGATGACGTTGGGCAGCGCCTCGAAGGCGAGCGGCACGTGACCGGCGAGCAGGTCCGCGACCGCCGGAGGCGACCCCTTGTAGGGAACGTGCTGCAGGTCAACCCCCGCGAGATGGTTGAAGGCCACTGCCGCATAGTGCGCGCGGGTGCCGGTGCTGTATGAGGCGACGCTGTATTGCCTGGGATTGGCTTGCAGCACGCGGACCAGTTCTTCATACGTCTTGGCAGGGAAACCGGCATTGCCGACCAACACGAGAGGCACCCGGACCATGTCTGCGACCTGCACGAAATCCTTGAGAGGCGCATAGGGCAGCTTCAGGACGTGCGGCACTTCGACCAGGATGGAGCTGGTGATCACCAGCATGGTGTGTCCATCGGCCGGCGCGGAGAGCACGGCACGGCAGCCGATGACTCCGCTGCCGCCGGGCAGATTTTCGACAATGACCGGCCGGTTCAGCTGGGCACTCATCTGTTCGGCCAGGAGCAGTGCCAGGTTGTCGGAGACACCCCCGGGGGGCGCCGGAACCACCAGGCGCACGGTCTTGCTGGGCCAGGATTCGGTTTCGTTCGCCCACGCGCTCGCGGCCTGTGCGGCCCACATGCCGGTTCCTGCGGCCGCGAGCAGCAAGCTTCGGCGAGAAAGTCCGCTGGCGTTCCCCGTGGCCATGTCACTGGATTGGATTGCGATGTTTTTCATAGGGTCTCGATCTTCTGGTTCCACAAAATGCCAATACGCGCAGGTTCGGTACCGCGCATCGATGTGTCATCCGTGCAAAGGGCCACGCACCGTCTGTGCCTCTGCCGGCTTCGGTGCATGGCAAACAGGTTCTTCGAAAAAATGGCTGCTCGACGCATGACTGAGGGTTGCGTCGATTGACAGCCATGAACGCCTGGGCGCCGTAGGGGTCATGCGGACCATTCCTAGTGCGCCAACTCCGCATGAATGGCCGACAAGTCAAAAATGGGCGGCTTGGGGTCTTTTTGCCAGGCGACCATGTCTTCGTAGCGATCCTCATACGACGGCGGCAGCCGAGAGAAGAAGCCGGTGTTCAGCCACAGCCTCAGCAGGTGTCGGCGCAGATCGGGGTCCGGGCCGTCTTCATAGTCCGTGCGCGAGTGCAAGGTGGTGTAGTTCGAAATGAACTGCATGTCGCCGCGCTGCAGTTCCATGGACAGGTGCATCGATTCGTCGTTGCACATGGAATCAATGAGATCCAGCAGCTCGCGTTGCGCTGCGGTCAGGCGCGGCACGTCGGGAAAACGCTGCGCGGATTCGATGTAGGCGCGGTTGTAGCGCCCGAAGAAATGGCCATCGCTGAGTTCGAACAGCGGGCCACGATAGTACGGAGGCTTGTTCTCCGGTGCTTCGCCCCGACGATCGAAGTGGAAATTGGCGTAGGCCACCTCCAGCAAGTCGGGACGGCGGTGCAAGAGCGCGTTGTGAATCGCGGTCGAACTCACGATCCGCGAGAGGCCGCCCGATCGGGCGGGGTGGATGCAAAGCAGGCCCACGATGTCCATGGCGTCGTTGTGGTAGGGCAGGCTCTGGCGAGTCTGGTAGCCGCGTGCACGTGGATCGCTTCGATAGTCGACGCCGAGGTTGGTGACGTGCCCCAGGAGATCGCCCTGGGCATTTTGCGCAGTGCCTCGACCCAGGTGCGTCCCGAGGCACCAGTACGCCAGCGCCGCATCCTGCAGCGTGTAGTCGTCGATGTCGAAGCCACGCAGCAGGACAAAACCGCGCCCCTGGAGGACTTCGTGTTTCAGTGCCTGGAGCTTGGGTGCCAGATTCCCGAGGTCGACATCGTCTTTGCGCAAATGCGGAATACCCAGGCCACGAGCGCGTGCGCCGTCCACGGCGCGGCGCAGTATGGCGTTGTCGGCCGGGTCCAGCGTCATGGTCCATTCGCCGGGTTTGCTGCGCAGGACATCGCCTCGCCAGGCACTGGCGTGTTCTTGGAAGGAATTGGGAAGAGACATGGAAAGCAGCTCGGTTGTGTGGACTGGACTGCTTCAAGCATAGAAATTAGTCTATTATTTGATAGAACAGAATCGGACAAATGAAGAACGAAATCGGACATCGAGGGTAAACCATGAAGCTTCTGACACGCAGTGCCTCACTGACCAACTACGTTGCCATCGCACAGGCGGCGGGGCTGGATCCGGTGGCCATGCTGAAAGAGGTGGGGCTGGACCCTGCTTGCCTCGACGACCCGGACCTTTTCGTTCCGTCGGAGGCCATTGGTCAGCTGTTCGAGCGGTCCGCCGAGCTGTCGGGCTGGCAGGATTTCGGCGTCAGGCTCGCCGAATCGCGCGAATTCCTGGTTCTTGGCCCATTGGCCTTTCTGGTGCGCGAGCAGGAAGACGTGCGTTCGTCGCTGCAGATGCTCATTCGTTTCATGCATCTGCACAACCAGTCTCTCCAGCTCTGGCTGGAGGAAGGTCCGACGCATGCCCACCTGTGTTTCGATTACATCGGCCGCACCTCTCCGATTCGCCAGTCGCTGGGACTTTCGGTGACGGTCGTCTATCGTTTCCTCAAGCAGGCGCTGCCTGGCACGTGGGAACCTCAGCGGGTGTGCTTCATGCACGACGCTCCGATCGATCGAAGCGTCTATCGGCGTGTGTTTTCGAGCCGGGTGGATTTCAGGGAGTCGATCAATGGGATCGTCTTGAAGGCATCCGACCTGCAACGGCCGGTGCTGACGAACTCGCGGCTGGGACGATACGCCTACCACTACGTGCAAACGCTGAGTGCGGGTGCGCCCCGCAGTGCGATGACGCAGGTACGCAAGCTGATATTGACGACGCTGGCGACGGGCAACTGCTCACTCGACATGGTGGCCAAAGCGCTCGGAATGGACGTTCGCACGGTGCGGCGCCACCTGCTCCGGGAGGGCAGCTCGTTCAACGCGCTGATGCGGGAGGTCCGGCATGAACTCGCCATACGTTATATGGCAGGCCCTGTCTGCAAGCGAAGTGAATTGGCCCTGCTGCTCGGCTTCACCGCGCCCCAGTCTTTCGCGCGCTGGTTTCAAGACGAATTCGGCATGTCCGTCGCCGGTTGGATGCGCATGAAAACCCAGAGCCTGGAAAATCAAGAGCACCGGCAGGCTGCCGGTGCGTCATGAGGCAGGCGCTCGCCCATCTACAGGGTGAATTCTCGGGCGGTCGCCGCCGCGTGGCACACCTCGCCGCGCAGCGTGAAGGCGCGCGCCTCGGTGATCTTCACGTCGATCATCCGGCCGATGAGCGCGGCGTCGCCGGGGAAGTTGACCACGCGGTTGCACTCGGTGCGGCCCTTGAGTTCTTGTGCGTCGCGCTTGCTCGGGCCCTCGACCAGGATGCGCTGCACCGTGCCCACGCGCTCCTCGCTGATCTCGTGGATGTGGCGGTTGATCAGCGCCTGCACCTCGTGCAGGCGCCGCTCCTTCACTTCCCTGGGCGTGTCGTCGCGCAGGCTGGCGGCGGGCGTGCCGGGGCGCGGGCTGAAGATGAAGCTGAAGGAGTTGTCGAAGCGCAGCTCCTCGATGAGGCGCAGGAGCTGCGCGTGGTCGTCTTCGGTCTCGCGCGGAAAGCCGATGATGAAGTCGCTGCCGATCGCCATGCCGGGGCGCACCGCGCGCAGCGCGGCGATGGTCTTCTTGTACTGGGCGATGGTGTAGCCGCGCTTCATGTACGACAGGATCTTGTCGCTCGCGTGCTGCACCGGCAGGTGCACGTGGCCCGCGAGCTGGGGGATGTGGGCGTAGGCCTCGATCAGGCGCGGGGTGAAGTCGTTGGGGTGGCTGGTGGTGTAGCGGATGCGCTCCACGCCGGGGATCTCGGCCACGTATTCGAGCAGCAGCGCGAAGTCGGCAGTCTCGCCGCCCTGGCCCATCTTGCCGCGGTAGGCGTTGACGTTCTGGCCCAGCAGCGTGACTTCCTTCACGCCCTGGTCGGCCAGCTCGGCCACTTCCAGCAGCACGCTCTCCAGCGGCCGGCTGATCTCCTCGCCGCGCGTGTAGGGCACGACGCAGTAGCTGCAGTACTTGGAGCAGCCTTCCATGATCGAGACGTAGGCGGTGCAGCCCTCGGTGCGCGCCGGCGGCAGGTGGTCGAACTTTTCGATTTCGGGAAAGCTGACGTCGACCTGCGGGCGGTTCTCGGCCAGGCGGGCATCGAGCATCTGCGGCAGGCGGTGCAGCGTCTGCGGGCCGAAGACCAGGTCGACGAAGGGCGCTCGCTGGATGATCTCCGCGCCCTCCTGGCTCGCGACGCAGCCGGCCACGCCGATCAGCACGCCCTTGTCCTTGAGGTGCTTGACGCGCCCCAGGTCGGAGAACACTTTTTCCTGTGCCTTCTCGCGCACCGAGCAGGTGTTGAACAGTACCAGGTCGGCCTCGTCGGGGTTGTCGGTGGCCTCGTAGCCCTTGCTGTCGGCCAGCACGTCGAGCATCTTGCCCGAGTCGTACTCGTTCATCTGGCAGCCGAAGGTTTTGATGAAGACTTTCTTGCTCATGGCGGTCTCGCGGGAAAAGGCGGAAGAGGCGGCGCGGGCGTGGCTGCCGCGCGGGGGAGCCGGCGCGTTCAGCGCTGCCCGGCGGGCTCGGGCTGCTCCGACTCGAAGCTGAAGTTGCGCACCACCATGCCGGGCGCGGCGCGCGGCCTGGCGGCTTCCGCCTCGGTGAGCAGCCACACGGTGTGCAGCATGCCGGTGGAGCGCTCCGTCAGGTAGTGCACGGTGTACGTCTTGCCGCGCAGCGTGTGCGGCATCACGAGGTGGTTTCTGGCGTCGAACACGCGCAGGCCCGGCGCGCTGCGCACCGGCTGGCCGTTGAGCTGTACCTTGTTGGCCGCGACGAAGGTCACCGAGCCGCGCAGCGCCGCCGCGGGGAAGCTGCGCACCCCCGCGCCGGAGGCGGCCAGCGGCTGCTGCTCGGCGCCGGCGGGCAGCCAGGCGAGGGCGATGGCCAACACGGCCCAACAGGGGAACAGGCGGGTACAGCGGGTCATGGTGTTCATCCAGCGGCTGGAAATGCGATTGTAGGTGGCTGCTCCCGCGGGCGGGTGCGGTCAGCGGCGCAGGGCGTCGCGCAGGTGCTGGTAGAGGAAGTCGCTCAGCAATTTGCAACGGCGCGATACGTATTCGCGCTGCGGCATGAATACGTGCACGTCGATGCGAGGCCCCTGGTAGCCGAGCGCCAGCTCCTGGAGCGTGCCTGTGGCGACCAAGGGCCGGGCGTAGTAGTCCGGCAGCTGGGCGATGCCCTCGCCGTGCAGTACCCACTGGCGCTGCACCGCCGGGTCTTGCGTCAGCAGCGCGAGCGGCAGTTCGAGGCGGGCCAGCTTGTTGCCGGCGGTGAAGGTCCAGGGCCAGATGCGATTGGTCCTCGGGTGGTGCAGCCCGATGCAGCGGTGGCGCAGCAGGTCACTGGGCGCTTGGGGCGTGCCGTGGGCTCGTAGATAGGCCGGCGAAGCGCATAGCAGATGGGTGAAGTGGCCCGCGCGGCGCGCGACCAGCGAAGCGTTGAGCAGCGTGCCGCCGATCACGCCGATGTCCATGCGCAGGTCGACCGTGTCTGGCCATTCACGCTGCGTCATCAGCTCCACCTGAATGTCCGGGTGCTGCGCGGTAAAGGTGGCGAGCAGGGGGGCGACGAGCAATTGTCCGAGGCTGAAGCTGCTGAATACGCGCACCTTGCCCTGCATCTCGTCGGCCCGATCGCGCAGCTTGCGCTCCGCGTCGTCGATGGTCCGAAGCCCTGCGTTGCAGTGTTCATAGAACAGTTGCCCTTCATCGGTCATGGCGATGCGCCGGGTGGTGCGGTGGAACAGCCGCACGCCCAGCCAGACCTCCAGCTGCGCGATCTGCGCGCTCACGGCCTGTGGCGACAGGTGCAGCGACTGGGCCGCGCTGCTGAAATTCTCGGTCTCTGCCACCCGGATGAAGGTGTTGATGAGTCGAAGTCTGTCCATGGATTTACCACTGCGTGTGGAAGATGTTTCAAGCTATGCCGTACTTTGTCTGTTTCGAGCCGATCCGTAAAGTCGGGCCACGACAAGGAGACATGGATGCGGATGTTTTTCAAGCGCCTGATGCTGGCGATGGCGGTTGCGACGAGCCCCTGGGCCCTGCATGCGCAGACGATGCCCACACAGCCCGGCAAGCCGGTCACGGTGGTGGTGTCGTTTCCGGCGGGTGGCGCGCCGGACCAGATCGCACGCTTGCTCGCGTCCCGCCTGCAGGCACGCTGGAAAACACCGGTTGTGGTGATGAACCGCCCGGGTGCGTCCGGCAATATCGGCAACGACTCGGTGGCCCGCGCGGAGCCCGATGGCCACACGCTGCTGGTGACGCCCAACACCTTCACCATGACGCCTTTCGCCAGCCCGAAGGGGGCGGGCGGCCACGCTGATGTGGTGCGGGACTACACGCCGATTTCCCTGCTGTCGACCTCGTCGATGCTGCTGCTGGCCCGTCCATCGCTCGGCGTGAAGAGCGCCAAGGAGCTGGTGCGGCTAGTCCAGTCGGGCAAGGAGCTGAGCTATGCCACGCCCGGCAACGGCTCGCCGATGCACGTCGTCGGCGAAATGTTCAACAAGGTCGCGAAGGTGGATCTGCCCGGGATTCCCTACAAGGGCACGTCGCCTGCGATCAACGACGTGTTGGGCGGCCACGTGGGCCTCATCTACCTGGGGCTGCCCGTGGCCAAGCCGCTGATCGACTCCGGAAAGCTCGTCGCGCTGGCCACCGCCGATACCAGGCGCAGCCCGTTTCTGCCGGAGGTGCCGACGCTGGCCGAGCAGGGCTACCCGGGGGGGGATATCGACATCTGGTTCGGCGTCTATGGCCCCGGGCACATGCCTGCCGCGCTCGCCGACGACATCCACCAGACGCTGCGCGAGATCATGGCCGAGTCGGACATCGCGGGCCATTTCAAGCGCATGTATCAGGAAATCCAGGATCTGTCGCGGCAGGCCTTCATCGACAAGACCCGGGCCGACTACGAACGCTACGGCCGGCTGTTCAGGGAATTCGACATCACGGCGGACTGATCCATGGCTGTTCCTCGTCCCAACGTGCTGCTGATCGTCACGGACCAGCAGCGCGCGGATCACCTCGGCTGCGCGGGCAATGCGCTGCTGCGCACGCCGCACATCGACGGGCTGGCGCGCGACGGGGTGCGTGCCACGTGCTTTCACGCGGCCAGCACCACCTGCATGTCCAACCGCGCGACGCTGATGACCGGGCGCCTGCCCTCGCTGCACGGGGTAGTGCACAACGGCATCGACCTGTCGCGCGAGCACACCACCTTCGTCGAGCTGCTGCGTGCGGCAGGCTACGCCACGGCGCTGGTGGGCAAGTCCCACCTGCAATCCTTTGGCTACGACGGACCGGCGCGGCGGCGCTGGGTCAACGCCAACGGGGGCGAAGCGCCGCCGGCGGCGCTGCAGGACGCGCGCAAGAATCGGCGCGAGGGCGCGGGCTACGGCCAGGAATGGACACCCGACTGGCGCAGCGGCAAGCGGGGCGCGGTCGATACGCCGTACTACGGGTTCGATCATGTGGAGCTGGCCACCTTCCACGGTGACCAGGTGCATGGCGACTATGCCCGTTGGCTCGCCGAGCGGCATCCGCACCCCGATCGATTCCGCGGACGCGAGAACGCGCTGGATGCCCCGGGCTACAGCGCGCCGCAGGCTTGGCGGACCGCGATGCCCGAGGCGCTCTACCCGTCCACCTGGGTGGGAGAGCGTGCCTGCGCGTGGCTGCAGGCGCACGCCGGGGCCTGGCCTGGCCGGCCGTTCTTCCTCCAGGTTTCCTTCCCCGATCCGCACCATCCCTTCACCCCTCCGGGGCGCTTCTGGGACATGTATACCCCCGCCGACGTCGCCCTGCCGCAGAGCTTTGGGGAGCCTGGTGATTCACGGCTCGTGCGTGACGTGCACCGCCACACCCGGGAGGGCGGGTCGCGCGAGGGATACGGCGCCTACGGCGTGAGCGCGCGCGAGTGCCGGGAAACGATCGCGCTCACCTACGGCATGGTGTCGCTGATCGACGAACAGGTGGGGCGGATCATGGCGACCTTACGGTCGCTTGACCAGGTGCGCGACACCGTGGTGATGTTCACCAGCGATCACGGGGACATGATGGGCGACCATGGCATGGTCCTCAAGGGCGCGATGCATTTTGCCGGGCTGACGCGGGTGCCGTTCATCTGGTGCGATCCGGCGCTGGCTCGCCGAGGCGCAACCATGGAGCTGCCTTGCGGCACGCTGGACATCGCGCAGACCGTGCTCGCGCGCTGCGGCCTGGCCCCGTTCAACGGCATGCAGGGCATCGACCTGATGCCTTGGCTGGAAGGCACCGGCGCGGCAGCGGAGCGGGCGGGGGTGATCATTGAAAGCGAGCCCGTGGTGCTGCCCCATGGACACCGCCGCTATCGCCTGCGCAGCCTGGTAAACGAGCGCTGGCGCCTCACGGTCAGCAACCTGCCGGACCTTTGCGAGCTGTACGACCTGAAGGCGGACCCACACGAACAACGCAACCTGTGGCACTCGGCCGAGCCGCTGCGCGGCGAACTGTGCGCGCGAATGCTCGTGGAGTTGAGCGCGCAGGCCGACTGCTCGCCCTTGCCATCCGCGATCGCCTGAGAAGGCGTGAACGAACCCCTCATGCCCGCCTTGACCGCCAAAACCCGCCCGGGAGGCAGCGCAAATGCTCGCCGTAGCCCCCGCTACGTCTGCGCTTTGCGCCTTGATCGGACAGGTTTTGGCGATCCTTTCGGGCACGCGCGGTTCATTCACACCTTCTGAGGCGTGGGCGCCGCTTTGCTTTGACCCTGAACCCAACTGGAAAAACAAGGAGACAACCTGATGTGGAAGCAACTTGGCCTGGCCGCGGCACTCGCGAGCTCAGTCGGTATTGGCCATGCGCAGTCGTCCGTGGCGATGTATGGCCTGGTGGACACCGGCGTCGAGTACCTGACGAATGTCGGCGCGAGCCGGACTGGCATGACCCGCATGCCTGACCTGGCGGCCAGCGCACCGTCGCGCATGGGGTTTCGCGGCCGCGAGAACCTGGGCAACGGTTTGAGCGCGGGTTTCGTGCTCGAAATGGGGATGGCGATGACCAACGGTACGCTGGCCCAGGGTGGCCGGGCGTTCGGACGCCAATCCTTCCTGAGCCTGGATGGAGCGTGGGGCTCCGTTGGCCTGGGGCGCCAGTACACGATGCTGTTCTGGTCCATGCTGGATGCCGATGTCATCGGCGCGGGCGCGCACAGCATTGCCACGCTGGATGCGTATTTTCCCAATGCGCGCGCCGACAATGCCATCACCTACAAAGGGAGGTTCTCCGGCTTCACGGTGGGGGCTGGCCACAGCATGGGGCGCGACGCGGTCAACGCGGGGCCAAGCCCGGCGGGTACCAACTGCCCCGGCCTTGTATCTTTAAGCCTCGGACCGGCTCGGGTAGCCCGAGCGGCCTCTGGGATGTTTGAAGCCCGTGATTGAGCACTGGGCGCCTGAGCCGGACCGTCCTTCTCTGCAGCCCGAACGGTTGTAGGAACTTGAAGTTC
>CAUJIM010000060.1 GCA_963205335.1 Pseudomonadota bacterium
CGGGTTGACGATGTCGTTGGCGCCGATGACGATGGCCACGTCGGTGTCGGGGAAGTCCTCGTTGATCTCGTCCATCTCCATCACGATGTCGTAGGGCACCTTGGCCTCGGCCAGCAGCACGTTCATGTGGCCCGGCATGCGCCCGGCCACCGGGTGGATGGCGAAGCGCACGTTCACGCCCTTCTCGCGCAGCGTCTGCGTGATCTCGTAGACGGTGTGCTGCGCCTGCGCCACGGCCATGCCGTAGCCGGGCACGATGACCACTTCCTTGGCCTCGCGCAGCAGCTCGGCGGTCTCGGTGGCGCTCACTGGCGTGACCTCGCCCTGGGGCTCGCCCGCGTCTCCCTTCTTGGCCGCCGACGCGCCGCCGCCCGAGCCGAAGCCCCCGGCGATGACGCTGACGAAATTGCGGTTCATCGCGTTGCACATGATGTAGGACAGGATGGCGCCCGAGGAGCCCACCAGCGCGCCGGTGACGATGAGCAGGTCGTTGCTGAGCATGAACCCCGTGGCCGCCGCCGCCCAGCCCGAGTAGCTGTTGAGCATGGAGATCACCACCGGCATGTCGGCGCCGCCGATGGCCATGATCATGTGCACGCCGAGCAGCAGCGCCAGCACGGTCATGACGAGCAGCGGCGCCATCCCCGCCTGCGCGTCGGGCGCGGCCAGGAACTGCTTGCCGAACCAGACGATCACCAGCAGCACCAGCAGGTTGAGCCAGTGGCGCCCCGGCAGCAGCACGGGCTTGCCGCCGATCTTGCCCGAGAGCTTGCCGAAGGCGATGAGCGAGCCCGAGAAGGTGTACGCGCCGATCAGGATGCCCAGGTAGATCTCCACCTCGTGGATGGTCTTTTCAGCCCCTGCGAACTGGATCGAGGTGTCGACATAGCTGGCGAAGCCGACGATGCAGGCCGCCAGGCCCACCAGGCTGTGCATGAGCGCGATCAGCTCGGGCATCTGCGTCATCTTGACGGTGCGCGCGGCCCACAGGCCGATGCCGCCGCCGATCACCAGCGCGCCGACGATCCAGGCGATGCCCGAGGCGTGCACGCGCGGGCCGAACACCGTGGCCAGCACCGCCAGCGCCATGCCGATCATGCCCAGCAGGTTGCCGCGGCGCGAGGTTTCGGGATTGGAGAGCCCTCCCAGGCTCAGGATGAACAGGATGGCAGCGCCCAGGTAGGCCACCGTCACGAGACTTGCGGACATGGTTGTTCTCTTCCTCTGGTTCTGGTTGTGACGGCGCGGCCTACTTGCGGAACATCGCCAGCATGCGTTTGGTGACGGCGAAGCCGCCGAACATGTTGATGCCGGTGAGCACCAGCGCCGCGAAGGCGAGCCAGAGGATGAGCGTGTCGGGCCGCCCGTTGGTGCCCGCTTCGGGCGGCGCGATCTGGATCAGCGCGCCGATGGCGATGATGCTGGAGATGGCGTTGGTCACGCTCATCAGGGGTGTGTGCAGCGAGGGCGTGACGTTCCACACCACCATGTAGCCGATGAAGCAGGCCAGCACGAACACCGTGAAGTGCCCGAGGAAGGCCGTCGGCGCGTAGGCGCCGATCGCCCAGAACAGCACGGCCAGCACGGCGAAGACGATGGAGAGCGACTTGCCCGACATCGGCTCGCCCGGGCCGTGGGCGGATTTCTTGGCTGCGACGGGCGCCGCCGCGGCGGCCTTGGGCGCAGGGACGGGCGCTGCCTTGAGCGGCGGCGCCGGCCAGGTGACGGTGCCGTCCTTGATGACCGTGAGGCCCCGGATGGCGTCGTCTTCCATGTTCACCACGGCCACGCCGTCCTTGGCCTTGCACAGTTCCTCGGTCAGGCGCAGCAGGTTGGTGGCGTAGAGCGTGGACGACTGCTTGGCCAGGCGCGAAGGCAGGTCGGTGTAGCCGACGATGGTCACGCCGTGGCGCACCACGGCCTCGCCCGGCACCGTGAGCTCGCAGTTGCCGCCCTGCTCGCCGGCCATGTCGACGATCACGCTGCCCGGCTTCATGCTCTGCACCATCTCGGCGGTGTTGTGCTTGGGCGCCGGCTTGCCCGGGATCAGGGCGGTGGTGATGATGATGTCGGCGTTCTTCGCCTCGGTGGCGTACATCTGGCGCTGCGCGGCCTGGAAGCCCTCGCTCATCACCTTGGCGTAGCCGCCGCCGCCCGAGCCCTCTTCCTCATAATCGACCTTGACGAACTCGCCGCCCAGCGACTTGACCTGGTCGGCGACCTCGGCGCGCGTATCGTTCGCCCGCACGACGGCGCCCAGGTTCGCTGCCGTGCCGATGGCCGCCAGGCCCGCCACGCCGGCGCCGGCGATGAACACCCTGGCCGGAGGCACCTTGCCCGCGGCGGTGATCTGGCCGTTGAAGAACCGGCCGAACGCGTTGGCCGCCTCGATCACCGCGCGGTAGCCGGAGACCCCGGCCGTGGAGGTCAGCGCGTCCATCTTCTGCGCGCGCGAGAGCGTGCGTGGCAGGCAGTCGATCGCCAGCACCGTGGCCTTCCTGGCCGCGAGCTGCTCCATCAGCGCCGGGTTCTGCGCCGGCCAGATGAAGCCGATCAGCGTGCCGCCCTCGTGCATCAGCGCCACTTCGCTCTCGCTCGGCGGGCGTACCTTGAGGACGATGTCCGATCGTGCCCACAGCGTCGCGGCGTCGGGCAGCACCTCGGCGCCGGCCGTGCGGTAGGCGTCGTCGCTGAAGTTCGCGGCTTCGCCCGCGCCAGATTCGATGGCGACCTGAAAGCCCAGCTTGACGAGTTTTTCAACGACGTCGGGCACGGTGGCCACGCGCTTTTCACCGGCCAATGTCTCGGCAGGTACTCCGATTAGCATATCGAGATCTCCTCCACGCGCGAGCGCCGCGCGTCCAGTGGGTTAGCTTACATGAGACGGAAACAACGGCGCCCGGCCTTGATCGCTGCAAGACGGTGCCGCCCGATTTTCGCATCCACAATGGCTCTTGCGACCACTTCCTTGTTTTCATCATGTGCCAGTTGCTCGGCATGAATGCCAACACCCCGACCGACGTGACCTTCAGCTTCACCGGCTTTGCCGAGCGCGGCGGTCACACGGCGGACCACGTGGACGGCTGGGGCATCGCCTTCTTCGAGGGCAAGGGCCTGCGCCATTTCGTCGATCACGAGCGCGCGGCCGATTCGCCCGTGGCCGAGCTGATACGGCGCTACCCGGTGAAGAGCCGCAACGTCATCGCTCACATCCGCAAGGCGACGCAGGGCGTCGTGAGCCTGGAGAACTGCCACCCCTTCGTGCGCGAGCTCTGGGGCCGCTACTGGGTGTTCGCGCACAACGGCGACCTGAAGGATTTCCGCCCGCGCCTGCACGCGCAGTTCCATCCGGTGGGCAGCACCGACAGCGAGCATGTCTTCTGCTGGATCATGCAGGAGCTGGCCAAGTCGCACGCCGGCGTGCCCAGCGTGGCCGAGCTCACGCTCACGCTGCGCGAGCTCGCCGCGCAGGTCGCGCCGCACGGCACCTTCAATTGCCTGCTCTCCAACGGCGAGGCGCTGTGGGCGCATGCGAGCACGCACCTGCACTACATCGAGCGCCGTTATCCGTTCGCCACCGCGCAGCTGAGCGACGACGACCTGAGCCTGGACTTCGCCACCTGCACCACGCCGAACGACCAGGTGGCCATCGTCGCCACCGCGCCGCTCACGCGCAACGAGCAGTGGACGGCGCTGCCCCCGGGGGCGCTGCGCGTCTTCGTCGATGGGCGCTGTCTGCGCGAATGAGAATCAACCCGATTTTTGCGCGGGGGCGCCGGGGCGACGTGCTCCTAGGGTTTACCTGATGTAACGACACGGTCCTAATACCTAGACTGTCCTGGCATCTCTCGATGAGAAGGTTTTTCGCGTCCACCGACGAGACGGCTTTTCTCATCTCCCCCAACGAAAGGAGAATCCGCATGGATATGCACCGCAGACAGTTCTTCCGCGTCAGCGGGGCGGGACTGCTCGGTTCCAGCATGGTGGCCCTGGGCTTTTCACCCACCGCCGCGCTGGCCGAGACACGCGCCTTCAAGCTGACCCACGCTTCCGTCTCGCACAGCATCTGTCCGTACTGCTCGGTGAGCTGCGGCATGCTGATCTACGCGCTGGGCGACAAGGCCAAGAACGCCAAGAGCCACGTGATCCACGTCGAGGGCGATCCGGACAATCCGGTCAGCCGCGGCTCGCTGTGCCCCAAGGGCGCGGGCGTGATGGACATGATCAACTCCCCCGCCCGCATCAAGTTCCCGTCGGTGCGCGAGGCCGGCAGCAAGGAATGGAAGCGCATCTCGTGGGATGAGGCCGTGGCCCGCATCGCCAAGCACATGAAGGCCGACCGCGATGCCAACTTCCAGACCAAGAACGACGCTGGCACGACCGTGAACCGCTGGACGACCACCGGTTTCCTGATGTGCAGCTCATCGTCCAACGAATCCAGTTATCTCACGGTCAAGGTCGCGCGCGGCCTCGGCATGGTAGGAATCGACACGCAAGCACGCGTCTGACACGCACCGACGGTGACCAGTCTGGGCCCGACATTCGGTCGCGGAGCGATGACCAACTCTTGGACGGACATCAGGAATACCGACCTGATTCTCGTGTTAGGCTTTGCATCCAACAGTACGTAATCTTCAAGGAGAGCTAAATGCGCTATCTGTATCTTGCAATCGTCATCCTCATGACACTCGTCGTCGTCACATTCATGGTCCAAAATAGCGGCAGTGCGACGGTTTCCCTCCTTTCTTCTTCAGCGACGTTGCCTTTATCGCTGTTGACCTTCGGCACCTACTTCTTAGGCATGCTGACAGGTGGCATGCTCATTGCTTTCATTCGATCATTGGTTCGCGGCGCAACCAAGCCGCAACCAAATCAGTAGATGCAGGCATAGCCTAACAATTCGTTCAAGCCGACGCCGCTTCGCGGCGCGGCTTAACTCAGGTGATGGGCGGCAATGCCGCCGAAGCCCACCCGGTAGGCTTCAAATGGGTGGTGGAGGCCATGCAGAAACGCAAGGCCAAGCTGATCTCGGTGGACCCGCGATTCAATCGCACGTCCGCGGTGGCCGATTTCTATGCGCCGATCAGGAACGGCAGCGACATCGCCTTCCTCGGCGGCGTCATCAACTGGCTCCTGAGCAACGACAAGATCCACCACGACTACGTCAAGTTCAACACCGACGCCACCTTCCTGCTCAAGCCCGGCTTCAAGCTGGAAAACGGCATCTTCAGCGGCTACGACGAGGCCAAGCGCAAGTACGACAAGTCCACCTGGGGCTACCAGCTGGGCGAGGACGGCTACGTCAAGGTCGACGAGAGCATGCAGGATCCGCTGTGCGTCTACCAGCAGCTCAAGAAGCACTACAGCCGCTACACGCCGGAGATGGTCAGCAACATCTGCGGCACGCCGCAGGACAAGTTCCTGAAGATCTGCGAGATGCTCGGCGAGATGTCCGCGCCGAACAAGACCAGCACCATCCTGTACGCGCTGGGCTGGACGCAGCACACCGTGGGGAGCCAGAACATCCGCACCATGGCCATGATCCAGCTGCTGCTGGGCAACATGGGCCGGCCGGGCGGCGGCGTGAACGCGCTGCGCGGGCACTCCAACGTGCAGGGCGTGACCGACATGAACGCCTATGCCGAGGTGCTCTCGGGCTACCTGGGCGCGCCGATGGACGGCGACACCACGTACGAGGGCTACATCAAGCGGCTCACGCCCAAGCCCTTGCGCCCCAACCAGTTCAACTACTGGAGCAACTTCTCGCGCTTCTTCGTGAGCCTGATGAAGTCGTACTACGGCAAGGCAGCGACGGCGGAGAACAACTTCTGCTACGACTGGGTGCCCAAGCTCGAGGGCGGCTTCGACGCGATGCACATCTTCGAGCTGATGCACCAGGGCAAGATGAACGGCTTCATCTCGCAGGGCTTCAACCCGCTGGCCACGGTGCCCAACAAGAACAAGCTGTCGTCGGCGCTGGCCAAGCTCAAGTACCTGGTCATCATCGACCCGCTGGAGTCGGAGACGGGCGAATTCTGGAAGAACTACGGCGCGCTCAACGACGTCAAGACCGAGAGCATCCAGACCGAGGTCTTCCGCCTGCCCAGCACCTGCTTCGCCGAGGAGGAAGGCACGCTGACCAACTCCAGCCGCGTCGCGATCTGGAAGGACCACGCCGTCGACCCGCAGGGCGAGGCCAGACCGGACTCGGAAATCATGGCGCTGCTGTTCATGAAGCTGCGCGAGATGTACGCCAAGGACGGCGGGGCCCTGCCCGAGCCCATCCTCAACCTGGCGTGGGACTACACGCGCCCGCTCGAACCCTCGGCTGCCGAGCTGCTGCGCGAGATCAGCGGCAAGGCGATCGGCGACGTGCTGGCGCCGGCCGATCCGGCCAACCCGTCGGCGCCGCGCGCCGTGCTGGTCAAGGCCGGCCAGCAAGTGCCGGGCTTTGCCATGTTGCGTGACGACGGCTCCACGTCGTGCGGCAACTGGCTCTACTCGGGCTGCTGGAGCGAGGCGGGCAACCTGACCAAGCGCCGCAGCCTCGAGGATCCGACGGGCCTGGGCGTGTACCAGAACTTCGGTTTCTCGTGGCCTGCCAACCGCCGCATCCTGTACAACCGTGCCAGCGCCGACAAGGACGGCAAGCCCTGGGCGCCGAACAAGAAGTACGAATACTGGAACGGTAAGAACTGGACCGGTCCCGACGTACCCGACATGATGCCCACGGCGGCACCCGAGATCGGCATGGGCTCGTTCATCATGAACCCCGAGGGGGTGGCGCGCCTGCACGCCATCGGCATGACGGACGGCCCCTTCCCCGAGCACTACGAGCCGTTCGAGACGCCGATCGGCGTGAATCCGCTGCACCCGGACAACCCCAAGGCCATCAGCAACCCCGCGGCCCGGGTGTTCAAGAGCGACATGGACGCGTTCGGCAAGAAGGAGGAGTTTCCGTACGCCGCGACTACCTACCGCCTGACCGAGCACTTCCACACCTGGACCAAGCATGCGCGGCTGAACGCCATCATGCAGCCCGAGGCCTTCGTGGAAATCAGCGAGGAGCTGGCCAAGGAGAAGGGCATCAAGCACGGCGACCGCGTCAAGGTGAGCAGCAACCGCGGCCACATCGTGACCAAGGCGGTGGTCACCAAGCGCATCAAGCCGTTCCCGGTCAACGGGCAGAAGGTGCACCTGGTGGGGATCCCCTTCCACTGGGGCTTCGTCGGCCAGACCAAGCCCGGCTACATCGCCAACACCCTGACACCCTTCGTCGGCGACGCCAACTCGCAGACGCCGGAGTTCAAGGCGTTCCTCGTCAACGTTGAAAAGGTGTAGCCATGTCGAGTCTGCAATCACTGGATGTGGTCGCCCGCTCGGCCACGACGACACCGACGCCCCAGGCGCGCACCTACGTGCCCGAGGTCGCCAAGCTCATCGACGTCTCCAAGTGCATCGGCTGCAAGGCCTGCCAGGTGGCGTGCTCGGAGTGGAACGACCTGCGCGACGAGGTGGGCACCAACATCGGCGTCTACGACAACCCGGCCGACCTGTCGCCCCAGTCGTGGACGCTGATGCGCTTCTTCGAGGTCGAGCCCGAGAAGGACAAGCTCGAGTGGCTGATCCGCAAGGACGGCTGCATGCACTGCGAAGACCCCGGGTGCCTGAAGGCCTGTCCCTCGCCGGGCGCCATCGTCAAGTACGCCAACGGCATCGTGGACTTCATCAGCGAGCACTGCATCGGCTGCGGCTACTGCGTCAAGGGCTGCCCGTTCGACATCCCGCGCATCAGCGAGAAGGACAACAAGGCGTACAAGTGCTCGCTGTGTTCCGACCGCGTGGGCGTGGGGCTCGAGCCGGCCTGCGTCAAGACCTGCCCGACGGGCGCCATCACCTTCGGCACCAAGGAAGACATGGTCGAGCAGGGCGAGCAGCGCGCGCTGGAGCTCCAGGAGCGCGGCTACAAGGGCGCGGGCCTGTACAACCCGGCGGGGGTGGGCGGCACGCACGTCATGTACGTGCTCAAGCACGCCGACCAGCCCGAGTTGACCGGCCTGCCCAGGGATCCGCACATCAGCGCCGCGGTGAACCTCTGGAAGGGCCTGACCAAGCCGGTGGGCCTGGCGATCATGGCGGGCGCTGCGTTTGCCGGGTGGTTCCACTACCTGCGTAAGGGGCCGCTGGAGACGCCGGAGGAAGAAACGGCCGACAGCACGCAAGGAGAGCAGCAATGAAAACACCCCAAGTGCAACGCTACACCGCGGGCCAGCGCTCCAACCACTGGGCCGTCGTCACCTGCTTCGTGCTGGCGGCGGTCTCGGGGCTGGCGCTGTTCCATCCGGCGCTGTTCTGGCTCACCGCGCTCGTCGGTGGCCCGCAGTGGACGCGCATCCTGCACCCCTACCTCGGCATCGCGATGTTCCTCCTGTTCCTCGGCATGTTCTTCATGTTCGTCGGCGCCAACATCTGGCGCAAGGAAGACTCGGAGTGGCTGGGCAAGGCGGGCACGCTGATCAGCCAGGGCAACCGGGCGAAGATGCCGGCGGTGGGCAAGTACAACGCCGGCCAGAAGCTCGTCTTCTGGGTCTTCACGCTGTGCCTCATCGTGCTGCTCGTCACCGGCGTGCTGTTCTGGCAGGCGTGGTTTGCCGGCAGCGTGCCGATCGGCGTGCAGCGTGCGGCCGTGCTGCTGCACGCGGTCGCGGCCTTCGTGCTGGTGCTCGCCGTGATCGTGCACGCCTACGCGGCCATCTGGGTCAAGGGCACGATAGGCGCGATGGTGCGCGGCACCGTCAGCAGCGCGTGGGCCAGGCACCACCATCCGCTGTGGTACCGCGACCAGGCGCAGGCGTCCAAGAAGTAATGCGCAGTTCCTGAACCCGAGGCTGCCTGCGGGCGCGAGAGCGCCGGGGCAGTCTTCTTTTTGCCTGCAAACCATTGAACTCCCCCGAATACCAGCCGTTCCAGCACACGCCCGAAGAGATCGCGCTGCGCTCCTCGATCGACGTGCCGCTCCTGCTGCTGCCCAAGCGCGGCAGCCTCTTCGCCGAACGCGCGCTGCGCCTGCGCCAGAAGGCCGCGGGCCACGCCATGCGCGACTACCTGATGCTGATGGCGCTCGTCTGCGAGGCGCAGCACGAGCGGCTGCAGCATTTCCCGCAAGTGCCCATACCCACGCAGGAACAGGTCGATGCCGCTGCCGCCAGCGGCGAGGCGCTGCTCGCCGCCGACCGCTGGCCGCGCGACCCGGCATGGCGCGGCGAGTTGCGCTCGCTGCTGCGGCAGGTGCTGGACAAACTCCCCGCCGACAGCCCGGCGCGCGCCGGCGTGCAGGCGGTGATCGATCTGCCCGACGAGCCGCTCGAACAGCAGGCCGACCGGCTGCTGTCGGGCATCACGCTCGGGCTCGACGTGGCGGCCGCGCCGCTGATCGGGGCCGGCCTGCAGCTGTACTGGGCGCACCTGGTCGCGGCCACCAGCGCGCTCGGCCCCACCGTGTTCCGCCCCGTGCAGGGCAGCAACCGCTGCCCCTGCTGCGGATCGGCGCCCACGGCCAGTCTCACGCGCGTGGGCGGCAAGCAGGAGGGCCAGCGCTACCTGTGCTGCAGCCTCTGCGCCGCGCAGTGGCTCATGGGCCGCGTGCAGTGCACGCACTGCCTCTCGCACGAGGGCATCCACTACCGTGGCCTGCAGGCGGCCGACGACAGCACCGAGCCGACCAAGCGCCCGGCCATCGAGGCCGAGACCTGCGACGCGTGCAAGCACTACCTCAAGATCATGCACATGGCGCGCGAGGTGCACGCCGAGCCGGTGGCCGACGACCTGGCCACGCTCACGCTCGACCTGCTGGTTTCCGAAGAGGGCTACATCCGCAGCGGCAGCAACATGCTGCTGCTCTTCGGCGACCCCGACGCCGAACCGGGACCCTCCTGATGCCGCTGCCTGAAGAATCCGTGGTTCACGGTTCGTCGGCTCCCGCATCCCCAGGCCCCGCCGAACCCCAGCACCTGCCCGCGCTCGACCGCCTGCTGCGCGAGGGCGCCGTGGCGGCGCTGGTGCGGGAGCACGGCCACACCCTCGTCGCTGGCGAGGCGCGCACGCTGCTGGCCGACCTGCGCACGCAGGCCATCGCCGGCACCCTGCCGGCCGATGCGGTGGCGCCGCACGCGCTGGCCCGCGCCCTCGCGCGGCGGGTGGACGCACGCCTGGCGCCGCGCATGCGCACCGTGCTCAACCTCACCGGCACGGTGCTGCACACCAACCTCGGGCGCGCGCTGCTGCCCGCGGCGGCCATCGCGCACCTGCAGGCCATGATGGCCGCGCCCAACAACCTGGAGTTCGACCTGGCCAGCGGCCACCGGGGCGACCGCGACAGCCTGGTCGAGGGCCTGCTGTGCGAGCTCACCGGCGCCGAGGCCGCCACCGTGGTCAACAACAACGCCGCCGCCGTGCTGCTCACCCTGGCGGCGCTGGCGCACGGGCGCGAGGTCATCGTCTCGCGCGGCGAACTGGTGGAGATCGGCGGCGCCTTCCGCATGCCCGACGTGATGCAGAGCGCGGGCGCGCGCCTGGTGGAGGTGGGCACCACCAACCGCACCCACCCGCGCGACTACGAGGGCGCGATCGGCGAGCGCACCGCGCTCCTGATGAAGGTGCACACCAGCAACTACCGCATCGAAGGCTTCGCCAGCGCGGTCGAGGAGGCACGGCTCGCGCCGATCGCCCATGCGCACGGCCTGCCGCTGGCGACCGACCTGGGCAGCGGCGCGCTGATCGACATGGCGCCGCTGGGCCTGCCCGCCGAGCCCACGCCGCGGCAGATGCTTGCCGCTGGGTGCGACCTCGTCACCTTCAGCGGCGACAAGCTGCTCGGCGGGCCGCAGGCCGGGCTGATCGTGGGCCGCAAGGACATTGTCGCGCGCATCAAGCGCCACCCCATGAAGCGCGCGCTGCGCATGAGCAAGCTGCCGCTGGCCGCGCTCGAAGCCACGCTGCGCCTGTACCTGCGCCCCGAGCGGCTGGCGCAGGAGCTGCCCACGCTGCGTCTGCTCACGCGGCCGCTGGCCGACATCGAGGCTGTCGCCCGCGCCGTGCTGCCCGCGCTGCAGGCGGCTCTGGCGCCGCGCTTCACGGTCGAGCCGGTGGCGCTGCAAGGGCAGGTCGGCTCCGGCTCGCTGCCGGTGGAGCGCCTGCCGTCGAGCGGCCTGGCGATCGCGCCGGTCGAGAAGAAAGCCACGGGCCGCGCGCTCGAGGCGCTGTGCGCCGCGTTGCGCGGGCTGCCCGTGCCGGTGATCGGCCGTGTCCACGAAGACCGGCTGCTGCTCGACATGCGCTGCCTGGAAGACCCTGCT
Organism: Pseudomonadota bacterium; assembly: GCA_963205335.1. Taxonomy (GTDB): domain Bacteria; phylum Pseudomonadota; class Gammaproteobacteria; order Burkholderiales; family Burkholderiaceae_C; genus Comamonas_C. The sequence continues at coordinate 11,355 of CAUJIM010000060.1, forward strand.
GTTTTTATAGATCAAATCGGCCTTTTGCGCTTGTCTGACAAGCGCGAACAGCTATCGAATGAGTAGTCGATGATCGTCGGCACCGCAGGCCATATCGACCACGGCAAGACCACGCTGGTGCGGGCGCTGACCGGCGTCGACACCGACCGCCTGCCCGAGGAGAAGCAGCGCGGCATCAGCATCGAGCTGGGCTACGCCTACCTGGATGCCCCCGGCGGCGAACGCATCGGCTTCATCGACGTGCCCGGCCACGAGCGCCTGGTGCACACCATGGTCGCGGGCGCCAGCGGCATCGACTACGCGCTGCTGCTCGTCGCGGCCGACGACGGCCCGATGCCGCAGACGCGCGAGCACCTGGCCGTGCTCTCGCTGCTGGGCATCGCGCGCGGCGCGGTGGTCATCACCAAGACCGACCGCGCAACCCCGGGCCGCACGCAGGCGCTGCGGGCAGACATCGCCGCGCTGCTCGAAGGCACCAGCCTCGCGGGCGCGCCCATCGCCGAGGTGTCGGCGCAGACCGGCGCCGGCATCGCCGAGCTGCGTGCGTTGCTCTTTGCCGAGGCCGGCGAAAAGACGGCCGCCGCCGAGGCCGGCGCCGCCGCGCCGCAGGCATTCCGCCTGGCGATCGACCGCGCCTTCACCCTGCAGGGCACGGGCACCGTGGTCACCGGCACCATCCACGCGGGCCGGGTGCGCGTGGGCGACGAACTGGCGCTCTCGCCCGCCACGCCGGGCGCCCCCGCCGCCCTGCGGGTGCGCAGCCTGCACGCGCAGAACCAGGCGGTGGAGAGCGCCCACGCCGGGCAGCGCTGCGCCGTGGCGCTCGCCGGCCTGGCGCGCGAGGCGGTCGCGCGCGGCCAGTGGCTCGTCGCGCCCGCCGTGCGGCTCGCGAGCGACCGGCTCGACCTGCGGCTCACGCTCTGGCCGGGCGAGGCCAGGGCGCTGCGCTCGGGCGCGCACGTGCAGGCGCACATCGGCGCGGCGCACGTGAACGCCACCGTGGCGCTGCTCGATGCCGACCTGCTCGCGCCCGGCGCCACGGCGCTCGCGCAACTGGTGCCGGCCGCGCCCATCGGCGCCTGGCACGGCGAACGCGTGCTGCTGCGCGATGCCTCGGCCAGCCGCACCCTGGCCGGGGGGCGCGTGCTCGACCCGCTCGCGCCCGCGCGCTACCGGCGCACGCCGCAGCGCCTGGCGGAACTCGCCGCGCTGCAGCAGCCCGGCGTGGCCGAGCGCCTGGGGGCGCTGCTCGCCGTCGCGCCCCACGGGGTCGATCTGGCGCGTTTCGCCGCCGCGCAGGGCCTGGATCGGCTCCCGCCGGAATGGACGGGAAATACGGCTCTAGCGCTTGATGGACAAGCGCTGGGCGCTATACAAACAGAGGGGTACTCCACGGCCGTGCTGCAAGCCCTGCAAGCCTTTCACGAACGCCAGCACGACGAGCTGGGCCCCGACAGCGCCCGCCTGCGGCGCCTGGCCGCGCCGCGCCTGCACCCCGCCCTGTGGCGGGCGCTGCTCGCGCGCCTGGCGCAGCAGGGCCGGGTGGTGCTGCACGGCGCCGTGGCGCACCTGCCGACGCACGGTGCGCAGCTCTCCGAGACCGAAACGCGCATCGCGCAGAAGGTCGCTCCGGCGCTCGCGCAGGCGCGCTTCGAAGGCGCCTGGGCGCGCGACATGGCACGCGACGCCCGCGAGCCCGAGCCGCTGGTGCGCACCACGCTCGCGCGCCTGGCGCGCCGGGGCGAGCTGCACCAGGTGGTGAAAGACTTGTACTACCCGCCCGCGACCATGGCGGAGCTGGCGCGCCTGGCGCGCGGCGTGGGCGCGGCGCACGAGGGCGTGGTGCTGGCTGCGCAGTTTCGCGACGCGACCGGCCTGGGCCGCAAGCGGGCGATACAGATTCTGGAATACTTCGATCGCATCGGCCTCACGCGCCGCGTGGGCGACACGCACAAGCTGCGAGGGGACTGCACGCTGTTCGTCGACGAAGAGTGATTCGGAAGGGCAACCATCCTGGTGGGTGGGCCGGGCTTCAAACCCGGTGGGCGGCGCCAAGCGCCGCCGGGTGGGTTCGACTCCCATGCCCTTCCGCCATTGGCTCGTGCGGCCCGCGGCGGCTTGGCGTCTTCGGCCCGCCGGGTTTATTCTTCGGCAGCCGGTGCCAAGCCGTTGCGTTCGCCCTCGCCTTTCTTGGACGTCACAAGGGCCTGTATGCATTCTCGTCCAATCCCGGGCCCATCTCTTTCGCGCCGGCCGGGCTGGGTATCCACCACTGCAAACAGGAGCAACAAATGTCAGAACCCACTTCGCAGTCGAGCCGTGAGCTGGTCGTCCTGGTGACCCGCGGTACCGATCACGAGATGTCGTCCGTCGCCTTCACGATCGCCTGCGGCGCCATCACTTCCGGCATGAAGGTCTACGCCTTCCTCGTGAGTTCGGGGGTCGATCTGGTGCGCCGCAAGGCCGTGGACATTACCCATGTGCAGCCGCTGGACCCCTTGAAAGCCCTGGTGCAGGACTTCCTGGCGCGCGGGGGCACCATCTGGGCGTGCCCGCCATGCGTCAAGGCCCGTGGCTACACCCAGGAAGACTTCATCGACGGTGTCACGATCCAGGGCGCCAGCGCCATGCACGAGCGGCTCAAGGCGGGCGCGGCAGCCCTGAGCTTCTGAAGCGCGCCGCCGCCCGGCCCGCCCATCGGCCGTGGCGGGTTGGCCTGCGCCCCGAAGGGGTGTTCAGTACCATGGCGCATCGATCGATGCAATGAGGTGGGATGGTATGGCGCTTGCCTATGGCTGGCTTTACGAAACGGTGCGCCGGCGTTTTGAGTCCGACGAGGCCCTGGAGGCCTTCCTGCCCCAGGCGCTTGCGCCCGAAGCGCTGAAGCGCAAGGGCGATGACCGCTACCTCTCCGCCATGACCCAGCGGGTCTTCCAGGCGGGCATGCAGCACGCGGTGGTCGATGCCAAGTGGCCCGCCTTCGAGGAAGCCTTCCGCGGCTTCGTGCCCGAGGCCATGGCGCGGCTCGGCCCGCAAGAGATCGAAGCCCACATGCAGAACGACCGGATCATCCGCGACCGGGCCAAGCTGCAGGCCATTCCCAGGAACGCCCGGTTCATCCTGGAGATCCGCCAGGAGCAGGGCCGCGGTTTCGGCGCGTTCATCGCCGACTGGCCGGTGGCCGACATCATCGGCCTGTGGCGCCTGCTGGGCCAGCGCGGCGCGCGCCTGGGCGGGCGCTCGGCGGCGGGTTTTCTGCGCCTGGTTGGCAAGGACACTTTTCTGTTGACCAGCGACGTGGTCGCGCGCCTGGTGGCCGCGGGCGTCGTGGGCCGCGAGCCCACGAGCCAGCGCGACCTGCAGGCGGTGCAGGAGGCGTTCAACGCGCTGCGGCAGGCGTCAGGGCGGCCGCTGTGCCAGTTGTCGGCGTTGATGGCGCTGAGCATCCATCCGGCGTTTTGACGTCGCGCACCGTCTTCAAAATACCAGCGCCCTCCAGCGCAGGTCGATCGCGCGGGCCATGAACTGCACCGCGCCGCCGCGCTGCACGCCGGGCATGAGCGCGGCAGGGTCCAGGCCTTGCGCCGCGAGTGCGTCTGAGCAGGCGTAGAGGCAGGCGCCCAGCTCCACCGCCTCGCGCAGGTTGTCGGCGATGCTCTTGTCGACGTGCGCGCTGGCGCGCAGGCCGGCGGCGACGCCCGGCACCAGCAGGCGCACGCTGGCGGCGCTGAAGTACAGCTCCACCGGCACGTCCATCGCGGCCGCGGCGGCGGCGTGGAAGAACGGCGTGGCCAGGCGCTCGGGGTGGCGCGCGTCGGCGGACCACAGCAGGATGGCGACGCCCGCGGCGTCGTGCGCGGTGAAGCTCATGGCGCCTCGGGCGGGGCGAGTTCGATGCCGTGGTCGCGCGCGTGCCGCGCCATCGCGCCGGCCACGGCCGCGCCATGCACCAGTTGCGGCGCGTCGGCGCTGAAGTCCGTGAGCTTCAGGCGCGCGATCCAGCCCGCGCCGTAGGGGTCGCGGTCGACCAGGCCGGGGCGGTTCTCGAGCGCCGGGTTGATTCCGGCGATGGTGCCGGAGACGGCGGTCTTGACCGCGACGATGGACTTGGAGAGTTCCACCACCGCCACCGTCGCGCCCTGTGCCAGTTCGGTGCCCGTGCGCTTGGGCCGGCACATGTAGATCTCGCCCGAGAGCGCGATGCCGAGCTGCGTGATGCCCACGGTGGCCGTGCCATCGCCCTCCAGCCGCGCCCAGACCTGATGCTCCATCAGGTAGTACAGCTCGGGCGGGTGGATCAGGTGCAGCGCGGCCATGCGGGCGATGGTAGCGGCTACCGCTTTCCGTGCGGGCTCACGTAGTCACCCGCCCTGGAGCGGAAGGCGATCGCCATGCGGTTCCAGCCGTTGATCGCGATCACCGCCAGCGTCAGGTCGACGACGGCCTTTTCGTCGAAGTGGCGTCGCACTTCGGCATAGAGCTCGTCGGGCACGCCATGCGTGGCGATCTGCGTGACCGCCTCGGTCCAGGCCAGCGCGGTGCGCTCGCGCTCGGTGTACAGGTGCGGCGCCTCGCGCCAGGCCGAGAGGACGAACAGGCGCTGCGTGGTCTCGCCCTGGGCCACCGCGTCCTTGCTGTGCATGTCCAGGCAATACGCGCAGCCGTTGATTTGCGAGGCGCGCATCTTCACGAGCTCGATCAGCGATTCTTCGAGTCCCGTCTTGTGCACCTGCATTTCGGTGTGCAGCAGGGCCTTGAAGGCCTCGGGCGAGGCGTCCTTGTATTCGATGCGTTGGTGGTGCATGGCTGAAACTCCTGCGAAAAACCGCGCCGCCCAATCGGCGGCAATCGCCCAGTCTATGCGTCTGCGCCCGTCGCCGCGGGGCGCCGGAGAGGAACCTGCACGCGCAGTGCAGTCATGTCGCCGCCTCCCGGGTCGCCCTGGGCTGGCGGTGGCGGCGCGGGTCTTTCGTTCGTGAACCGGATAGGGCGTTGCGCCGCGCGGCTTGCGGCCGATCCCCGCCTTCTGGCAGCATGGCGGCGCCGATGGCGCGGACAACGGCGCGCGCGAGGATGTGTCGATGCAGTGGGATGTGATCGTCGTGGGTGCCGGCCACAATGGCCTGGCGGCAGCGGTGCACCTGTCGGCCAAGGGCTGGAAGGTGCTGGTGCTGGAGCAGGCCGCCGTCGCCGGCGGCGCGGTCAAGACGGCGGAGGTGACGCTGCCGGGTTTTCGCCACGACCTGTGCGCGATGAACCTGAGTATGTTCGCCGGTTCGCCCTTTCATGCGGCCTACAAGGCGCGGCTCGAAGCCGCGGGCCTGGCGCTGCTGCCGGTCACGCACAGCTTCTCCTCGGTGCTCGAAGATGGCGGCTGGCTGGGCGTGGACACCGATCTGGAGTCCACCGCCGCGCGCATCGCTGCGCGCAGCACGGCCGATGCGCAGACCTGGAAGCGCATGGCCGGGGAGTTCGGCGCCGACGCGCCGCACCTGTTCGGCCTGCTCGGGACACCCGTGCCTTCGTGGGCCATGGCGCGGGTGCTGTGGAAGGCCTGGCGCGCCAAGGGTCTGCCGTGGTGCATGGAGACGGTGCGCCTGCTGCAGTCGAGCCCGCGCAACTGGCTGGGCGCGCGCTTCGAGGACGACGGCGTGCGCGCGCTGATGGCCGCCTGGGGGATGCATCTGGACTTCGGCCCCGACGTGGCCGGGGGCGCGCTGTTCCCCTACCTCGAATCCATGGCCAACCAGTGCTTCGGCATGGCGCTGGGCCGCGGCGGCGCCGACACCATCGTCCGTGCCATGGTGCGCTGCATCGAGCAGGCCGGCGGCGAGGTGCGCACGGGCAGCCCCGTGGCCCGCGTCCGCACGGATGCGGGGCGCGCCCAGGGGGTGACGCTGGCCGACGGCACGCAGATCGATGCCCGCCGCGCCGTGATCGCCAACGTGCACCCCAGGCTGCTCTACGGCCGGCTGCTGGGGCAGGCCGAGCCGCTGCCGGCGCCGGCCCGGCTGCGGCCGGGGCCGGGCACCATGATGATCCACCTGGCGCTCGACGCGCTGCCCGCGTGGCGCGCCGGTGCCGAGCTGCAGCGCTTCGCCTACGTGCACGTCGCCCCTTCGCTCGACCAGATGGCGCGCACCTACCGCGAGGCCATGGCCGGGCTGCTGCCCGCCGAGCCGGTGCTGGTGGTGGGGCAGCCGACGGTGGTCGATCCGTCGCGCGCGCCCGAGGGCAGGCACGTGCTCTGGGTGCAGGTGCGCGTGCTGCCGGCCGAGGTCAAGGGCGATGCCGCCGGGCAGCTGGTGGCGGGCTCGTGGGACGCGCTCAAGGAAGCCTACGCCGACCGCGCGCTGGCGCTGCTGGAGCGCCACGCGCCGGGGCTGGGCGCCCGCATCCTGGGGCGGCACGTGGTGTCGCCGCTCGACCTGGAGCGCGACAACCCCAACCTCATTGGCGGCGACAGCCTCTCGGGCAGCCACCATCCGGACCAGTTCTTCCTGTTCCGCCCGGCCTTCGGCCATTCGCGCTGGAAGACGACGATCGCTGGGCTCTACATGGTGGGCGCATCCACCTGGCCGGGCGCGGGCACGGGCGCGGGATCGGGCTTCATGCTGGCCAAGGAATTGGCGGGTGGCTGAGTGCGCCCCCGGCTACTCCCCGGCTTCGGCCGGTTCTTCCTGGTCGAGCCAGCCGGGCTCGGGCACCGGCAGCGGGATCGCATCGAGCAGCGCCCGTGTGTAGGCCTCGCGCGGCCGGGCGAACAGCTCGGCGGAGGCGCCGCGCTCGACCACCTTGCCCTGGCGCAGGATCAGGATCTCGTCGCACAGGCTGCGCACCAGCGACAGGTCGTGGCTGATGAAGATCAGCGCCAGGCCGGTGTCGCGGCGCAGTTCGTCGAGCAGCGCGACGATGCGCGCCTGCGCCGAGACGTCCAGCCCCGAAGTCACTTCGTCGGCGATCAGTGCCGCGGGCTCCAGCGCCAGCGCGCGCGCGATGCCCACGCGCTGGCGCTGGCCGCCCGAGAGTTCGTGTGGCCAGCGCTGCGCCAGGTGCGGCGCCAGGCCCACGCGCTCGAGCAGCTCGCCGGCGCGGCGCGCCTCGTCGCCCCGGCCCTGGAGGCGCCCGAGCGCGCGCAGCGGCTGCGTGATGCTCGCGCCCACCCGGCGGCGCGGGTTGAGCGAGGACATCGGGTCCTGGAACACCAGTTGCACGCGCGCACGGTAGGCCAGCAGCTCGGCGGCGCTGAAATCGCGCACCGCCCGGCCCTCGAACAGCACGTCGCCCGACTGCGGCGGCGCCAGCCAGGTGAGCACGCGCGCGAGCGTCGACTTGCCGCTGCCCGACTCGCCGATCACGCCCAGCGCCGCGCCGCGCGCCAGCGTGAAGCCCACGTCGTCGAGGATGGTTTTCATCGGTGCCGGGCCGAACGCGGGCTTGCGCGCCATGTCGGGCAGCGCCAGCCGGATCGCGCGGGCTTGCAGCAGTATTTCGTTCACTGGATAACCTCCGTGCGTCCCACTGCGGTGCGAGCCCCCTTCGGAGCGGCCGGGCGGGGGCTCATGCCGGTGCCGCCCGTCGGCGGTCGTAGTCGCGCGCTTCGGCGTCGAGCCGGTCGATCAGCTCGTCGGCCACCGGCACCAGCACCGCGTCGGGGCGGTCGAAGCGTGGCGTCGCGGCCAGCAGCGCGCGGGTGTATTCGTGGCGCGGCGCGGCGTAGACCTGCTCGACCGTGCCGTCCTCGAGGATGCGCCCGCCGTGGATCACCGACAGGCTGTGGCACAGCTTGGCCACCACGCCCAGGTCGTGCGTGACCAGCAGCACGCCCTGGCCTTCGCCCGCCAGGCGGTGGATCAGGCGCAGCACCTGTTTTTGCACCGTCACGTCGAGCGCGGTGGTCGGTTCGTCGCAGATGATCAGGCGCGGCCTGCAGGCCCATGCCATGGTGATGACCACGCGCTGGCGCATGCCGCCGGAGAGCTCGTGCGGGTACAGCCGCAGCACGCGCGCGGGCTCGCGCAGCTGCACCATCTCCAGCAGGCGGATGCATTCGCGCTCGGCCTCGGCGCCCCTGAGGCCCCGGTGCAGGCGCAGCACGTCCATGATCTGGCTGCCGATGCGCCGCACCGGGTTGAGCGCGGTCAGCGGGTCCTGCAGCACCATGCTGACGCTGCTGCCGCGCAGCTGGCGCCAGCTCGATTCGCCGTAGCGCGTGACCTCCTCGCCATCGAGCACGATGCGCCCCTGCGTGATCACGCCGCCGGCGGGCAGCAGGCCGGTGGCGGCCTTGGTCACCATCGACTTGCCGCCGCCCGACTCGCCCACCAGCGCATGCACGCGCCCGGCGGTCACCGTCAGGTTGACGCCGCGCAGGATGGGCGCGGCGTAGCCCGCCTTGCGGATCTCGACGTGCAGATCCTCGATGCGCAGGACGACGTCTTGTCGCGTGCCCGTCACCGCTGCACCACCGGATCGAGTTCGCGCCGCAGCCCGTCGCCGAGCGCGTTGAGCCCGAGCACCACGACCATCATCGCCGCCGTCGGCAGCAGCATCAGCCAGGGGGCCTGGTGCACGTACAGGCGGCCTTCGCCGATCATGCCGCCCCAGGTGGACGCGCCCGAGGCCACCGACAGGCCGACGAAGCTCAGCATGGCCTCGACCACGATGGCCACGCCCATCTCCAGCGTCACCAGCGTCATCAGGAGCGGCGCCACGTTGGGCAGCACCTCCGACGCCAGGATGCGCCAGGGCGACAGGCCCAGCATGCGGGCGGCGGTGACGTAGTCGAGCGCGCGCTGCGCCTGCGTCTCGGCGCGCACCACGCGGCAAAAGCGGGTCCAGTCGACCACCGCGATGGCGACGACCACCGACACCAGGCCGGTGCCGATCACCGACACTAGCACGATCGCCAGCAGCACCGGCGGAAAGGACATCCAGACGTCGACGGCGCGCGAGATCAGCGCGTCCACGCGCCCGCCGAAAAACCCGGCGATGGCCCCCAGCACCGTGCCGACCACGGCCGAGAGCAGCGCTGCCGCCAGCGCCACGATCAGCGCCGTGCGCGCGCCGAAGATCAGCCGCGAGAGCACGTCGCGGCCGAGGTTGTCGGTGCCCAGCCAGTGGCGCGCCGCGTCGGGTTCGGCGGACGCGTCGGCGCTGGCGCCGCCGAACAGCGCGGGCGTCCCCATGGTTTCCATCAGGTCCTGGTCCTGCGGATCCATCGGCGCGATCCACGGCGCGAACAGCGCCATGGTCAGCAGCACCAGCAGGATCGCGCCGCCCAGCAGCACGCGCGGGTTGCGCAGCAGCCGCCGGCCGAGCGGGACGACGCGGCGATCGCTCATGGAGTGGCCTCCGCGCTTCGCACTGCGGTGCGAGCCCCCTTCGGAGCGGCCAGCAGGCGGGAGCTCATGCGGCACCGCCCCTCAGGCGCGGGTTGAGTGCGACGACGAGCACGTCCACCAGCAGGTTGATCGCGATGAACAGCACGGCGAAGGTCAGCACGATGGCCTGGATCAGCGGCAGATCGCGCCCGACCACCGCGGTGATGGCCAGGTTGCCCAGGCCGGGATAGCTGAACATGCGCTCGATCAGCACCGTGCCGCCGAGCAGGAAGGCGAACTGCACCGCCGACAGCGACAGCGTGGGCGTGATGGCGTTGGGCAGCGCCTCGGCCAGCAGCACGCGCGTGCCCGACAGGCCCTTCAGGCGTGCCAGCATCACGTAGTCGCTCGCCAGCGCCTCCTGCATCGAGGCCTTGAGCACGCGCGCGATCATCGCCGCCACCGGCAGCGCCAGCGCCAGCGCGGGCGCGATCAGGTGCGTCAGCAGCGAGCCCAGAACCTCGCCGCGAAAATGCACCAGCGCCGACAGCAGCACGAAGCCGGTGCCGGCCTGCTCGCTGAGCGCCGGGTCGAGCCGGCCGGAAATCGGCAGCCAGGGCAGCAGCACGCCGAACAGCAGGATGAACACCAGGCCCCAGAGAAAGTCGGGAATCGCCTGCACCATGGCGGCGACGGTGTCGATGCCGGTGGACAGCCAGCGGCCATGACGGGCGGCGGAAACGATGCCCGCCACGCCGCCCAGGATCGCCGCGATCAGCATGGCGATGATCCCCAGCTCGAGCGTGGCCGCCAGCTTGTCGCCGATCAGGCCCATCACGTCCTGCTTGAAGACGATGGAGGTGCCCAGGTGGCCCTGCAGCGCCTGCCCGAGCCAGATCACGAACTGCTCGGCGATGCCCTTGTCCAGCCCGTAGAAGGCGCGCAGGCGGGCGATGTCGTCGCTGCCGGCGCCCGGCGGGATCATCATCGCCACCGGGTCGCCGGGCACGACGCGCATGAGCACGAACACCACCACCGCCACGCCCAGCAGCGTGGGCACGGCCAGCAGCAGCCTGCGCAGCAGGGCCAGCGGGTGCATTCAGCAGCGCGGCAGAGCCAGACGCCTCAGCCCTTCTTCACCGCCTGCGGCAGCACGAAGCCCGCGCCGTGCGGCGTGAACTTCAGGCCCTTGCGGAACACCACGGTCTGGTAGTACTGGAACAGCGGGATCACCAGCGCGTGCTCGGCGATGTAGCGGCTGGCCTTCTTGTAGCCGGCGATGCGCTTGGCCTCGTCCTTCTCGCCCCACAGCGGGCCGATCAGATCGTCCACGTCCTTGGTCTTCCAGGCCGAATGCGGCGAGTAGCTGAACATGGCGAAGCCGGTGGAGGTGGAGGGGTCGCCGATCGCGTTGCCCCAGTTGTAGAAGGCGGCGGGGGCCAGCTTGTGCTGGGCGCGCAGCTCGAAGTGCTTGGCGATCTCGTAGACCTCCAGTTCGGCATCCACGCCGATGGTGCGCCACATGCCGACGATGGCCTGCATCACCTCGTAGTCCTTGGGCTTGAAGCCGCGCGTGGTCTGCACGCGGAACTTCAGCGGCTTGTCCTTGGACCAGCCCGCCTCCTTCATCAGCGCCGCCGCCTTCTTCGGGTCGTAGGGCATCTTGATGGAGGCGTCGTAGGCCTCGTAGCCGGGGGCCTCCAGCGTGTCGATGGGGCGCGCCGCGCCGCGCAGCAGCTTGTCGACGATGGCCTTCTTGTTGATCGACATGGCCAGCGCCTGGCGCACGCGCTCGTCCAGCATGGGGTCGACGTTGGTCAGGAAGATCATGCCGATGTCGGTCACCGGCTCGTTGGTGCCGCCGAAGCCTTTTTTCTTCAGGCGGTCGAACTCCTCGAACGGGATCTCCAGCGTGAGGTCGGAGCGGCCGGACTCGACCTCCGCCACGCGCACCGAGGGGTCGGTGATGAACTTGATGATCACCGTCTGGAATTCCGGCTTGGCGCCGTAGTAGTCCTTGAAGGCCTTGAGCTTCATGTGCGAGCCCTGCACGAACTCCTCGACCATGTAGGGGCCGCTGCCCACGGGTTTCTTCTCGAAGCCCTCCTTGCCCGCCTTTTCGTAGTAGGCCTTGGGCAGCACGTAGCCGGTCAGGAAGGCCATCCACTTGAAGAAGGTGGGTTCGAACTCCTTCACGTCGGCCGTGACCTTGTTGCCTTCGGCCTTGATGTTGGCCACCTTGCCCCACATGAACTGGATCGGGTTGCCCGTGGCCTGGTCGCCCGCGCGCTGCAGCGACCACGCCACGTCCTCGGCCGTCACGGGGCTGCCGTCGTGCCACTTGGCGCCCTGGCGCACGGTCAGGCTGATCTTGGTCTTGTCGGCGTTCCAGCCCCATTCGGTGAGCAGGTCGCTCTTGAGGCTGAGGTTGGGGTTCTGGTCGATGTACTGCGAGAACACCGCCTTGTACAGCGACTGGATCGTGGGGTTGACCGCCGAGGGGCCGACGGTCGGGTCCCAGGACGGCAGATCGACGTTGTAGGCGATGGTCAGCGTGTCGCTGGTCTGCGCCAGCACCTGCAGCGGGCCGCCGCTGCCCAGCGCCGCGAGCGCCAGGCCCGAGGTCTTGATGAAGGCGCGGCGGCTGGCGGCGTGCGTGTCGCGCTCGGAATGGGGCTGATTCATGAGGTCTCCTTGCATGGGCGGATCCGTTCCGCCTGGTTTGTCTTTTCTGGCACGACCGGTCGCGTGCAGGTGCTCATTCTCCACCGGTTTGCGCGTTCATTGTGGGGCGGGCGCCGAACTCGGGCAATCCGTTTGCCGTCACGCCTTATCCACAATGCGCAAGCAAGAATGGGTGAAAACCCTGGGATTCAGTCGTGCTCGAAGCGGAACACCGCCGTGCCCGCCAGCAGGTTCGGCCAGCGGCGCACCTCGCGCCCGCCTTCCAGGCCGAAGGCGTCGATGATGCGCAGCTGGTTGCGCCGGGCCAGCACCTCGAAATCCGTGTAGGTGCCGACGCGGATGTTGGGCGTGTCGTACCACTCGTAGGGCAGGCGCGAGGTGACCGGCATCCTGCCGCGCAGGATCGAGAGGCGGTTGGGCCAGTGCGCGAAGTTGGGGAAGGCGACGATGCCGCTCCTGCCCACGCGCGCCGTCTCGCGCAGCATCACCTCGGCGTTGCGCAGGTGCTGCAGCGTGTCGATCTGCAGCACCACGTCGAAACTGTTGTCGGCGAACATCGCCAGCCCTTCGTCGAGGTTGAGCTGGATCACGTTCACCCCCCGGCGCACGCAGGCGAGCACGTCGGCGTCGGCGATCTCGATGCCGTAGCCCGAGCAGCCCCTGCTGCGCTGCAGCATGTCGAGCAGCGCGCCGTCGCCGCAGCCGAGGTCGAGCACGCGGCTGCCCTCGGGCACGAGCCGGGCGATGGCTTGCATGGTGGCATGGTCGCTCATTGCAGCTCCTTGGCGATGCCATCGAAATAAGAGCGCACCACGCTCATGTAGCGGGCGTCATCGAGCAAAAAGGCATCATGTCCGTGGGGTGCATCGATCTCGGCGTAGCTCACGTCGCGGCGGTTTTCCAGCAGCGCGTGCACCATCTCGCGCGAGCGCGCGGGGGCGAAGCGCCAGTCGGTGGTGAAGCTCACCAGCAGGAAGCGGGCGCGGGCCACCGCCAGGGCCTGCGCCAGGTTGCCGCCGTGCTGGCGCGCCGGGTCGAAGTAGTCGAGCGCGCGGGTGATGAGCAGGTAGGTGTTGGCGTCGAAATAGTCGCTGAACTTGTCGCCCTGGTAGCGCAGGTAGCTCTCGATCTGGAACTCCACGTCCTGCGTGCTGTACAGATATTCGCGCAGATCCGGCGCTGGGCCGCCCCGAGCCGGATCAGCCCCCTCGGGGGGCAGCGAACCATGCGCAGCGGGGAGCGTGGGGGCCTTGAGACTGCGGCCGAACTTGGCGTTCATCACGTCGTCCGACAGGTAGGTGATGTGGCCGATCATGCGTGCGATGCGCAGGCCGCGCTTGGGCACCACGCCGTGCTGGTAGTAGTGGCCGCCGTGGACGTCCGGGTCGGTCACGATGGCGCGGCGCGCCACCTCGTTGAAGGCGATGTTCTCCGCCGTCAGGTTGGGGGCGCTGGCCACCACCACGGCGTGGCGTGCGCGGTCGGGGTATTGCAGCGTCCACGACAGCGCCTGCATGCCGCCCAGGCTCCCGCCCATCACGGCCGCGAGCTGCGCGATCCCGAGGCGGTCGAGCAGCAGCGCCTGCGCGTTGACCCAGTCTTCCACCGTCAGCACGGGAAAGTCGGCGCCGTAGACGCGGCCCGTGTCGGGGTTGACGTGCATCGGCCCGGTCGAGCCGAAGCAGGAGCCGGGGTTGTTGATGCCGATGACGAAGAAGCGGTCGGTGTCGACGCTCTTGCCCGGCCCGATCATGTTGTCCCACCAGCCCTCGCTCCTGGGTTGGCCCGCGTAGCTGCCTGCCACGTGGTGCGAGGCGTTGAGCGCGTGGCACACCAGCACGGCGTTGCTCTTGTCGGCGTTGAGTGCGCCGTAGGTTTCGTAGGCGAGGTCGTAGCCGCGCAGCACCGCGCCCGAGGCGAGCGCGAGCGCCTCGGGGAAGTGCATGGACTGCGGCTGGGCAATGAGCGGCATGAAAAAACCCGGCATCGCTAAAAAACGAGGCCGGGGGCTGCACGCTGATCGGTCACGTCTTTAGCAGGATTTGTAAAGCGCCCGCAAGCGGTGCAAATCGGCGCGTCTGTGGGCCGATTATGCCAAAGCGGGGCGCGCCGGGCTGCCGGTGGCCGGTGCGTTGCGGGTCAGGGCTCCCATGCGAGCACGACGCCGTGCTCCCGTGCCAGGCGCTGCAGCGCCTCGGGCGTGTCCACGTCGGTGGTGTAGCGCGCGTGCGCCGCCGCGACGGTCTGTACCTGCCCGGGGTGGTCGCGGCGCCAGTCGCGCACCGCCTGGCCCTGCTCGACCGCCGCGCGCACCACCGGGCCCAGGGCGAGCGGATGGCCCGGCGCCTGTGCGTGCACCGGCACCACGAGCGCCACGCCATCGGCCCGGGTACGCCACGCCTGCACGATGGCTTCGGTGTCGCCCTCCTGCAGCAGCGGCTGGTCGCCCAGCACGACGAGCACGGTGTCGAGCGCCGCGGGCAGCGCCGCCAGGCCGCAGCGCAGCGACGACGCGGGGCCGTCGTCGGGCGCGGGGTTGGCGACCCAGCGCAGGCGGGCGTGGAGGAGCGGCGCGGCCCGTTCGAGGACCGGCGCCAGCCGCCCGGCATGGTGGCCGAGCACGACGGCGATGTGCCCCGCGCCCGCGTGCGCGAGCAGCCGGATCTGGCGCAGCAGCAGCGGCTCGCCGTCGCGGCGCAGCAGCGGCTTGGGCACGCCGCCCATGCGCCGTCCGGCCCCGGCGGCCAGGACGACGGCGCCCATCGCCGCGTCAGCCGTCGGCGTGGGCCACGAAGCAGACGTTGGCGGCATCGTTGGGCGTGATGTCCTGCATGTCTTTCACATGCGCCACGTCGAGGTCGCGCGGCAGCGGCACGCCGTTCTTCACCGCGAGGATCTCGGCCATCACGCTGACGGCGATCTCGGGCGGCGTCTTGCTGCCGATGTAGATGCCGATCGGCCCGCGCAGGCTCCGCAGGCTCTCCTCGGTCTGGTCCAGGTGCTCGACCATGCGCTGGTGGCGCAGCTGGCTGTTGCGGCGGCTGCCGATGGCGCCGATGTAGAACGCCGGGGTCTCCAGCGCCTGCAGCAGGGCGAGGTCGTCGAGCTTGGGATCGTGCGTGAGCGCGATGACGCAGGTGCGCCCGTCGGGCGCCATTCCGGCCACCGTGTCGTCGGGCATGGTGGTCACCAGGCGCGCGCCGGGCACGTTCCAGCTGCCGCGGAATTCCTCGCGCGGGTCGCACACGGTGACGGAGAAGCCGCAGAACAGCGCCATCGTCGCCAGGTACTCGCTCATCTGCCCGGCGCCGATGATGAGCATGCGGTAGCCCGGGCCGAAGGTGTTGACGAGCTCGCGCCCGTTGACGATCAGGTCGGCCGGGTGTGCGCTGGGTTCGAGCGTGACGGCACCGTCGGCCAGGCGCACGCGGCGGTGCATGAGCTGGCCGGCATCGAGCGCGCGCAGCAGCTCGTCCACGCGCCGGCCGTCGGGGTTGAATTCCAGCATCACCTCCAGCGTGCCGCCGCAGGGCAGGCCGAAGCGGTGCGCCTCGTCGGCCGTCACGCCGTACTTGACGAACTGCGGCGGGCCCTGGCGCGGCAGCGCATCGGCCACGCCGGGCTTGGTGTAGCGGTCGATCAGGTCGTACTCGATGCAGCCGCCCGAGACCGAGCCGATTACCGCGCCGTCTTCGCGCAGCGCCATGATGCAGCCGACCGGCCGCGGCGATGACCCCCAGGTGCGCACCACGGTGGCGAGCAGCGCTTCCTGGCCGTTCTCGCGCCAGTCGCGCAGCGCACGCAGTACGGTGATGTCCAGATTCTCCATGATTCACATCCTCCATTTTGATAGCTGCCAGCGCACGACTGGCAAGCGCTAGAGGTGTATTTGATCCATATTTCAGGTATCGGTTTCCTTGCCTTCGCCGCCGGTGAGCTTGCCCCACAGCTTCTTCAGCGCGCCGGGCTGCTGCGCGGCCTCCTCGGGCGCCGGGCCGTGGCGGCGCTGCATTTCCTCGTCGAAGCGCGTGAAGAATTTCTCCGCCATCGACTTGGCCACGCCGTCGATGAGCCGCTGTCCCACCTGCGCGATCTTGCCGCCCACGGTGGCATGGACGGTATACCCCAATTCGCAGCCGCTGTCCCCGGGCGTGAGCATGACTCTGGAGGTGCCCTTGCCGAAGCCCGCCGGGCCGCCGCTGCCTTCGAAGCCGATGGTATAGCTGCTCGGCGCCTGGATGTCCGAGAGCTGGATGGCGCCCTTGAACTTGGCGCTCACCGGGCCGACCTTGATCGCCATCGTGATGGCGTAGGCGTTCTCGCCCGCGCCCTCGATGCCGTCGCAGCCGGGGATGCAGGCCTTGAGCACTTCGGGATCGTTCAGCGCATCCCAGGCCTGCTGCTGCGTGACGGCCAGTTGCCGGGTGCCTTGCATTTCCATGGGGCGTTCTCCTCGATGGGGGTGGTTCAATGCCTGAGCAGGCTGGCGATGGCGCTGGCCAGCTCCTGCAGGCGGGTGACGTTGTGCACCGCCACCATGCCGTCCACGGCCTGGTACAGCACGGCGGCGCCGCGCGCGCTCGGTTGGTAGCCGTCGAAGCGCAGCAGCGGGTTGAGCCAGAGCATCTTGCGCGTGTGGCGCTTGAGCCAGGCCAGTTCCTGTTCCAGTGCGGCGGGCTCGCCGGTATCGAGCCCGTCGCTGACGATCAGCACCAGCGTGCGCCGCCCCACCAGGCGGCGCCAGTGGCGCTGGCGCAGCGTGGCCAGCGATGCGCCCAGCTGCGTGCCGCCGGCGAAATCCTGGATCGCATGCCCCGCCTCCAGCAGCATGGCGTCGGTGTCGGCCAGGCGGAACGCCGCGTTCAGGTCGGTCAGGCCGGTGCCGAAGGCGAAGACGTCGCGGCGCACCGCCAGGCCGTGGCCGCCGACCTGGGTGCGCGCCGTGGCGCAGTGCAGGAAGGCCAGCAGCAGGCGCGCGTAGCGCTCCATCGAGCCGGAGACGTCCACCAGCACCAGCAGCGGCAGCGGCTGGCGCCGGCGTTCGAGCCGGTGCAGCGCCACCACGTCGCCGCCGCACTGCGCCGCGGCGCTCAGGGTGCGGCGCCAGTGGATGCGCGCGCCCCGGCTGCCCGAGCGGGTGCGGCGCGCCGCCACCGAGGGCAGCGGCAGCGGGATGTCGCGCACCAGGCGCTCGACCAGGCAGTATTCGCTGGCGCTGAGCTGGTTGAAGTCGGCCGCCTTGATGCGCGCCACGTCGCTGGCCGTCATCGCTGCGTCGAGGTCCATGGTCTGCTCGGCCTGCGGCTTGCCTTGCGCCTTGGGCGGCGACAGCGCCTCGGCCACGCGCGGGCGCCGCCTGGGGCCCTTGGCGTGGCCTTCGGCGCGCGGCAGCATCTGCGCGAGCAGCTTGTTGGCGAGCTTGGGATCGCGGAAGAACGCGTCGAACAGCTCGCGGAACACCCCGCGGTCCTGCTCGCGGCTCACCAGCACGGCTTCGAGCGCCGCGCTCACGTCGTGCCTGTTCGCCAGCCCCACGACCTGCAGCGCCTGCTGCGCCAGCGCCATGCGCGAGGCATCCACCGGCACGCCCGCGCGGCGCAGCATGCGGCAGAACGCGCCGAGATTGCCGGCGAGCTTGCCGCGGCGCGCATCGCCGAGCTGGATGACGCGCTCCGGGCCGGGAGCGCCGGCGGCGGCCAGCATGCGGCTCACCCCACCGCGGCGACCTGCTGGGCCGAGCGCAGCACGTCGGAGGCCAGCGCCCGGTCGAGCGCCGCCACGTCGTCGCGCTGCTTGAACAGGATGCCCGAGGTCTCGACCACCACCTCGGGGTCGAGCGCCAGGGTGTCGAGCGCCACCAGCGCGCGCGCCCACTCCACCGTCTCGGCGATGCCGGGCGCGCGCTGGAACTGGCCGCCGAACGGCGCGCTGCGCAGCTGCTGTACGAAGCCCGCCACCTGGTCGGCGAGCCGCCGGGGCGCCTCGGGCACCAGCGCGCGCACGATGGCCAGCTCGCGCTCGCGCTCGGGATAGTCGAGCCAGTGGTACAGACAGCGGCGCTTGACCGCGTCGTTGAGCTCGCGCGTGCGGTTGCTCGTGAGCAGCGTCACCGGCGGCACGCTGGCGCGCACGGTGCCCAGCTCCGGGATGCTGACCTGGTACTCGCCCAGGTACTCCAGCAGAAAGGCCTCGAACGGCTCGTCCGCGCGGTCCACCTCGTCGATCAGCAGCAGCGCGCCCGGCGCGGGCGCTTCCAGCGCCTGCAGCAGCGGACGGCGCACCAGGTAGCGCGGCTGGTAGACCTCCTGCTCCAGCGCGCTGGTGGGTGCACGCCCCTCGGCGGCGCGCAGGTGCAGCAGCTGCGCGGCGTAGTTCCATTCGTACAGGGCTTCGCGCTGCTCCAGGCCATCGAAGCACTGCAGGCGCAGCAACTGGCGCGAGAGCACCTGCGCCAGGGCCTTGGCCAGCTCGGTCTTGCCGACGCCCGGCTCGCCTTCCAGCAGCAGCGGGCGCTGCAGCTTGAGCGCCAGGAAGACCGCCGTGGCGAGGCGCCGGTCCGCGAAATAGCCGACCGCCTGCAACGCGGCGACCAGCGCATCGACGGAAGCGAAGGGAGATGGCGCAACGGGCGCGGTGGCGGCAGTCATGGGCAGGAACCAACGGTGGGAATGGAGGAGCGGCGCGTGGCGATCATAGGATGCCACGCGCCGGCGCGAGAGCCCATGGCGGCAGGCCTTCGCCCGCCCGCGGGTTCGCCTTTCAGGCCAGCGCCTGGGCGACGGCGCGCCGCGTCATCACGCCCACCAGGTGGGCGCGGTAGCTGCTCGAGCCGTGCAGGTCGCTGGACATCTCGCCCGCGTCCGTCTTCACGCCGGCCACCGCGTCCGGCGCGAAGCTGGCATCGAGCGCGGCCTCCATCCCGGCATGGCGGAACACGCCGTTGCCGGCGCCGGTGACCGCCACGCGCACGCCGCCGTCCGTCTGCGCGACGAACACGCCGATCAGCGCGAACAGCGACGCGGGTTGCGGGAACTTGACGTAGGCGGCCTTCTTCGGGACCGGAAAGCTGACCGCGGTGATCATTTCGCCCTCGTCGAGCGCGGTGGCGAACAGGCCCTGGAAGAAGTCGTCGGCCTTGATCCGGCGCGCGCTGGTGTGCACCGTGGCGCCCAGCGCCAGCAGCGCGGCCGGGTAGTCGGCCGCGGGGTCGTTGTTGGCCACCGAGCCGCCGATGGTGCCGCGGGCGCGCACCTGCTTGTCGCCGATGCCGCCGGCCAATGCCGCCAGCGCGGGGATGGTGGCGCGCACCTCGGCGCTTTCGGCCACGTCGCAATGGCGCGTCATCGCGCCGATCACGATCGCGTTGCCTTCCTTGCGGATGCCCTGGAGTTCCTTGATCGAGCCCAGGTCGACCACCTGCTCGGGCGCCGCCAGGCGCAGCTTCATCGAGGCGAGCAGCGTCTGCCCGCCCGCCAGCAGCTTGCCGCCCGCCTGGGCGAGCTTGAGTGCATCGGCTTGCGTGGCCGGACGCTCATAGGTGAATGCGTACATGAGAGTGTTCCTTTCAGGCCTTGGCTTGCTGGAGGGCTTGCCACACGCGGTCGGGCGTCGCGGGCATGTCGATCTCGGTCACGCCGAGCGGCCTGAGCGCGTCCAGCACGGCGTTGATCACTGCCGGCGGCGAGCCGATCGCGCCGGCCTCGCCGCAGCCCTTGCTGCCGATCGGGTTGTGCGTGCACGGCGTGCAGACGTGGCCGATCTGGATGTTGGGGAAGTTGGCGGCGCGCGGCATGGTGTAGTCCATGTAGCTGCCGGTCAGCAGCTGCCCCGACTCCTGGTCGTAGATGCCGTGCTCGTACAGCGCCTGGCCTATGCCCTGGACCACGCCGCCCTGCACCTGGCCCTCGACGATCATCGGGTTGATGATGACGCCGAAGTCGTCGACGCACGAGAAGCGATCGACGCGCACCACGCCGGTCTCCGGATCGACCTCGACCTCGCAGATGTAGGTGCCCGCCGGGTAGGTGAAGTTGGTCGGGTCGTAGAACGCGGTTTCGTTCAGGCCTGGCTCCAGCTTGTCCAGCGGATAGTTGTGCGGCACGTAGGCCGTGAGCGCCACCTGCGCGAACGGCACCTTCTTGTCGGTGCCCTTGACCTTGAACTCGCCGCCCGAGAACTCGATGTCGGCATCCGACGCTTCCATCAGGTGCGCGGCGATCTTCTTGGCCTTGGCCTCGATCTTGTCGAGCGCGCGCATGATGGCCGCGCCGCCCACCGAGAGCGAGCGGCTGCCGTAGGTACCCATGCCGAACGGGATGCGGCCGGTGTCGCCGTGCACGATCTCGACCTGGCCCGGATCGATGCCCAGGCGCGCGGCCACGACCTGCGCGAACGTCGTCTCGTGCCCCTGGCCGTGGCTGTGCGAGCCGGTGAACACCGTCACGCTGCCCGTGGGGTGCACGCGCACCTCGCCGGCCTCGAACAGGCCGGCGCGCGCGCCCAGCGCGCCCGCGAGGTTGGACGGCGCCAGGCCGCAGGCCTCGATGTAGCTGCTGTAGCCGATGCCGCGCCTGAGGCCCCTGGCCTCGCTGGCCTTGCGGCGGGCCTCGAAGCCGGCGACGTCGGCGAGCTCCCTGACCTTGTCCATGCACTGGTGAAAGTCGCCCGTGTCGTACTGCAGCGCCACCGGCGTCTGGTAGGGGAACTGCGTGACGAAGTTGCGCTTGCGGATCTCGTCCTGCGACAGGCCGAGCTCCCAGCCGCAGCGCGTGACCAGGCGCTCGATCAGGTACGCCGCCTCGGGGCGCCCGGCGCCGCGGTAGGCGTCGACCGGCGCGGTGCTGGTGAACCAGGCATCGACCTCGACGTAGACCTGCGGCGTGGCGTACTGGCCGGCCAGCAGCGTGCCGTAGAGGTAGGTGGGGATCGCGCTGCCGAAGGTGGACAGGTAGGCGCCCAGGTTGGCATTGGTGTGGATGCGGGTGGCGAGGAACTTGCCGTCCTTGTCCATCGCCATCTCGGCGTGGCTGACGTGGTCGCGCCCGTGCGCGTCGCTGACGAACGATTCGCTCCTCTCGGCGGTCCACTTGATGGCGCAGTTGAGCTCGCGCGCGGCAAAGGTCAGCGCCACGTCCTCGGCGTAGAGGTAGATCTTGGAGCCGAAGCCCCCGCCCACGTCGGGCGCGATCACGCGCACCTTGTGCTCGGGCAGCTGCATCACGAAGGCGGTGAGCAGCAGGCGCTCCACGTGCGGGTTCTGGTTGGACACGTACAGCTCGACCTCGTCGGTCGCGCGGTTGTAGGTGACGTTGACCGCCCGCGGCTCCATCGCGTTGGGGATCAGCCGGTTGTTCACCAGGTCGATGCGGGTGACGTGCGCGGCGTTGGCGAACGCGGCGTCCACCGCCGCCTTGTCGCCCAGCGTCCACTTGTAGCACTGGTTGTCGGGCGCCTCGTCGTGCAGCGCCGGGCCGTCCTTGGCCTTGAGCATGTCGATCACCGGCGCGAGCACCTCGTATTCGACCTCGACGGCCTCGGCCGCGTTCCTGGCGTGCTCCAGCGTGTCGGCCACGACCAGCGCCACGTGGTCGCCGACGTAGCGCACCTTCTTGCTGGCGAGGGCCGGGTGCGGCGGTTCGCGCATCGGACTGCCGTCGGGATAGTGGATCTGCCAGCCGCATGGCAGCCCCCCGAGCTTGCCCTCGATGTCGGCGCCGGTGAAGACGCGAACGACGCCGGGCATCTTCGATGCGGCGGCGGTGTCGACCTTCTTGAGATGGGCGTGCGCGTGCGGCGAGCGCACGAAACAGCCGTATTTCTGGCGGCTGAGGACGATGTCGTCGGTGTAGTTGCCCTGGCCCGTCAGGAAGCGCAGGTCTTCCTTGCGGCGCAGGGACTCGCCGATGTGCGGCAGCTTGGCAAATTCATTGGCACCCATGGTGTGTCTCCTTGGTCGGGTGGTCAGGCGGCCATGGCCTTTTGGGCCGTCTGCACCGCCTTGACGATGTTCTGGTAGCCGGTGCAGCGGCACAGGTTGCCTTCGAGCAGTTCGCGGATTTCCGTTTCGCTGGCCTTCGGGTGGTGCTGGAGCAGGTCGATCGAGCTCATCACCATGCCCGGCGTGCAGAAGCCGCATTGCAGGCCGTGGCACTCCTTGAATGCCGCCTGCATCGGATGGAGCGTGCCGTCCTCCGCGGCCACGCCTTCGATCGTGGTGACGTCCGCCCCCTGCATCTGCACGGCGAGCACGTTGCACGCCTTGATGGAGCGGCCATCGGCCATCACGGTGCAGGCGCCGCATTGGGCGGTGTCGCAGCCCTGGTGCGTGCCCGTCAGCCGCAGGTGCTCGCGGATGAACTGCACGAGCAGCGTGTTGGGGGGCACGTCGGCCGTGACCGGTTTGCCATTGACCTTGAGCTCGACTTGCATCGCTCTTGCCTCCTTGTGGTGGGTGAATCTGCGGTTCCCGGGGAAGTTCCATTCTTGGAACACGCAGCCCCCGTGTACCTAGGTAAAACCCTGGGTTGCGGCCCGTCCCCCCGGAATATTCTCAAAGTGAGACACTCGGGCCGTCACACTGCGTCCACGCCCCACGCCCCACGCCCCACGCCCCACGCCCCATGCCCCATGCCCACCCTGCGTGAAGACCCCCGCCTGAACCAGATCGCCCTGGCGCGCCAGGCGGTGCTGGCCGAAGGCACCGAGCTGACCGAAGCACTCATCGGCGCCTGGGTCGACCGTGCCTGGATCGTGCAGAGCTGGCGCCGGTGCCTGGCGCGCGGCGCCCGGCCCGATGCGCCCGTGGCCTTCGAGCCCGTCTCGCCCCGTGCCGGCGCGCATGCGGCCGAGCAGCATGGCGCCCTGCTGGCCGCCGCCCGCCCCGAACTGCAGCGCCTGGCCGCCCAGATCGCGCCCATCCGCTACTTCGCCCTGCTGACCGACGCGCACGGTGCCGTCATCGACACCGCGGGCGCCATCGACCACCGCAACCGCGCCACGCACGCCATCGCCCGGGTGGGCATCGACCTGTCGGAACAAAGCATAGGCACCAGCGCCATCGGCGCCGCGCTGGCCGAGCGCGCGCCCGTCTGGCTGCACCGTGGCGAGCACTTCTTCACCGACACCAGCGTCTACAGTTGCGCTGGCGCGCCCCTGTTCGGCCCCGACGGCGCGTGCCTGGGCATGATCGACATCACTGGCGTGCAGGCGCCCGAACACCCCGAGCTGAAGCACCTGGTCGCCCAATCCGCCCGCCAGATCGAAGACGCCCTGTTGCTGGCGCGGGCGCACCGGCTGCGCCTGTACCTGGCCTGGCCTGCCGGCTGGCAGGTGAGCGGCGGCAGCCCGGGCGAAGGCCTGCTGTGCCTGGATGCCGACGGCCAGGTCATCGGCGCCAACACCACCGCGCGCCAGATGCTGCCCGGCCTGCACGCCCTGCAAACCGGCCCGGTGCATGCCAGCGAGCTGTTCGCCCTGCCATGGCCCAGCCTGTTCGACGGCGCCGCGCACCGCGAAGCGCGTACCGTGCCGCTGTGGTCCGGCCTGCGCATGCAGGTACGCGCCGAGCGCTGCGCGCCAGCCCCCGCCGGCGCCGTCCGGCCCGCTTGGCGTTCTGCCGCTGCCGCCGCCCCTGGCTCGCTCAAGGCGCTGGAATCCGAGCTGATCCATCAGGCCGTGCGCGAGGCAGGCGGCCGCGTCGCCGTGGCCGCCAAGGCGCTGGGCGTGAGCCGGGCGACGATGTACCGGCGGCTGGCGGCAGTGCAGCGGACCGACGGTTGAAGCGGTGGCGCCCTGGCGGCTCAGGTTTTCTCGCTCAGTTCGCGAAGCAGCGTCTCCGTGTGTTGCCCGAGCGATGGCGCCCCTTCCCTGCGCGGTGCGTCTTCCCCAAGATACTTGAAGCCGATGCCGGGCGTACGCACCGTGCGATCGCCTTGCGGGTAATGCCGGATGGGTAGCGGCAGCCGCGAGCCGTCTTGCACCTCATCCAGGAATTCGCCGAGCTTGCGCACACGAGCCGCTGGAACTCCCGCGGCGTTCAGCTGCCCTTCCATGTCTCGTGCGGAACGCTGGGCAAAGGCCGTATTGAACTGCGTGCGCAAATAGGCCATGTCGCGAGCCACCACGAACCCGCCGCCAGGCGCGTTGAATGCCTCGAGATCGATGGCGTTGCCATCTTCGCAGAGGCGCTCGAGCCCCAGCACCGCCGTCAGGCGGCGAAACTGCGCCGGCGTGTTGGCCGCGGTGGACAGCCAGCCGTCATTGCAGCGGTAGGTGTCTGCCGTCGGGCTGCCCGTGTATCCGCGATTGCCGACGCGCTGAGGCTCCACCCGTTGCGTCAGGAATGCGCTGGCGTTGGGGTACATCAGCGTCATGGAGGCCTGGACCATCGATGCATCTATGCATGCGCCGGTGCCATCCCGGGTGCGCTGGTGGAGGGCGGAGACGATGGACAGCGCGCCCAGCAGGCCCGCCGCCACATCGATGACCGGAAAGCCGACCTTCAGCGGTGGCGCGTCGGGGGTGTCGCCCGACATCATCATCATGCCCGTGAGGGCCTGGACCACGTGGTCGTAAGCTCCGCGCCCGGACCATTCCCCGCTCTGCCCATACCCCGAGATGGAGCAGTAAACGATGTCCGGCTTCACGGCCTTGATGCTCTCGTAGTCGAGGCCATACCTGGCCACCACGCCCGGGCGGAAGTTCTCGATGAACACATCGGCCTTGGCCGCCAGCGCCCGCAAGGCCTCGTGGCCTTCGGGCTCCCGGATGTCGATCGCCAGCGATTTCTTGCCGGCATTGAGCGCGACGAAACCGGTCGGCGTGTCCCCTTCGCCTGAACCGGCCTTGCTGGTGCGCATCACGTCGCCTCCAGCGGGCGCTTCGATCTTGATCACCTCGGCACCGAGCTGTGCCAGATAAAAAGAGGCCATGGGGCCGGCGATCACGTGGGAAAGATCGAGAACGCGGATGCCTGTCAACGGCAGTTTCGTGGACATGTGCATCAGCCTCCCGTCACGTTGCCCTTGCGTATGACCTCGGCCCATTTGTCGTTTTCCGAATGCACGAATGCCGAGAATGCAGCCGGGCTGGGGCTAGTCTCGATTTCGCTTCCGCCTGCGTGCACCTTGGCGTGCAGATCAGGGGACTTCAAGGCCTGGTCGATGGCGGCATGGATGCGGTTGATGATCTCGGGCGGGGTTTTGGCTGGCGCCCAGAGGCCCGACCACGACTCCTGGACCGTCAACGGGTCGTCGATGAGCTCCTTCAGCGTCGGCACATCCGGCAGCTCGGACAATCTCCTGGAGCTGGTCACGGCCAGCGCGCGCAGCTTGCCCCCCTTGACCTGGGGGACGGCCGTGCCTGCGGTGGGAAACGCGAATTGCGTATCGCCGCGCAACAGGGAGGCCGTGATCTCCACCGATCCTCGAAGCGGAATGTGTACCGTCTGCAATCCATTGAGCGCCGCGAAAGTCGACGCGGCCAGATGCGCCCCCGTGCCGACTCCGCCCGAACCGTAGTTGAACTTGCCGGGCGCGGCCCTGGCGGCCGCGGCCAGTTGATCGGCGGTTTTGTAGGGCGAATCGCTCGGCACCACGAGAATCGACGGGGAGGTGGACATCTCGCCGGCGAAGGCGAAGTCCTTCAGCGGATCGAAGTTGAGCGATGGCTGCAGCAGCTTGAGGATCAGGTGGGTGCTGGAGCCCATGAGCAGCGTGTACCCGTCCGCAGGCGCGGAGGCCACGAATTGGGCCGCCAGAACGCCGGCCGCACCTACCTTGTTTTCCACCACGATCGATTGGCCCAGCGCCTCGCCGAGGGCAGGCGCGATCTGGCGCATCAGCACATCCGGGCCACCGCCGGCGGCGAAGGGAACGATCACGCGCACAGGGCGATTGGGGTAGGGCGCGGCGGCCCAAGCCGATCGTATCGATCCCACCGGCAGCGCCAGAGCGGATGCCGCCATGCAGAAATTCCGTCGATTCATGTTGTCTCCAGGCAAGGTCCGCACCCACTGTAGCCATCGCCGCCTATTCTTGAAACTGATAAATTTCTATTCATTGATAGCCACTGGTGATCGCTATGGAAACTTTCGACCTGTCTGGCGCGGAGGGCGAAGAGCGCCTGAGGCGGCTCGTTTTGCGGCTTCGCTTCCGGCACCTTCAGCTGCTTGCCGCCTTGCGAAAGGCCGGCAGCCTGCATGCAGCGGCCGAAGTGCTGCACCTCACGCAGCCGTCACTCAGCAAGATGCTCCAGGAAGTGGAGCAGGCCTTCGGCCAGCAGCTCTTCGAGCGCGGCGCCCGGGGGCTCAAGCCCACGCGTGCCGGCGACATGGCGATGCACGGCGCCGAGATGCTCCTGGACGAGCTCGACCGCATCTCGCGTGAACTGAATGCGCAGCCCCCGCAGTTGCTGCTCCGCGTCGGCACGCCGCCTTTCGTGGCGCATTCCCTGATGCCGCGGGTCCTGGTGGCACTGCGCTCGTTGTCCGGCGATATCCGGGTGGAATTGACGGAAGGCGGCGTGCCCGGCTTGCAGCGCGCGCTGCTGGACGGCAAGCTCGATGCGCTGGTCACGAGTTTCGCGAGCGATATGGCGGGCGTGGCCGGGCTGAGGTTCGAGCGTCTGTACCCCACGAAAGTGGCCGTGGTGGCCGCCGCATCGCATCCGCTGGCCGGCAGGCGCCGGATCGGCTGGGCCACGCTTGCCGGGCAGGCATGGATTCTTCCGCCCCGGGATTCCCGGGTCCGGCGTTTTCTGGACGGCATGTTCGCCCAGGCGGGCTACGTCACACCGACGCCGCTGATCGAGTCGTCAAACCCCATCACCAACCTGCGTTTCGTGGCGGCGGGCCTGGGACTCGCGGCCGTTCCACGGGAATGCCTGCGCCTGGTGGAATCCCCCGAGGCCATCGCCAGCCTGCACCTCGGAAAGAGCTTGCCCGAAGGCATGCTTGCTCTTGTCTACAGAACCGACATGGCGCATCCCAGGTTGCAGCTGTTTCGAGAAGCATTGATCCGGGTTGGCCGGAAGTAAGAGCCCGTTCGCGATCTCCTCATGGCGCCTGGATACCATACGCTCCAATGGCGCGGCCCGCTCGGGGCGGGGAAGTCCCTTTCATTCGTTAG
>CAUJIM010000061.1 GCA_963205335.1 Pseudomonadota bacterium
GGGCCGCGCGCTGGCCGAGGCGCTGTCCGACTCGATCGAGGCGCAGTACCAGGACCTGGCCGGGCATTTCGGCGTCGAGCGCCTGGCGCAGCTCTACGCCCTGCTCGACGACCTGATCGCGCTGCCACCCCACGCGGCCGGTGCCGCCGGGAACGCGGCGCTGGAGAGTACCCGACCATGAAACCCGACGACCTGCCGTGGCTGCCCCGGGGCACCGTGTACGGCACCTTGCTGAACTTCCGCCGCGAGGCCGGCCTCTGGGCGCCCAGGATGACCGAGGCGCCGTACCAGGCCGCGCCCAGGGCGCCGGTGCTCTACGTCAAGACGGCCAATACCTTTGCCGCGAGCGGCGCGCCGGTGGCCGTGCCGGGCGAGGTGGAGCTCGGCGCGGCGCTCGGCCTGGTCATCGGAGATTTAGAACAAAAAGCGGCTCTGACGCAGGCAGGACAAGCGCAAGCAGCTATCGATGCAGGAGTGCATGGGCTGCCCGGCGTGGCCGGCTGCGTGCTGCTCGACGACCTGAGCCTGCCGCACGCGAGCTACTACCGCCCGCCGATCAAGTTCCGCAACCGCGACGGCTTCCTGGTCTGCGCCCCGGCGGTCACGCCGCTGGCGGAGCTCGATTTGGCCACGCTGCGCATCGAGGTGCGCGTCAACGGCGCGCTGGCGCAGACCGTCGATCTCGCCACCCTGGTGCGCGACGCCGCCACGCTGCTGGCCGACGTGGGCGGGTTCATGACGCTGCAGCCCGGCGACGTGCTGATGCTCGGCACCGACTGCCTGGCCGACGGCACCCGCCCGCGCGCCCGGGCCGGCGACCGCGTGGAGATCCGCGCGCCGGGCCTCGCCACCCTGACCCACGCACTCGTGCCGGAGGCCGCATGAAACACGCCCGCATAGCCTGGGCCGGCGCGGTGCACGACGCGATCGAGTGCGAAGGCCGGCTGGAGCTGCAGACCCCCGCGTTCAGGGGCCGCCTGCTGTCGTTCGACGAAGTGGTCTGGCTGCCGCCGCTGGCGCCCGTGCTGCGCGCGCGCACCGTCCTCGCGCTCGGCCTGAACTACGCCGACCACGCGAAGGAGCTCGCCTTCAAGCCGCCCGAGGAGCCGCTGGCCTTCGCCAAGGGCGCGGCCTCGCTGATCGGCCACCGCGCCTACACCGTGCGCCCCGATGGCGTGCGCAACATGCACTACGAATGCGAGCTGGCGGTGGTCATCGGCCGCGAGGCCAAGAACGTGAAGAAGGCCGACGCCCACGATTTCGTGCGCGGCTACACCGTGGCCAACGACTACGCCATCCGCGACTACCTGGAAAACTGGTACCGCCCCAACCTGCGCGTGAAGAACCGCGACACCTGCACCCCCATCGGCCCCTGGCTGGTCGATGCGTTTGATGTGCCCGACCCGATGGCGCTGCGCCTGAGCACGCACGTGGACGGCCGGCTGACGCAGCAGGGCAGCACCGCCGACATGGTGTTCGACGTGCCGACGCTGATCGAGTACTTCAGCGGCTTCATGACGCTGTACCCGGGCGATGTGATCCTGACCGGCACGCCCGACGGCGTGGTGGACTGCCCGGTGGGCAGCCACGTGGTGTGCGCCATCGAGGGCATCGGCGAACTGCACAACACCATCATTGGCCAAACAGGGCTCCAGCCCTTGTAGAGAAAGCGCGAACAGCTATGAAAATCGATCATCTCATCGACGGCAAGGCGGTCGCCGGCCGCGACTGTTTCGAGACCGTCAACCCGGCCACGCAGCAGGTGCTGGCCGAGGTGGCCTCGGGCGGCGAGGCCGAGGTGCACGCGGCGGTGGCCGCGGCCAAGGCCGCCTTCCCGGCATGGGCCGGCCTGCCCGCCGCCGAGCGCGCGAAGAAGGTGCGCGCGCTCGGCGAGCTGATCGCCCGGCACGTGCCCGAGATCGCCCGCACCGAGACCGACGACACCGGCCAGGTGATCGCCCAGACCGGCAAGGCCCTGGTGCCGCGCGCGGCCGACAACTTCCACTACTTCGCCGAGATGTGCGTGCGCGTGGACGGCCACACCTACCCCACGCCCACGCACCTGAACTACACGCTGTTCCACCCGGTGGGCGTGTGCGCGCTCATCAGCCCGTGGAACGTGCCCTTCATGACGGCGACGTGGAAGGTGGCGCCGTGCCTGGCCTTCGGCAACACCGCGGTGCTGAAGATGAGCGAGCTCTCGCCCCTGACCGCCGCGCGCCTGGGCGAGCTGGCGCTGGAGGCGGGCATTCCGCCCGGCGTGCTCAACGTGGTGCACGGCTTCGGCAAGGAGGCGGGCGAGCCGCTCGTGGCCCACCCCGACGTGCGCGCCATCAGCTTCACCGGCTCCACGGCCACGGGCAACCGCATCGTCAAGACCGCGGGGCTGAAGAAGTTCAGCATGGAGCTGGGCGGCAAGAGCCCGTTCGTCATTTTTGACGACGCCGACCTGGACCGCGCGCTCGACGCCGCGGTGTTCATGATTTTCTCCAACAACGGCGAGCGTTGCACCGCCGGCAGCCGCATCCTGGTGCAGCAGGGCATCTACGCCGACTTCGTGCAGCGCTTCACCGAGCGCGCCAAGAAAATCACCGTGGGCGACCCGCAGGACGAGAACACCATCGTCGGCCCGATGATCAGCCAGGGGCACCTGGCCAAGGTGCGCCACTACATCGAGCTGGGCCCGAAGGAGGGCGCCACCCTGCTGTGCGGCGGCATCGACCGCCCGTCCTACGCCGCCGGGCTGCCCGCGCGCGTGAAGGATGGCAACTACGTCTGGCCCACGGTGTTCGCCGACGTGGACAACCGCATGAAGATCGCGCAGGACGAAATCTTCGGCCCCGTGGCCTGCCTGATCCCGTTCAAGGACGAGGCGCACGCGATCGAGCTGGCCAACGACATCCAGTACGGCCTGTCCAGCTACGTCTGGAGCGAGAACATCGGCCGCGCGCACCGCGTGGCCGCCGCCATCGAGGCCGGCATGTGCTTCGTCAACAGCCAGAACGTGCGCGATTTGCGCCAGCCCTTCGGCGGCACCAAGGCCAGCGGCACCGGGCGCGAGGGCGGCACCTGGAGCTACGAGGTTTTTCTGGAGCCCAAGAACGTCGCCGTCTCGATGGGCGCGCACCACATCCCGCACTGGGGGGCCTGACCGCTTTGCGACGCCAGGGCCGGGCAGCGGCCCGCACGCCATCACCAAAGGAGCACACACCATGGGAAAACTCGCCCTCGCCGCCAAGATCACGCACGTGCCCAGCATTTACCTGAGCGAGCTGCCCGGCCCGCGCCAGGGCTCGCGCCAGGACGCGATCGACGGGCACCGGGAGATCAGCCGCCGCTGCCGCGCGCTGGGCGTGGATACCATCGTGGTGTTCGACACCCACTGGCTGGTCAATGCCAACTACCACCTCAACTGCGCGCCGCACTGGCAGGGCAGCTACACCAGCAACGAGCTGCCGCACTTCATCAGCAACCTGCCCTACAGCTTCAGCGGCAACCCCGAGCTGGGGCGCCTGATGGCCCGGGTGTGCAACGAGCAGGGCGTGGAGGTGCTGGCGCACGACGCCACCTCGCTGCAGCCCGAGTACGGCACGCTGGTGCCGATGCGCTACATGAACGCGGACGAGCACTTCAAGGTGGTCTCGGTCTCGGCGCTGTGCACCGTGCACTACCTCAACGACAGCGCGCGCCTGGGCTGGGCCCTGCGCGAGGCGGTGGAGCAGCACTACGACGGCACGGTCGCCTTCCTGGCCAGCGGGTCGCTGTCGCACCGCTTCGCGCAGAACGGCCTGGCGCCGGAGTATGCCTTCAAGATCTGGAGCCCGTTCCTCGAGCGCCTGGACCACGAGGTGATCGAGATGTGGCAAAAGGGCGAGTGGCAGGACTTCTGCGCCATGCTGCCCGAGTACGCCAGCAAGGGCCACGGCGAAGGCTTCATGCACGACACCGCAATGCTGCTGGGCGCGCTCGGCTGGTCGGCCTACGACGGCCGGGCCGAGGTGCTCACGCCCTATTTCGGCGCTTCCGGCACGGGCCAGATCAACGCCGTTTTCCCGGTCACGCCGCAAGACGGCCGTGCCGTGCCGCCGCCCGAGGCCTCGCGCGCCGCGGGCTACAAGTCCTTTCCCCGTCTGTGAGACTGCCATGCCCCATCTCGTGCTCTATTACTCGGCCAACCTGGATGCGGTGGTCGACATGCCGCGCCTGTGCCGCGACGCGGCCGACGCCATGCTCGCCGTGCGCGACGAAGACGGCAAGCAGGTCTTCCCCACCGGCGGCACGCGCGTGCTGGCCTACCCGGCGCCGCACTTCGCGCTGGCCGACGGCGGCGCCGCCGGCCGCGCCGCGGGCAGCGGCAAGACCGGCCTGACGAGCGACGACCCGGGCGAATATGGCTTCATGTACGCCAACCTGCGCATGGCGCGCGGCCGCAGCCCGGCCTCGCAGCAAAAGGCCGGCGAGGCCGTCGCGGCCGCGCTGCGCCGCCACCTCGACCCGGCGATGGCCACGCGCCACATCGGCCTGACGGTGCAGGTCGACGAGGGGCCGGAGGTGTTTGATGCCAAGCACAGCACCATCCACCCCCTGTTCAGGAAGCCCTGAATGCTGCTCCCCGAACAGATCGACCGGCTCGCGCGCGAGCTGCATGCGGCGGAAAAAGAGCGCCGGCAGGTCGAGCATTTCTCCAAGCGCTTTCCCGGCATGACGATCGACGACGGCTACCGCATCAGCCGCGCCTGGGTGGCGCTGCAGCGGGCCGAGGGGCGCCGGGTCATCGGCCACAAGATCGGGCTGACCAGCCGCGCGATGCAGCAGTCCAGCCAGATCGACGAGCCCGACTACGGCACGCTGCTCGACTCCATGCGCTACACCTGCACGCCGGGGCAGGTGCTCGCCGTCCCGGCGCAGCGCTTCATCAAGCCGCGCGTCGAGGTGGAGCTCGCCTTCGTCCTGAAATCCGGCCTCCGGGGGCCGGACGTCGGCGTGGAGCAGGTGCTGGCGGCCACCGAATACGTCACGCCCGCGATCGAGATCATCGACGCGCGCATCGAGCAGTTCGACCGCCACACCCAGGCAATGCGCAAGGTCTACGACACCATCAGCGACAACGCGGCCAACGCCGGCATCGTGATCGGCGCGGGCCGGGCCGACGCGCGCGTCATCGACCGTCCCTGGATCGGTGCCATCCTGCGGCAGAACGGCGTGGTCGAGGAGACGGGCCTGGCCGCCGGCGTGCAGGGCGATCCGGCGATCGGCATCGCCTGGCTGGCCAACAAGCTCGCGCCCTGGGGCGAGCAGCTCGAGGCCGGGCACATCGTGCTCGCGGGCTCGTTCACCAAGCCGGCGCCGGCCAGGCAGGGCGACCTGTTCGAGGCCGACTACGGGCCGCTCGGCACGCTGCAATTCCAATTCGTCTGAGACGCACCATGGAAACCCCGCAAAACCCCTTCAAGCAGGCGCTGCTGGCCCGGCGGCGCCAGATCGGCTACTGGCTCAACCTGACCAACACCTCGGTGGCGGAGATCGCCGCGGGCGCCGGCTTCGACTGGCTCCTGATCGACGGCGAGCACACCTCGCACGGCCTCGAGAGCGTGCTCGCGCAGCTGCAGGCGATCGCCGCCTACCCCGGCGCCAGCGCGGTGGCGCGCATCCCCATGGGCCTGGGCCACGTGGGCGAGATGCTGATCAAGCAGTACCTGGACCTGGGCGCGCAGACCCTGCTGGTGCCGATGATCGACACCGCCGAACAGGCCGCGGCCGTGGTGCGCGCCGCGCGCTACCCCGGCGCCGACGGCCAGGGCGGCATCCGCGGCATGGCGCGCGGGCGCGCGGCGCGCTGGGGGCTCTACCCCGACTACGTGCACGACGCCAACGACCGCGTCTGCGTGCTGGTGCAGGCCGAGACCCGCACCGCGCTCGCCAACCTGGAGGCGATCGCCGCCGTCGATGGCGTCGATGGCGTCTTCATCGGCCCGGCCGACCTGTCCGCCTCCATGGGCCACCGCGGCAACCCGGGCCACCCGGAGATGCTGGCCGTGCTCGAGGACGCGGTGCGCCGCATCGTGCGCGCGGGCAAGGCCGCCGGCAGCCTGGCCGCCGACGAGGCCATGGCGCGGCGCTACCTGGAGTGGGGCGCGAGCTTCGTCGCCGTCGGGCTCGACACCGTGACGCTGGCGCGCGAGACCACGCGGCTGGCGCAGGCCTTCAAGGGGCAGCCATGAGCGCCCGCCGGCTCGAGGGCCAGGTGCATCCCGACGAGTGGGCCGCGCGCCTGCAGCTCGCCGCCTGCTACCGCGTGTTCGCGCTGCTCGGCTGGACCGAGATGATCTACAACCACATCACGCTGCGCGTGCCCGAGGGCGCCACCGGCGGCGAGAAGCACTTCCTGATCAACCCCTTCGGCCTGCACTACGGCGAGGTGACCGCGAGCAACCTGGTCAAGATCGACCTGGCGGGCAACGTCCTGGATGGCTCCGGGCACCCCATCAACCCGGCCGGCTACGTGCTGCACAGCTGCATCCACGGCGGCGTGGCCGGCGCGCACTGCGTGATGCACACGCACACCACGGCCGGCGTGGCGGTGGCCTCGCTCGCCTCGGGCCTGTCGCAAAGCAATTTCTACAGCGCGCAGCTGCACGGTTTGGTGGCCTGCCACGACTTCGAGGGCATCACCATCCGCGCCGAGGAGGGCCCGCGCGTGGTGGCGAGCATCGGCAGCCGAAAGGCGGTGATCCTGCGCAACCACGGCCTGCTTTCCTGGGGCGAGACGCTGCCGCTGGCCTTCGCCGTGCTCTGGACGCTGCAGCGCGCCTGCGAGATCCAGCTCGCCACGCAAAGCATGGGCGCGCCGCTGCCGGTGCCCGAGGCCGTCGCCCAACGCTGCACGCGCGACTCGTTCCAGTTCGACCCGCGCAAGGGTGCCGGCCAGGACGTGTTCGATGCGCTGGTGCGCCAGGTCGACCGCATCGATACGGGATGGCGCCAGTGAGCCAGTCGGAGAAAGACATCCGATGAAAATGAACGAGGTGGTTGCCCGCTCCCTGAAAGACCTGGGGGTGGAGCAGCTGTTCGGCCTGATCGGCGACGTGAACCTCTTCATCGTCGACCAGTTCGTCAAGCTGGGCGGCAGGTACGTCGGCGCGACGCACGAGGCCTCGGCGGTGCTGATGGCACTGGGCTGGGCGCAGGTCGCCGGCAGGACGGGCGTCGCCACGGTCACCTGCGGCCCGGGGCTGGTCAATGCGCTCACGCCCCTGGTCGAGGGGGTGAAGGGGCAGGTTCCGATGGTGCTGGTCACCGGCGACGGGCTGTCGAAATTCAAGTTCCACCCGCAAAAGATCTCGCACCGCGAGTTCATCCTGGCCACCGGCGCCGGCTACGAGGCGCCGGCCCGGCTGCAGGACGTGGGGCGAGACCTGGCGCACGCCTTCCAGCGCGCCTGGGCCGAGCGCAAGCCCATCGTGTTCAACTTCCCGGCCTACGACCTGCAATGGGAAGACGCGGGCGAGTACTGCGCGCCCAGGCTGAGCCAGCCCGCGCGGCACGTGCAGCAGATCGACAGCGAGGAGCTCGAACTCGCGATCGGCCTCGTCGCCGGCGCCAAGCGCCCCATCGTCCTCGCCGGCCACGGCGCCGCCGAGCCCGGGCAGGCGCAGGCGGTGCTCGCGCTGGCGCGGCGGCTCGATGCGCCGGTCATGACCACGCTGCGCACCAAGGACCTGTTCCGCGGCGACCCGCGCAACCTGGGCGTGCTCGGCATTTCGGGCCGGGAAGAGGCGGTCGAGGCGGTCACCGTCAGCGACTGCATCATCGCCTTCGGCGCCGGGCTCAACATGTTCACCACCGGCTGGGGCGAACTGCTGAAAAAGAAGCGCGTGGTCCTGGTCACGGAAGACCGCCTGGCGATCGGGCGCCACGCGCTGGCCGATGCCACCGTGCTGGGCGAGCCCGGCGCCGTGGCAGAGCGCATGGTCTACTGGCTCGACGAAGCCGAGATCCCGCCGTCGCAATTCGCCAGCGAAGACGCCGTCGCTTCGGCCGCGGCGGCGATCGATGCGCCGCCGGCCCTCGGCCTCGGCGAGGCGCCGCACCGGCCCATCACCATCCAGGAGGCGCTGCTCGCCGTCGAGGGCGCCGTGGAGCGCGAGCGGGTGCTGGCGACCGACGGCGGGCGTTTCATGCGCCAGCCCTGGCAGCTGATGCACGTGACCGAGCCGCGCTGCTTCCTGCCCGCGAACCTGTTCGGCGCCATCGGCACCGGCATCGGCTACGCGCTGGGCGGCGCCTGCGCCGAGCGCGGCATGCCGACCATCGCCGTGGTGGGCGATGGCGGCTTCATGATGGGGGGACTGGCGGAATTCCACACCGCCGTGCGCGAGAAGCTCGACTTCATCGCCATCGTGTGCAACGACGGCGGCTACGGCGCCGAATACCTGCACTTCACCGACCACCAGCTCGACCCGGGCCTGGCCCTGTTCGACTGGCCGGAGTTCGCCGATCTCGCCCGGGACATGGGCGCGCAAAGCATGGTGGTGCGCACCCGGGCCGATCTGCAGCAGATGCAGGAATTCCTGCGCCGCCGCGATCGCAGCCGGCCCACCCTGGTGGATCTCAAGCTCGACCCCAGGACCATGCCGCGCACGTTCTGAGACACTGGCAGGATGTTCAGGAAAATCTGCATTTACGGCGTCGGCGCCATCGGCGGCTGGCTGGCCGCGCGGCTGGCGCCGCTGCCCGGACTGCAGATCACCGCGGTGGCGCGCGGCGCCACGCTGGACGCCCTGCAACGCCAGGGCATCGCGCTGCACGAAAAGGATGCGACCGGCGTCGAGCAGGCCAAGCGCCAGGCGATCGGTGCGAGCAGCGATCCGGCGGCGCTCGGGCCGCAGGACCTGGTGATCGTCGCGGTCAAGGGGCCGGCGCTCGCGGACGTGGCGGCCCGCATCGCGCCGCTGCTGGCGCCGCACACCGTAGTGCTGACGGCCATGAACGGCGTGCCGTGGTGGTTTCTGCAGGGCGCTGGCGGCGCCGCCGCGGGGCAGCGCCTGCGCAGCATCGACCCGCACGGCGCGATCGAGGGCGCCATCCCCTTGCCGCACGTGGTCGGCTGCGTGGTGCACGCCAGCTGCTCGCTCGACGGGCCCGGCGTGGTGCGCCACCGCATGGGCAACGAGCTCATCGTCGGCGAGCCTTCGGGCGAGATGACGCAGCGCCTGCAGGGCCTGCGCGCGCTGCTGCGGCAGGCCGGGTTCGAGGCCACGGCGTCGCCGCAGATCCAGAAGGAGATCTGGTACAAGCTCTGGGGCAACATGACCATCAACCCCATGTGCGCCCTCACCGGCGCCACGGCCGACCGCATCCTCGACGACGACCTGGCGCGCGACTTCGCCAGCCGCGTCATGCTCGAGGCCCAGGACATCGGCGCGCGCCTGGGCCTGCCGATCGCCGACTCGCCCGACGACCGCCACGCGGTCACGCGCAAGCTGGGTGCGCTCAAGCCCTCGATGCTGCAGGACGTGCAGGCGGGCAGGGCGCTGGAACTCGACGCCCTCGTGAGCTCGGTGCGCGAGCTCGGCCAGCTCACCGGCGTGGCCACGCCGTTCACCGACGCGCTGCTCGGTCTCGCGCGGGTGCATGCGCGGCAGCTGGGCCTGTACCCTGCATGACGGCCGCGCGCTCCCTGGCGGCGCTGGGCTTCTTCCTGCTGTTGCTGATCGCCCTGCTGATGGCCAGCAACCACGTGGCCGCGCGCCTGGCTTTCGACCACGGCGTGAACGTGCCGACGGCCGTGGCCGTGCGCAGCCTGGGCACGGCCGTGGCGGTGGGCGCGCTGCTGGCGCTGCAGCGCGTCTCGCTGCGCCTGCGGCGGCGCGAGCTGCGCGGCCTGCTGCTGATCGGCCTGCTGGTGAGCGTGCAGAGCCTGCTGCTGTATTCCGCGGTCGCGCGGCTGCCGGTGGCCCTCGCGCTGCTGGTGTTCAACACCTTCCCGCTGATGGCGGCGCTGTGGGCACGCGTGCTCTACCGGCACCGGCCGGAGCGCGCGGTGCTCGTCGCCATGCCGCTGATCCTGCTGGGCCTGGTGCTGGCATTGGACGTGCTGGGCGCCGCCTCCGGCCTGGGCGCGGCGGGCCAATGGCGCGAAATTGGCGCGGGCGTGGCGTTCGCCCTCTGCGGCTCGGCGATGTTCGGCCTGGCCCTGGTCTTCACCCAGCACGAGGCCGGCGGCGTGGACGGGCGCGTGCGCACCTTCGCCTCGATGGCCGTGGTCGGCACGCTGGCCGGCGCGGCCACGCTGGCGCAGGGCGGCTTCAGCCTGCCCGACGCGCCGCAGGGCTGGTGGGGGCTGGCGCTGCTGACCCTGTTCTACGGCACCGGCATCACCATCCTGTTCACCATCCTGCCCCGCCTCGGCGTCGTCGGCAACTCGGCCATCCTCAACGTCGAACCGGTGTTCGCCCTGGTGATCGCCTGGCTGGTGCTCGGCCAGGCGGTGGCACCGATCCAGGTGGCGGGCGCGCTGATCGTCGTCGCCACCGTGGTCTGGCTGGGAACCCGAAGGCGCTGAGGCCCGGGGGTAGGATCGCGCCCATTCCTTCCCCGATCCCCTGGACTGCCATGACCTCCACCGAACCCGACGGCGCGCCCGTGCATGCCGCCCACGCCACCATCGACGTGCTGGAGGAGATGCTCGACGCCATCGACGCCCGCCTGCCCGACGGCGCGCCGCAATGGGAATACTGCGAAGGCGTGCTCACCGCGCTGCTGTGCACGCGCCGCGAGGTCCACGCCGACGAGTGGCTGCCGATGCTGTTCGGCGCCGCGGACGAAGACGCCTTTGCCAGCCCGGGCGAGCGCAACCGCTTCCTCATGTATTGGCTCGAACGCAGGGAGCAGTTGAAACAGGCCCTCGAAGCATCCGTCGACACCCTGGACGACGAGCGCGCGCTCGAGCCCGCCGTGGTGGACCTGCGCGCCGCGATCCAGGCCCTGCCCGAGCAGGAGCGGGCCGAGGCGCTGGCGGCCGAAGAGGCGCTGCAACCCCTGGGACAGGCCTGGGCGGCGGGCTTCCTGGACGCCGTCGATGCGTGGGACGAGGATTGGCGCCTGCCGCGCGACAGGGAGATCGCCCGGCAGGTCCAGGACGCGCTCGCCTGCCTGGCCCGGCTGCTTGAACCCGACACCGGCACGCCCGCGGTCAACCTGATCGACGAAGACGGCGAGCCCAGCGTCAGCCAGGAGCGCATGGACGACTTCGGCGAGGCGATCTGGGCGGTCTATGACCTGTACGCCATCGCCCGCAGCCTGGGCCCGCGCAGCGCCCCCGTCACGAGCGAGAAGATCGGCCGCAACGACCCCTGTCCCTGTGGCAGCGGCAAGAAGTACAAGAAGTGCTGCGGCGCCTGAGGAGGCGCGCGTCCGAGTCTTTCTGGAGAAGCATCAAAAAACAGAGCATCCAGCGCTTGCCCCGTGGGTGTTGGAGCCTGTTTTCCCCCAACTACCTGTCCACATCCGCGATGCACAGGTACTTCATCTCCAGGTACTCCTCGATGCCGTGGGAGGAGCCCTCGCGCCCCAGGCCCGACTGCTTGACCCCGCCGAACGGCACATGCTCGGTCGAGATCAGGCCGGTATTGACCCCCACCATGCCGTACTCT
>CAUJIM010000062.1 GCA_963205335.1 Pseudomonadota bacterium
TCATGACGCCCAGCATCAGGCCGCTGGTGATGGCTTCGTCGATCAGGATGGCGTTGTCGGGCAGCAGGTGGCCCACGGCCTTGCAGACCTTGGGGGCGGTGAGGACACCACGCGGGCGATCCGGGCGCTGGGCGGGCTGCAGGGGTGGCGGCGTGCTGCCGGCGCCCAGGGCCTGCGCCAGCCTGGCCAGGCTGGCGGCGGCGTCCTGCTCGGGCGCGGCCAGGGTGTGGACGGCGCAGCCTTCGGGCACCAGGTCGCTCTTCTTGCCGGGGTAGGCGAAGAAGGAAACGGGCGATTTGCTGTCGACCAGCACCAGGTGGCGCGTGCCGGCCAGCTGCACGCCGGCCATCTCGGCCAGATAGGCCACGCGCTCGACGAAGGGCAGGCCGGCGCCGCGCTCCATGCGGGTGGGGAAGCACTCGGCCAGCAGCTGCACACCGCTGTGTGCGGCGATGCGGGC
The DNA here is from genome assembly GCA_963205335.1 of Pseudomonadota bacterium. Taxonomy (GTDB): domain Bacteria; phylum Pseudomonadota; class Gammaproteobacteria; order Burkholderiales; family Burkholderiaceae_C; genus Comamonas_C. The sequence continues at coordinate 461 of CAUJIM010000062.1, forward strand.
AGCGTCCAGCAGGGCCGCTTCGCGCAGGGCGTGGCCGCCCAGCAGCAGCACGGTCTTTTCGCCGCTGTGCCTGGCCTGTGTGATCAGGTGGGCAATGGCCTGCACCGTCGCGTCGTCGGCGGGTTGCGGCGCGGACGCCGGTGGTGGCGGGCAGGGCTGGCCGCCTTCGCCCCAGGACACGTCGGCGGGCAGGATGAGCGTGGCCACCTGGCCGGGCAGGCCGCGCGCGGCGGCCAGCGCATCGACCGCGTCCCGGCACAGGGCGGCCGTGCTTTGCGAGGTGCGCACGAAGCCGGGCGAGACGTTGCGCGCGACGGTCTCGATGTCGGACTGCAGCTGGGCGTCGTACTTGACGTGATGGGTCGCATGGTCGCCGACGATGTTGAGCACCGGCACCTCGCCCTTGCGCGCGTTGTGCAGGTTGGCCAGGCCGTTGCCCAGGCCGCAGCCCAGGTGCAGCAGCGTCGCCGCCGGCTTGTCCGCCATGCGCGCGTAGCCGTCGGCCGCGCCCGTGGCCACGCCCTCGAACAGCGCCAGCACCGCGCGCATGCGCGGCTCGCCGTCGAGCGCGGCGACGAAGTGCATCTCGCTCGTGCCGGGGTTGGTGAAGCAGACCTCGACGCCCGCGTCGGCCAGGGTCTGGAGCAGGGCTTGTGCGCCGTTCATGGTGGGGTTTGTCCTGTACCGATGTGCCGCGCCGCCGCGCGCGCGGTGAGGATGCAGCCGGGCAGGAAGGTGCCCTCGAGCGAGCGGCGGCCGCTGGCGCCGCCGCCGCCGAACCCGGCGGCTTCGCCGACGCAGTACAGGCCCGCGACGGGCTCGCCCCGGCCGTCGAGCACGCGGCTGTGCAGGTCGGTCTGCAGGCCGCCCAGGCTTTTGCGCGTGATGAGCTGCAGGTGGATCGCGATGAACGGCCCCGCGCCCGGCTTTTGCAGCGGCGCGGGCGCGCAGGTGCGCAGCCTGTCCGGGCCCCACTGGCGGGCGTGCCGGATGCGGCGGATCTGGTCGTCGTTCTCCAGTGCGCCGCCGTGGGCGAAGTTGGCGTCGAAGGCGTCGGCGGTGGCCTGCAGCACGGCCGGGTCGACGTCGTGCGAGCTGGTGAGCTGGTTCATCTGCGCCGCCAGTTCGGCCAGCGTGCCGGCGACGAGGAAGTGGCGGCTTTGCCGCTGCATCTGCCGCACCAGCCGGTGGTTGCCCAGCAGGGTTTCCTTGAGGAACAGCGGGAACTGCCGGTCGCGGATGCGCGGGTTGTGCTCGGCGCCGGAGATGGCGAATTCCCGGGCGGCGATGCGCCAGTTGAGCAGGTGCCAGGTCCAGGGCCTGGCCTGGGCCGCGACGCGCTGGCACAGCCAGTGGGTGTCGAAGCCGGTCACCAGCGGCTCGGGGCCGATGCGCCGGCCCGTGTGGTCCAGCCACAGCGCCGACTTGCACGGGATCAGCGACAGGCCGTGGCCGGGGAAGTGCGGCAGCGGGTGCGGTATGCCGGCGGCGTAGTTCCACATCTCGCCCGCGTGGGTGATCTGCGCGCCCAGGTGCTCGGCGGCCCAGCGGTGCATGCGGCCGTCGGCGCCGGGGTGCGCGCCGTTGAGCAGGGCGGCGGGCAGCGGGCGGTCGGGCGGCCAGTTGCGCCGCGCCTCTTCGTGGCTGCCGTTCAGGCCGCCCATGGCCAGCACCACGACGGGCGCGGCGATGCGCGTCTCGGCGCCGGTGTCTTCGTCGATGACCAGCGCGCCCGCGATCCGGCCGCCCCGGTGGTCCAGCGCGTGCACGCGGTGGCGGTGCAGCAGCACGAGGCGTCCGTCCGCGCCGGCCTCGCGCAGCGCGGCGATCAGGCGCCCGGTCATGTGCCGCGCGGTGCCCCAGATGATGTGGTAGCGCGGCAGGCCGTTGCCGTCGCCGTGCAGGCCGCGCTCCACCCAGTTGACCGCGGGCATGAATTTCAGGCCGTGCGCCAGCAGCCAGTCGTACACCTGGGCGCGCGAGTGCTCGACGTAGTGCCGCGCCCACGCCAGCGGCCAGGTGTCGTGCGGCGCCAGCTCGGCGAAGCGCAGCCAGTCGGCGAGCGCGCGCTCGGGCGTGTCGGGGATCTTCATGCGCGCCTGCAGCGGCGTGCCCACCAGCGCCATGCCGCCGAAGGCCCAGAGGGCCAGGCCGCCGAAGCGCTCGGGCGTGTCGCGGTCGACCAGCACCACGCGCCGCCCGGCGCGCAGCAGTTCGAGCGCGGCGACGATGCCGGCCAGCCCGCCGCCAATCACGAGAGCGTCTGCGTTCTGCTCGGCCACGTCGTCGTCTCCATCCCCGTTGATGCCCGGTCCGGGCAGGATGCCAGAAACGTGCCGGCGCGTGAAGGGCGGCGGCGTTCAGGCGGTTCCGGCGGACTGCGCCGCCGGGTCGCGGTGCTGCCAGACGAGGCGGCGGAAATCGAACCCCGAGGCGACCCTGGGCTTGATGATCTCGAAGTAGGGCGAGACGTCGAAGTCGCGCGGGGTGTAGAGCGAGTGGTCGCGGATGTGCAGCACTTCCTCCATGCAGGCCGGGCAGGTTGCCGTGGGCTGCGGACGCATCTCGATGATGGGCAGGATGGGGTAGTCGATGGACTGGAAGGCCTGTGCGATCAGCGTCGAGCAGATCGCGCGCGTGGGCTCGCCGCTGCCCAGGGCGATCATGCGCCGGCGCCAGCGCGTGGGCACCGGCGGCGTGGGCAGCAGGTAGCGCGCCAGGTCGATCACGTTGCGCAGGTCGTAGGCGTTGCCGATGCGCTGCACCGCGAACTGCACCAGCGCCTGCTGTTCCGCAGGGCTCAGCCCGACCGGGCGGCAGATGCGCGTCGGCAACTGCGTGTAGGCGTCGATGCCGAGGCTGCGCACGCCCTGGTCGACGTCGGCCTCGACCAGGCAGTGCTCCGGGTGGTCGGTGCCGGCGAACGGCGCGGTGCCGACGAACAGCGCCGCGTGCGACCAGGTCGATTGGGTGAGGTACTTGATCGCGGTGCTGATGCGGGTGTCGCCGTCGACCAGCAGCACGTCACCCGGCTGCAGCAGGGCCAGCAGCTGCGCGCCCGACGTGGCCGAGAGCACGTCGTGGCGCGGGTGGCGCTGCGTCAGGTAGCGCGCGAGGTGGTGGCCGGCGCGGTGCAGCAGCGGGTTCATGGCCTGCCTCCTTGCGCACCATTGTCGCCCGGGCCTGCGCCGGCCTACTTGCCCGCGAGGTACAGGCCTTCGGCCAGTGCGCGCTCCAGCGTGCTGGCGGTGATGCGGTCGCAGCGCGCGCCGTCGAACGAAAAGGCGTCGTTCAGCGTCATGTCGATGTCGTTGGCCAGCCCTTCGCGCATCAGGCTGCGCGCGCGAAAGAAGCGCGTGCGCACCGTGGCCTCGGGCACCTGCAGCGCCTGCGCCACTTCCTCGACGCTCATTTCCTGCACGCCGCGCAGCATGAACACGGTGCGGTAGGCGTCGGGCAACTGGTCGATGCGCGCTTCCAGAATCCTGCGAATTTCGTCACGCATGGCAAAACCCTCCGGTTGCTGTTCGGGGTCGGCGGTCAGCGCGGCCTGCGTATCGGGGTCGGGCGAGACCATGGCGGTATCGAGCGGAATGACCTGCGCGTGCGCGCGCCGCAATCGCCCGAGCGCCTCGTTGGTCACGATGCGCACCAGCCAGGTGGACAGCCTGGCGTCGGCGCGGAATCCGCCCAGGGCGCGCCACGCACGCAGGTAGGCTTCCTGCACGGCATCCTCGGCTTCGGTATCGCTGCGCAGGATGCTGCGTGCGGTGCGAAAAAGCAACTGGTTGTTGCGCCGCATGATGATCTCGAACGCCCGGCCGCTGCCCTGTGCGGCGGCAGCCACGAGCTCCGCGTCGGTGGCCCTGGAGCCGAGCGCCTCGGCCCTGCTGGTGACTGCGTGCATGGTGTACATCCTTTCTCGCGTCCGATGGAGCGGCGGGCGCGCCGCGCGCCTCTGCCAATGGCCGGTCATTGCTTAGATGCGGCAACCGGGCCGGATATTCCCGGCACCCGCCAGAGCGTCGACCGCGGCAGGCCCGGTGGCGCTGGACTATCAAAAAAATAGCTGCTAGCGCTGGATGTTAAAGCGCTAGAAGCCATTTTTCTGGTCATTTCTCTGGAGAATCACCTGTCCACATCTGCAATGCACAGGTACTTCATCTCCAGGTACTCCTCGATGCCGTGGGAGGAGCCCTCGCGCCCCAGGCCCGACTGCTTGACCCCGCCGAACGGCACATGCTCGGTCGAGATCAGGCCGGTATTGACCCCCACCATGCCGTACTCT
>CAUJIM010000063.1 GCA_963205335.1 Pseudomonadota bacterium
TCCCTCGTCTTTCCCGTAACGAGCAGCTTTTGCTGCTGGGTGTGCTGCTCGCGGTCGCGGCGTTCTGGGGCGGCCTCTTCGAGCTGGTCGGCCGCTGGTACAAGCAGGAGGAGTACAGCCACGGCTTCTTCCTGCCGCTGATCACGCTGTTCCTGCTCTGGTACCGGCGCGACGTACTCAGGAAGAGCCGCGGCGCGCCCTCGGGCTGGGGGCTGGCCGTGCTGGCGGTCAGTGTCGGGCTGTTGGTCCTGGGCGAGATCACGGCGCTGTTCCTGGCGGTGCAGTTCGGCTTTCTGCTGGCGCTGGTGGGGCTGGTGCTGTGCTACGGCGGGTTTTCGCTGCTGCGCGTCACGTGGATGCCGATCGCCTTCCTGCTGTTCGCGATCCCGTTGCCGTATTTCATCGATTCGCAGCTGTCGTGGCGCCTGCAGTTGATTTCGTCGAACCTGGGCGTGGGTTTCCTGCGCATGCTGGGCTACGCGGTGTACCTCGAAGGCAACGTGATCGACCTGGGCAGCTACAAGCTGCAGGTGATCGAGGCGTGCAGCGGGCTGCGCTACCTGTACCCGCTGCTGAGCCTGAGCTTTCTCATGGCCTACATCTACCCGGCGGCACTGCGCTGGCGCGTGCTGGTATTCCTCTCGGCCGTGCCGATCACGGTGCTGACCAATAGCGCGCGCATCGCGATGGTGGGCGTGCTGGTGCAGCGCTGGGGCAACGGCATGGCCGACGGCTTCCTGCATTATTTCGAGGGCTGGGTGATCTTTCTCGTCTGCCAGCTCATCCTGATGGCCGAGATATGGGTCATCGAGCGCTTCACCCTGCGCCGCAGCGTGCTGCAGGTGCAGCAGCAGTTTCCGATGCCGGCGGTGGCGCGGCCCACTGGGGTGTTCAGCGCCAGCGTCTCGCGCCCGCTGGTGGCGGCGCTGGTGCTGCTGGTGGCGGGTACGGCAGTGGCGTTCGCCGTGGGCGGGCGCACCGAGGTCAAGCCCCTGCGCACCAGCCTGGCCACCTTCCCGCTGGAGCTGGGCAACTGGCGCGCCACGGAGTCTTCGCTGTCGATCGAGGTGGAGCAGGCGCTGGGCTTCAGCGACTACGTGCTGGCCGACTACCGCGACGAGGCGGGCGACATGGTGAATTTCTACACCGCCTACTACGCCTCGCAGCGCAAGGGCGTTTCGCCGCATTCGCCGCAGGTCTGCATTCCGGGGGGCGGCTGGGTGATATCGGGCATCCGCGATGCGACGGTGCAGCTCAACGATGGCACGCCGCTGCAGGTGGTGCGGGTGGTGATCTCCAAGGACAACATGCACCAGTTGGTGTACTACTGGTTCGAGCAGCGCGGGCGGCGCATCGTCAACGAATACATGATGAAGTGGTACTTGCTGGAGGACGCGATCCTGCGCAACCGCACCGATGGCGCGCTGGTGCGCCTGGTCACGCCGATGCGCCAGGGCGAGGCGGCCAATGCGGCCGATGAACGCCTGACGGCCTTCGTGCGCCTGGCGGTGCCGCTGCTCGGGCCGTTCGTGCCCAAGTGAGCGCCGGGGCTGGCGGGTGCCGCCGTGGGGCGCAAGCGTTGCCGGGCGGTTGTTTCATCATGTAAAGCGGCATTTGCGCCCGTGCATAGAGCGCGAATAGCTATAAAATGCGTAGTATTTTCCGGTCTGAAGGCCGGTATGGTGACGGGGTGCGAGGAGGGCAGCATGCACATGAGATTCACGACGATGCAGGGCGGATGGCGGCGGTGGCTCGCCGTGGCGCTGCTTGCCCTGGCGAGCGCTGCGCTGGTGGCCTGCTCTTCGCCCGAGGAGAAGGTGGCGGCCTTCGCCAAGAAGGGGCAGGCCTACCTGCAGGAGGCCGACGTGGTCAAGGCGCGGCTGGAGTTCCAGAACGCGCTGCAGATCAACCCCAACAACGTGCCCGCGCTCTTCGGCATGGCCGAGGTGGCCGAGCGCACGAGCGACTGGAACCGCGCCTACGGGCTCTTGAGCAAGGTGATCGAGCTCGACCCCAAGCACATGCAGGCTCAGCTCAAGCTGGGCAAGCTGCTGCTGGCCGCCGGGCAGGTGGACAAGGCGCTGGAGGTGAGCAATGCGGCCTCCAAGCTGGACCCCGAGAGCGCCGACACGCTGGCGCTGCGCGCGGCCGTGATGTTCAAGCTCAATGACCGCGCGGCGGCGGTCGAGCTGGCCGAGAAGGCGCTCAAGGCCAATCCCAAGCAGGTCGATGCGCTGGTGGTGCTGGCCACGCAGCATTTGCTCGACCGGGATGGCAAGGGTGCGCTGGCGTACCTGGACCGGGCGCTGGCCGACAACGAGCGCGACGTGGCGCTGCAGCTCATCAAGGCGCAGGCGTTCGAGAAAATGGGCCAGCTCGACGATGCCGAGGCGGTGTTCCGCAAGCTGATCGGCTTCTATCCCGACAACAAGGTGCTGCGCCAGATGCTGGCGCAATTCTTCATGGCGCACAAAATGCCGGACAAGGCCGAGGCGCAGTACCGCGACATGGTCAAGGAGCGCCCCAAGGACATGGAGGCCAAGCTCGACCTGGTGCGCTTCATCGGGCAGTTGAAGGGACAGGACGCCGCGGCAGACGAGCTGCTGGCCTTCATCAAGGCCGACCCCAAGGCGTATGACCTCAAGCTGATGCTGGCCAGCCAGCGGCAGCAGCAAAAGCGCGGGGCCGATGCGCAGGCGCTGTGGCGCGAAGTGATCGCCGAGGCTGGCAAGGATCCCGTCGGCCTGCGCGCGCGCGCCGCGCTGGCGGCCGATCTGCTCGGCGCCGGCAAGAAGGATGAAGCCAACAAGCTCATCGCCGAGGTCGTCGCCGCCGATGCGCGCAACGAACCGGCGCTGCTGCTGCGCGCCGGCGTGGCCATGGACGAGCGGCGCCTGGACGATGCCGTGGCCGACCTGCGCACCATCTTGCGCGACGCGCCCACCTCGGCGCAGGCGCGCGTGATGCTGGCGCGCGCCCTGGAGATGCAGGGCTCCAAGGACCTGGCGCAGGACGAATACGCCCGCGCCGCGCAGGACGGCAAATTCGCGCCCATCTTCGCCATGCCTTATGCCGAGTACCTGATGCGCGTGGGCAAGGCCCGGCTGGTCGAGCCGGCGCTGCGCGAAACCCTGCAGAAGTCGCCGCGCTACCTGCCGGCCTACCAGCTGCTGGCGCAGTCCTACCTGAATACCGGCGATATCGTCTCGGCGCAGAAAGTGGCCGATGCGGTGGCCGCGCTCGGCGACGAGGCAGTGGTCGCCAGCCAGCTCCAGGGCGCGGTGGATGCCGCGCGCAACCAGTTCGACGACAGCATTTCCGCCTACAAGAAGGCCTACGAACTGTCGCCCGGCCAGACGCAGCCCATGGTGGCGCTGGTCCGCAGCTACCTGGGGGCCGGCAAGGTCAAGGAGGCGCAGGCCTTCCTGCAGTCGGTGGTGGCGGCGTCGCCCGGCAACCTCGATGCCCGCCTGTTGCAGGCGCAGATCGCTCAGCAGACGGGCGACAAGGCGGGTGCCCGGCAAGGCTACGAGGCGGTGCTGCAGCGCGACTCGAAGAATGCGGTAGCTTGGTTGAGCCTGGTCGGTATGGCGGCGGTGGAGAACCGGCTCGACGACGCCGACGCCCTGCTGCAGCGTGGGCTGGCGCAGATGCCGGGCGACTTCGCCCTGCGGCTGGCACGCGCCGGGCTGCTGGAGCAGCGCGGCCAGTTCGATCAGGCGATTGCGCTGTACGAGCAGCTCAACAAGGAGCGGCCGAACGCTGAGGTGGTGATCAACAACCTGGCCAGCCTGCTCAGCGATGCACGCACCGACGAGGCCAGCCACAAGCGCGCCTACGATCTCGCGCAGGGCCTGCGCGCCAGTCCGGTGCCGCAGTTCAAGGACACCGTCGGTTGGGCCAGCTACCGCGTCGGCCGCTACGCCGAGGCCGCGGCGCAGCTGCGCGACGCGGCCAAGGCCATGCCGGGCCTGCCGCTCATGCACTACCACCTGGGCATGAACCTGCTCGCGCAGGGCAACAAGGAGGGCGCGCGCAAGTCGCTGCAGGAGGCGCTGGACCTGGCCGCCAAGGGTGCGCCGTTCCCCCAGGCGGACGAGGCCAGGAAGGCGCTGACGGGGCTCTGATGTACGAGGCGTATTACGGGCTGCGCGAGAAGCCGTTCTCGATCCAGCCCGACCCGGAGTTCCTGTACTTCAGCAGGCGCCACGCGCTGGCGTTCACCATGCTGCAGTACGGCATCCAGAACCGCACCGGCTTCACGGTCATTTGCGGCGAGATCGGCTGCGGCAAGACCACGCTCATCCGCCACCTGCTCAACACCTTGGGCGAGGAGCTGACCGTGGGCCTCGTCTACAACACCCACCAGGACATCGCCGACCTGCTCGAGTGGATCATGCTGGCCTTCGGCCAGCCCTACGAGGGCATGTCGCCGGTGGCGCGCTACGACGCCTTCCAGCGCTTCCTGATCAAGGAATACGCCGCCGGGCGGCGTACCGTGCTGATCGTGGACGAGGCGCAGAACCTCTCCGCCGGCGCGCTCGAGTCGCTGCGCATGCTCTCCAACATCAACGCCGACAAGGACCAGCTCCTGCAGGTCATCCTGGTGGGGCAGCCGCAACTGCGCGACCTGCTCAAGCGCCCCGAACTGCAGCAGTTCGCCCAGCGCGTCGGCGTCGATTTCTTCATTCCGCCGCTGACCGAGGACGAGGTGCGCCGCTACGTGGAGCACCGCCTGCATGTGGCCGGGCGCGACGAGCCGCTGTTCACCGGCGCGGCGCTCAGCGTCATCGCCAAGGCCTCGCGCGGCATCCCGCGCAGCATCAACATCCTGTGCGACATGGCGCTGGTGTACGGCTTCGGCGGCGACGCCAGGACGATAGACGCCATGCTGGTGGGCGAGATGCTGGCCGATCGGCGCGACTTCGGCGTGTTGGGGGGGGACGAGGCGCCCGCCATCCCGTCCTGAAGCATCGCGGCCCGGGTCATTAGTCCGATAGACCCATTGTTACAAGCATGGGGTGGTCTTAGGATTCATACACGTGGATACATTTCGTTGAAGCTTGTTTTGGGGGACTGATCATGAATTTTGCTGTCAAGACACTGGCCACATCGCTGTGCGCCGCCGCTTTCGTCATGGCTGCTCCAGCAGCCTCGGCTGGAACCGTGAATATGCATTTTTCCGGGATTTCGCATGGCGTGGCGGCGCAGGTTGACAAGGACGCCAGCTCGGCTACCAGTTGGATCAATACTACTGCCGGCGGTCAGAACTGGACGGTGGCGAGCCCCAGCAGCTCTGCGCTGGGCGGCGCCACCTCCCTGCTGGCTTGGTGTGTCGAGTTGACGCAGACGGTCGCCACGGGCGGCAACTACACCTATAACGTGGTGGAAAGCGTCACGGCCAGTTGGGTGAACGCGGTGCTGAGGTTGTTCACTGCCCACAGTGGCGACGTCAGCACCGACAAGGGCTCGGCCGCCATGCAGATGGCCATCTGGGAGCTGGTCAATGGCGAATTGGGCAACGATGTGACGAGTGGCAAATTTAAGGCGCAGGCGCATGGCAATTCCGGGACCTTCAATCCAGCTGCCAGCTTGGCGAACAAGTGGCTCGGTGAATTGAAGGATGAGACCGCGATCGGTTGGAAGATCGTCATGCTGACGAACGATAAAGCGCAGGACCTGATCACCTTTGTCAAGGTGTCCGAGGTGCCGCTGCCCGGCGCCGCCCTGATGTTCCTCTCCGCTCTGGGTTTGGGGGGGTTGGCCCGCCGCAAGCAGCGTCCGGCTGCGGAAGGCGAGGCGCTGGCAGCCTGAGACCCGGAGGGCGGTCGGCTCGAGTCATGCGACTCTGGCTCGTCCGATCGCCGCCGGCACCACCGGATTAGTCCGAAGAGACCATTGTCTTGGCCGACACGTTTCCGTACGATTGCACTATAGTTTTTTCCTTCCACAACCAAAGGTTCAATCATGAACTTCTCCGTCAAAACCCTTGCCGCGACCCTCAGCGTGGCAGCCTTCACATTCGCGGCGCCGCAGGCCTTCGCGGGTTCGGTCAATCTTACAAACCAAGGCGGATTGGGCGTCGCCCCCGAAATGGTGGTGCGCACTCCTGGTGATGCGGCGCAGTTGATGTATGTGGGAGGTTACAAAGAGCATGTCAATACGGTCACGGGTACCACGCTGTTCTCTGCGGGGCAGAGTCTGATCGTATGGTGCCTGGATGTCGCTTTGCATAAAGCGGGCACGGCGAACTATACGGTTGAGGAGGTGACTGGTCAGCCAAGTCCTTCGTGGATCAGTGGGTTGGAGCAGCTTTACACGCGGTTCAGCAGCATGGTAACTGACGCGGTCAGCTCGGCGGCGATGCAGTTGGCAGTTTGGGAGGTTGTTGGTGGTGACAGCACCTTGAGTCTGGCCAGCGGCGACTTCCAAGCATCGCCGACCGGTCCTGGGAAGAGCCAAGATGCCTTTGACTTGGCGCAAAGCTGGCTGAATACGCTGAATACGAGCCCGGCAGTGTGGAATGCGTTCAGGGTGGTGACGCTGTCTTATGCGGATGGGGAACCCCTGAAGCAAGACTTGGTCACGTTCATCCCGACCCCGTTGCCCGGCGCGGCGCTGATGTTCCTCTCGGCCCTGGGTCTGGGTGGCTTGGCGCGCCGCAAGCTCTCGGGCGGTGCCGAGCCCACGGCTGCCTGAGCGAGGTTGCCCTCAAGGAAAAAGCCCGCGAAAGCGGGCTTTTTTCATTGTCGGGTGGGGTGGCCTCGATGGCGCAGGTTGTCGATCTTGGCCACGGCCTGGGCGCGGTTCAGGACGTCGAGCTTCTTGAAGATGCGCTGCATGTGGTTCTTGACGGTGAAGGCGCTGATGTCGAGGATCATGCCGATTTCCTGGTTGGTCTTGCCCAGGCGCACCCATTCCATGATTTCCATCTCGCGCACGCTGAGCTCGCCCACCGGCGCGTTGCTGTCGGGCACTTCTGCGGCTTGCGTACCCGCGGCATCAGGCTGCCGGTAGTACTGCTCGGGCAGGTGCGCGACCTGCCTGAACGCGGTGTCGATGTACGGCAACAGCAGGCGCAGCGCGTCCCGGGCCCGGCTGCCGCCGTCCACCAGGGGTGCGTCGCCCAGCAGGATGTAGAGGCAGTCGTGCCGCCCGCGCTGGTCCTTGATGCCGTGGACCAGGCCGGTTTCCATCTGGTGCAGCATGTCGCTCGCGCCCTCGCCGTCGAGGCCCTGGAAGGCGGAGTCTCCTTCGGTGCTGTCGAGGAAGAATGGCTGGCGCCCGTAGTGCACCCAGCGCTTGAACAAGGTGCCGGCGAAGGGCTGGACCAGCTCGTCGCTGAAGTTGCCGGTGCGCGCGCCTTGCAGCGAGGACACCACGTCGTGGCACACCATGCCCAGCGAAAAGTCGCCCCAGACCGCGATCACGATGTCGTGCGGAATGAAGCGCTGCACGTCGTCCTGCAGCCAGTTGAACAGTGCGTAGTGGCTGTCCACGACCAGCGAGCGATGCATGGTGCGCAGCAGCGGCCCCAGTTCGTCAACCGTGAGGTGACCCAAGAGCGACATCGGTAGCGTCTCTCCCGTTGTTGGTGTTGTGGATTGTGAGCGCACGTCTTGGAGCATAGCGCGGCGCGTGCTGGCACGTGCGTCGGCGCCAAGCGGCAAATTATGCATTGGCTGGGGGGTGGGGGTGCTGGCCCCAAGGTTACGAGACATTGCAGTTTGTATATCGGCAAACCGGCAGCGAGATTGAATGCCTGCATGACCGGGAAGGGGGAAGGCGAGGCATCGCCGGCCACGTGCCGGCTGCGGGGAAAGACGATCGGAGGCAGCGTGTTTCCAAACGCTGCGCACGGGCCTGGGGTTGACCTGTGCATGCCTGGTCGCGCCCGATGGGCCGGGGATCAGGCGCCGAGATAGGCCTTGCGGATGTCGGGGTTGGCGAGCAGGTTCTTGCCCGTGTCTTCCAGCACCAGGCGGCCGTTTTCCAGCACGTAGCCGCGGTCGGCGATCGAGAGTGCGCGGTTGGCGTTCTGTTCGACCAGGAACACGGTCACGCCGTCGCGCCGGATGGTTTCGATGATCTCGAAGATCTGCGCGATGATGAGCGGCGCCAGGCCCAGAGTCGGTTCGTCGAGCAGCAGCAAGCGAGGCTGGCTCATGAGCGCGCGGCCGATCGCGAGCATCTGCTGCTCGCCGCCGCTCATGGTGCCGGCGCGCTGGCCGGCGCGGTCTTTCAGGCGCGGGAAGAGCTCGAAGACGTGGGCCACGCCCGCGTCGCTGGCGGCCTTGTCCTGGAAGAAGCCGCCCATCTTGAGGTTTTCGACCACGGTGAGGCCCGGGAACACGCGCCGCCCCTCGGGCGAGACGGCCAGCCCCAGGCGCATGATCTCGTGCGTCGGCAGCCGCGTGATGTCGCGGCCGTCAAGCCGCACGCTGCCGCCGCTGGCGCGGGGCGTGCCGCAGATGGTCATCAGCAGCGAGGTCTTGCCCGCGCCGTTGGAGCCGATCAGCGAGACGATCTCGCCCTGGTCGACGTGCAGGCTGACTTCGTCGACGGCGCGGATCGCGCCGTAGTGGGTGGAGAGTTTTTCCACCGCGAGCATGGGGGTGGCGCCGGCCATCAGGCTTCTCCCAGATAGGCCTTGATGACCCGTTCGTCGTTGCGCACGGCCTCTGGCGTGCCCAGGGCAATCGGGCGGCCGTATTCCATGACCAGGATGCGTTCGGAAACACCCATCACCAGGCCCATGTCGTGTTCGATCAGCAATACCGTGACCCCATGGTCGCGGCGCAGCTGGTCGATGAGCTGCTGCAGGTCTTTCTTTTCCTGCGGGTTCAGGCCGGCGGCCGGCTCGTCGAGCATCAGCAGGCGCGGCCCGGTGATCATGCAGCGTGCGATTTCCAGCCGCCGCTGGTGGCCGTAGGCGAGGTTGCCGGCCTCGCGGTTGGCGTAGGCGCGCAGGCCCATGATGTCGAGCCAGCGCAGCGCCTCGTGGATCTTGCGTTCTTCGCTGCGGCGGTAGCTGCGCGTGTTGAACAGGCCGGACAGCGGTGGTGCGTGGTGCTGGCGGTGCTGCGCGACGAGCAGGTTCTCGAGCACCGTCATGCTCTTGAACAGGCGCACGTTCTGGAAGGTGCGCACCACGCCGTGGTTGGCCACGTGGTGGCTGCTGTGGCCCGCGATGCTGCGGCCCTCGAGCGCGATGGCGCCGGTGGTGGGCTTGTAGAAGCCGCTGATGCAGTTGAACACCGTGGTCTTGCCCGCGCCGTTGGGGCCGATGATGGCGAAGACTTCCTGCGGCGCGACGTCGAACGCGATGCCGTCGACCGCGAGCAGGCCGCCGAAGCGCATGCTCAGGTCGCTGACGGTCAGGAGGGAGGCGCTCATTCGGGCACCTCCACCTGGTGGCGCTTCATGGGCAGCAGGCCCTGCGGGCGCCAGACCATCATGACGATCATCACCAGGCCGAAGATCAGCATGCGGTATTGCGAGAATTCGCGCGCCAGTTCGGGCAGCACGGTGAGCACGATGGCCGCGACGATCACGCCGAGCTGCGACCCCATGCCGCCGAGCACCACGATGGCGAGGATCAGCGCCGATTCGATGAAGGTGAACGATTCAGGGTTGACGATGCCCTGGCGCGCGGCGAAGAAGGCGCCGCCGAAGCCGGCGAACATGGCGCCGAGCGTGAAGGCCGAGAGCTTGATCTTCATCGGGTTCAGGCCGAGCGAGCGGCAGGCGATCTCGTCTTCGCGCAGCGCTTCCCACGAGCGGCCTATGGGCATGCGGATCAGCCGGTTGCTGATGTAGAGCGTGATGGTGGCGAGCAGCAGTGCCATCAGGTAGAGGAACACCACCATGTGCATGGTGGTGAACTCGATGCCGAAGAACTGGTGGAAGGTGGTGCCGCCCTCGACCGCCGGATTGCGCGTCATCGGCAGGCCGAACATCGTCGGCTTGGGCAGGCCGGAGATGCCGTCGGGCCCGCCGGTGAAGCTCACCAGGTTGACCAGCAGCAGGCGGATGATCTCGCCGAACCCCAGGGTCACGATGGCCAGGTAGTCGCCGCGCAGGCGCAGCACCGGAAAGCCGAGCACGAAGCCGAACAGCGCCGACATCGCGCCGGTGAGCGGCAGCGCCTCCCAGAAGCTCCAGCCCGCCCAGTGATAGAGCAGGGCGAAGGTGTAGGCGCCCACGGCGTAGAAGCCGACGAAGCCCAGGTCCAGCAGCCCGGCGAAGCCGACGACGATGTTCAGGCCCAGGCCGAGCATGACGTAGATCAGCGTGAGCGTGGCGATGTCGACCGAGTTGCGTCCGCCGAAGAAAGGCCAGACCACGGCGGCCACCAGCACCGCCAGCATCAGCACGCGGTGCTGGCCGGGCTCGAAGCTGGGCAGGCGCGGCAGGCTCAGCGTGGGGAGCCTGGGCAGCACGAGCGGGCGCAGCAGCTGCACCACGAAGACCGCCAGGCAGCCCCAGAGCAGGGTGGGCCAGTTGGGGGCGATGGTGGTGCGTGCGCCGGCGCGCTCCAGGTGCAGCGTGAACGAGGGCAGCAGCACGATGGCCGCGAGCACGGTGGCGGTGATCGCGCCGCGCAGGGCGCCGCGGATGTCGGGAGAAGTGGTGGTGCCGGCCATCAGACTTTCTCCACTTCGGGTTTGCCCAGCAGGCCGGTGGGGCGGAACATGAGGATGAGCACCAGCAGCGCGAAGGCCACGATGTCCTTGTATTCCGACGAGATGTAGGCGGCGGCCAGGGTTTCGGCGATGCCGAGGACCACGCCGCCGAGCATGGCGCCGGGCACGCTGCCGATGCCGCCGAGCACGGCTGCCGTGAAGGCCTTGATGCCGGCGATGAAGCCGATGAAGGGGTTGAGCTTGCCGACGGCCAGCGCGATCAGCACGCCGCCGACGGCCGCGAGCATGGCGCCGAGGATGAAGGTGAAGGAGATCACGCGGTTGGTGTCTATGCCCAGCAGGTTGGCCATGTGCATGTCCTGCGAGCAGGCGCGCGATGCCCGGCCCATGCGCGAGTGCCGGATGTAGAGCGTGAGCAGCACCATCAGCACCACCGTGACGGCGATCACCAGCACGCGGGCGTAGGGGATGAAGACTTCGAAGCCGCCGCCTTCGCCGCCGAAGCGCATGGCGCCGGGAATCAGCGCGGGCACCGCCATGTCGCGCGCGCCCTGGCCGAGCGCCATCCAGTTCTGCAGGAAGATGGACATGCCGATGGCGGAGATCAGCGGCACCAGGCGCGGGCTGTCGCGCAGCGGCTTGTACGCGAGCTGCTCGACCACGTAGCCGTAGACGGCGGTGACCAGGACCGCGACGATCAGCATGAGCGCGATCACCAGCCACACCGGCAGGCCGCTTTGCACGCCGACGGCCGAGAGCGTGACCAGGCCGACGTAGGCGCCGATCATGTAGATCTCGCCGTGCGCGAAGTTGATCATGCCGATGATGCCGTACACCATCGTGTAGCCGATGGCGATCAGCGCGTAGATGGCGCCGAGCGAGAGGCCGTTGAAGAGCTGCTGCAGCAGCTGGGGCAGGAAGTCTGACATGCAAGGCCCTCGGTCAAGAGCAGATACGACAGCGCCGCCGGGCGGTTGTGCCAACGCGGCGGCGCCTGTGACCCTTGCGGGGGCTTACTTGACGAGGGACTTGGAGCCGTCCTTGTGCCACTCGAAGACCTGGAACTCGAACGACTTCAGGTCGCCCTTGGCATCCCAGCTGGTGGCACCCAGCGGCGTCTCGAAGGTGGTCTTGTGCATGTAGTCGGCGACCTTCTTGGCGTCGTCGCCCACGGCCTTGATGCTGTCCAGGATCACCGCGGCGGCGGCGTAGGAGGTGAGCTGGAAGGCGCCCGAGGGATCGCGCTTCTTGTCCTTGAAGGCCTTCACGACGGCGGCGTTCTTGGGGTTGGAGGCGAAGTCGGCCGGCAGCGTCAGCAGCATGCCTTCGACGGCCGGGCCGGCGATGGCGTTGATCTCGGGGTTGCCCACGCCCTCGGGGCCCATCATCTTGACCTTCAGGCCCTGCTCGCCCGCCTGGCGCAGCAGCAGGCCCATTTCAGGGTGGTAGCCGCCGTAGTAGACGAAATCGACGCCCGCGCTCTTGAGCTTGGTGATCACCGCGGAGTAGTCGCTGTCGCCGGCGTTGATGCCTTCGAACAGCACCACGTCGATGCCGGCCTTCTTCAGGTCGTCGCGCACGTTGGCGGCGATGCCCTGGCCGTACGACTGCTTGTCGTGCAGCACCGCGACCTTCTTGGGCTTGATCTTCTGGGCGATGAACCTGGCGGCCGAGGGACCCTGCTGGTCGTCGCGGCCGATGGTGCGGAAGATGAAGTGGTAGTTCTTGCCGTCGGTCAGCGTGGGCGAGGTGGCCGAGGGGGTGACGACGACGACGCCTTCGTTGTTGTAGATCGGCGCGGCGGCGATCGATGCGCCCGAGCACACCGGACCGACGACGTAGTGGATCTTGTCGTTGACCACGCGGTTGGCGGCGACCGGGCCCTGCTTGGGCTCGCAGGCGTCGTCCACGATCACGGTCTCGACCTTCTGGCCCTTGATGCCGCCGGCGGCATTGGCCATTTCGACGGCGGTGTTCACGCCCTCCTTGATCATGTCGCCGTACTGGGTGAGCGGGCCGGTGGCCGGGATCACCATGGCGATCTTGATCTGCGCGTGCGCCGGGAACAGCAGCGAGGCGCCAGCCAGGCCGAGCGCGGCGACGAGGGTATGCATGCGAAAGCTGGTTTTCATAGACACTCTTTTCACTTGGTTTGGATAGAGAAAAAGTCTCTGGGGCACTGGTAGCACCTGCGAGACTGCGAAGATTACCCGTTTGGCCGGGTTTGGCAACGGGGAAAACCTGCGTGGACGCGGCCTATTGGATTGTAGGGCGTGCTGCTGCGCGGCTCGCCGCGCGTGGCCTCGGGGACCATGAACAGGCTCTCAGCCGCCCCCGGGGCCTTCGGGCGCCGACGGGGTTTTCGCGCCCGGCAAGGGGGTGCCGGCGCGCCAGCGGCGCACCACGCGCTGGAAGATCAGTGCGTTGGGGATCTGCAGCAGGCTGCCGCGCGCCGGCGTGCTGGTGTCTTCGAGCGTGGTGTAGAGCAGGTTGATGTCCACGACCCTGCCCAGCGGGCCGGGCTTCTCGGTGTTGCTGTCCAGCAGCTCGATGTGGTCGCCGACGCGGAACGGCCCGGCGGTGAAGATGAGAAAGGCGCAGAAGATGTTGGAGAGCACGCTCCAGGCGGCGAAGAACGCCACCGCGCCGACGGCGGCGAAGCCGGTGAAGGCCGTCCAGAGCACGCCGGCGGAGACGCCCAGGCGCTCGAGCGCCAGCAGCGTCGCGCTGCCCAGGATGAGCCAGCGCACCACGCCGTTGATCGGCTTGAGCAGTTCGTGCGGGAACTGATAGTGGTCGCTGGCGCGGAAGATCAGGCGGCGCAGCAGGTGGTGCAGCAGCAGCGCCACCAGCACGATCAGGAGGATCTGCGCCGCCGGCACGATGATCTCGAGCCAGTCGAGCATCCATGGCGGCAGGCCGGTCTTCAGGCGCGCTAGCATCATTGTTCGCGGCGCAGCGCGGGGAACAGGATCACGTCGCGGATGCTGGCGCTGTCGGTGAGCAGCATCATCAGGCGGTCGATGCCGATGCCGCAGCCGCCGGTGGGCGGCAGGCCGTATTCGAGCGCGCGCACGAAGTCCTGGTCGAAGTACATGGCCTCGTCGTCGCCCGCGTCCTTGGCCGCCGCCTGCGCGGCGAAGCGCGCCGCCTGGTCCTCGGCGTCGTTGAGCTCCGAGAAGCCGTTGGCCATCTCGCGGCCGGTGATGTAGAGCTCGAAGCGCTCGGTGACCTCGGGGCGCGCGTCGTTGGCGCGGGCCAGGGGCGAGATTTCGGTGGGGTGCTCCATGATGAAGGTGGGCTGCCAGAGCTGGTCTTCCACCGCCTCCTCGAAGTAGAGCACCTGCAGGCCGGCGAGCGAACGGGCCGAGAGGCGGTCTTTCTCCTCGCTCATGCCGAGCTTCTTGAGCGCGGAAATCAGCCAGGCGCTGTCGTCCACGTGCGCGCCCGCCTCGGTGTGCGCGAAGATGGCCTCGCGTATCGTCATGCGGGCGAACGGTGCGGCCAGGTCGACGGCGCGCCCGCCGTAGGCGAGCTGCAGCGTGCCGGTGGCCTTGAGCGCTGCGTCGCGCACGAGCTGCTCGGTGTAGTCCATCAGGTCGCGGTAGTTCCAGTAGGCGGCGTAGAACTCCATCATGGTGAACTCGGGGTTGTGGCGCACCGAGATGCCTTCGTTCCTGAAGTTGCGGTTGATCTCGAACACGCGCTCGAAGCCGCCGACCACCAGGCGCTTGAGGTAGAGCTCGGGCGCGATGCGCAGGAACATGTCCTGGTCGAGCGCGTTGTGGTGCGTGACGAAGGGCTTGGCGTTGGCGCCGCCGGGAATCGGGTGGAGCATGGGCGTCTCCACCTCCAGGAAGTCGTGCGCGACCATGAAGGCGCGGATCGAGGCGACCGCCTGGCTGCGCGCGATGAAGCGGCGGCGCGCGGCCTCGTCGGTCATCAGGTCGACGTAGCGCTGGCGGTACTTGGTTTCCTGGTCCTGCATGCCGTGGAACTTGTCGGGCATGGGGCGCAGGCTCTTGGTGAGCAGGTGGAGCCGCGCGACCTTGATCGAGAGTTCGCCGGTCTTGGTCTTCATGAGCGTGCCCTCGGCGCCGAGAATGTCGCCCAGGTCCCAGTGCTTGAATTCGGCGTACTGCTCTTCGCCCACGGCGTCGCGCGTCACGTACAGCTGGATGCGCCCGCCGGTCTCGCCCAGGGAGCCGTCCTGCAGCGTGGCGAAGCTGGCCTTGCCCATCACGCGCTTGAGCATCATGCGCCCGGCCACGCTGGCGTTCACGGCCTGCGCTTCCAGTGCCGGCGCATCGGCTCCGCCATACCCGGCGTGCAGCGCGGCGGCGTGGTGCCGCGGCTTGAAATCGTTGGGAAAGGCCACACCCAGCCCCTGGGCCTGGCGCTCGCGCAGGGCCTTGAGCTTGTCCCGGCGTTCGGCGATGAGCTGGTTTTCGTCGATGGCGGGGGCGGCGGTGCTGGGGGTGGCTTCGGAGGACATGTCGGGCTCGGGCGCGCGCCTGCGGGCGCTGGCGCCAAGGTGGTGCGGGCAGGAGGCCGCGAGAGGGAAACCGCTGATTTTAAAGGGGAGCGGCGGCGGGCCACGCTCCCGGGCCGCCCAGGATGTCGGCGACGAGTTCGAGCCGCACCAGCGGGTTGTCCAGCGCCATCAGCCGCTGCTTGTCGGCCAGGGGCATGGGCAGCAGCTCGCACCAGCGGTTGGCGACCCAGCCGCAGTCGGCCAGTTGCGTGGGCAGCGGTTCGGGTACGCCGGGGTGGCGGGTGCGTATCTGCCCGAGCACCTGCACGAGGCGTTCACGGGTGTGCTCCAGGTCGGGCGGGATGGCGACGGCCGCATCTTCGGCGAGCGGCTCGGCGTCGGCCAGCCACAGGCCGTGCGGCAGGCAGCGTGGCCGCAGGAGCCGCAAGCGCTGCGTGCCGCGGCAGCCGAGCAGGATCAGGCCGGGCTGCGGCACCTCGTAGCGTTCGATCGCGGCCAGGGTGCCGACGGCGTGCAGCTGCTCGGGCGCGGCGCCGGCGCGGCGCACCTCGCGGCCGCCGGCCAGCGCCACCACGCCGAACGGCGTGCCCTGGGCGCGGCAGGCCTGGACCATGTCGAGGTAGCGCACCTCGAACACCTGCAGCGCCAGCGTGCCGCCGGGGAACAGCACGGTGGCGAGCGGGAACAGGGGCAGGTCGGTCAGCATGGCGCGTGGCATCATCGTGGCAACGACAGTCCGATGGCGCGGCGCCGCCGCGCGCATCCCGCTGCCGTTTCCAGGATCATCGCACGGTCACCGCACCCGAGGCACGCATGCTGTTCCAGATCTTTTCCTTTCTGCTCGACGTGGCCGGCGGCCTGGTGGCCGGCGCCTGCCTGCTGCGGCTGTACATGCAGCGCCAGCGGGTGCCGTTCGGCAACCCGGTGGGGCAGCTGGTGATGGCGTTCAGCGACTGGCTGGTGCTGCCGCTGCGCCGGCTGGTGCCCGCGTGGGCCGGCTGGGACCTGGCCAGCCTCGCGGGCGCGGTGCTGGCGCAGTTGGTGCAGTACCTGGCGCTGATGCTGCTGGCGGGCGGCGGCCTGGCGCTGCTGCCGTGGCTGGTGCTGTTCGGCACGGTGCGGGTGGCGGTGTGGGGGCTGATGGCGCTGGTGCTGGTCCATGCCGTGCTCTCGTGGGTGCCGACGCGCTCGAGCCTCACCGGCGTGGTGGCGCGCCTGGCCGAGCCGGTGCTGGCGCCCGTCCGCCGCGTGTTGCCCACGCCCGGTGGCGTGGACCTCTCGCCGCTGGTGGTGCTCGTGCTGCTGCAGGTGCTCCTGATCGTGCTGGGCAACCTGCAGACGGGTGCGATGTTTGGATAAAAAACGGCGTTTGCGCGCTCCAAGCGAGCGCCGGCAGCTATGAAATTCGAGTAGCTGCCGACGGCGGCGCGTTCACGCGATCGCGTCGGCCGGCAGGCGCTGCAGCATGGCCAGGATGCTGGCCACGGTGTCGCGCAGGTGGCGGCGGTCGACGATCATGTCGACCGCGCCCTTGGTCTGCAGGAATTCGGCGCGCTGGAAGCCTTCGGGCAGGGTGACGCGCACGGTCGACTCGATCACGCGCGGACCGGCGAAGCCGATCAGCGCGCCCGGCTCGGCCATCACCACGTCGCCCACGAAGGCGAAGCCGGCGGAGACGCCGCCCATGGTCGGGTCGGTCAGCACGCTGATGTAGGGCAGGCCTTTCTTGGCCAGACGGGTGAGCGCGGCGTTGGTCTTGGCCATCTGCATCAGCGAGAGCAGCCCCTCCTGCATGCGCGCGCCGCCGGTGGCGGTGAAGCAGACGAAGGGCACCTTCTGCTCGATCGCGTTGTCCACGCCGCGCGCGAAGCGCTCGCCGACCACCGAGCCCATCGAGCCGCCCATGAAGTCGAACTCGAACGCCGCGGCCACCAGGGCGATGCTCTTGACCGCGCCGCCCATGACCACGAGCGCGTCGGTCTCGCCGGTGTTTTCCAGCGCCTCCTTCAGACGCTCGGGGTATTTGCGGCTGTCCTTGAACTTGAGCGCATCGACCGGGATGACCTCCTGCCCGATCTCGTAGCGTCCCTCGCCGTCGAGGAAGGCGTTGAGGCGCGCGCGCGCGCCGATGCGGTGGTGGTGGCCGCAGTGCGGGCAGACGTTCTGGTTGTGCTCCAGGTCGGTCTTGTAGAGCACGGTGTCGCAGCTCGGGCACTTGATCCACAGGCCCTCGGGCATCTGGCGGCGTTCGGCCGGGTCGGTTTGCTGGATCTTGGAGGGCAGGAGTTTTTCCAACCAGGACATGGCGTTCCTTCGTGTGACTGCACGGCGCCGCGCCGCGCGGCGGGATTATGCGTCGAGCGCCTTGCGTATCGTGCGCAGGAAGTCGATGGTGACGCCGACCACGCGCTCGTGCGGCTGCTCTTCGATGAGCCCGATGATGCGGCTGCCGATGACCACCGCGTCGGCCACGCGGGCGATGGCCCTGGCGGTTTCCGCGTCGCGGATGCCGAAGCCCACGCCGACGGGGATCTTCACGTGCTCGCGGATGCGCGGCAGCATGGCCTCGACGGCGGCAGTGTCGAGCGCGCCCGAGCCGGTCACGCCCTTGAGCGAGACGTAGTACACGTAGCCGCTGGCCACGCGCGCCACCTCTTGCATCCGCTCCCGGGTCGAGGTGGGGGCGAGCAGGAAGATCAGGTCGATGCCGTGCGCGCGCAGGTCGGCGGCGAACTGCTCGCACTCCTCGGGCGGGTAGTCGACGACGAGCACGCCGTCCACGCCCGCCGCCTGCGCATCGCGCGCGAAGCTGCCCGTGCCGTGGCGCTGCTCGTAGCGCTCGATGGGGTTGGCGTAGCCCATGAGCACGACAGGCGTGGCGCCGTTGCGCTGGCGGAAGGCGCGCACCATCTCCAGCACCTCGCCCAGGCCGACGCCGAGCGCGAGCGCCTTCTCGCCCGCCTTCTGGATCACCGGGCCGTCGGCCATGGGGTCGGAGAACGGCACGCCGAGCTCGATCACGTCGGCGCCGGCCTCCACCATGCCGTGCATCAGCGCGGGCGTGATGTCGGCGAACGGGAAGCCCGCGGTCACGTAGGGGATCAGGGCCTTGCGGCCCTTGGCCCGCAGGGCCTCGAAAGTGGCGGCGATGCGGCTCATTGCCTGCCCCCCTTGACCGTGTGGCCGCCCTGGCTGGGCTGGTCGTGCACCACCACGCCGGACAGGTCGGCGACGGTGCCGATGTCCTTGTCGCCGCGGCCCGAGAGGTTCACGAGGATGGACTGGTCGCTCGGCAGCGTCGGCGCCAGCTGCATCGCGTAGGCCACCGCGTGGCTCGATTCGAGCGCCGGGATGATGCCCTCGGTGCGGCACAGGTGGTGGAAGGCCGCCAGCGCCTCGTCGTCGGTGATGCCGACGTATTGGGCGCGGCCGGTCTCCTGCAGCCAGGCGTGCTCGGGGCCGACGCCGGGGTAGTCCAGCCCGGCGCTGATCGAGTGCGTCTCGGTGATCTGGCCGTTCTCGTCCTGCAGGATGTAGGTGCGGTTGCCGTGCAGCACGCCGGGGCTGCCGCGCCCCAGGCTCGCGGAGTGCTTGCCGGAATCGAGCCCCAGCCCTGCGGCTTCCACGCCGATCAGCTTCACGTTCTCGTGGGGGATGTAGGGGTAGAAGATGCCCATGGCGTTGCTGCCGCCGCCGACGCAGGCGACGACCACGTCGGGCTGCCGGTCCTTGCCGAGCAGCTCGGGCATCTGCGCGAGGCACTCGGTGCCGATGACGCTCTGGAAATCGCGCACCATCATCGGGTAGGGGTGGGGGCCGGCCACCGTGCCGATGATGTAGAAGGTGTCGTCCACGTTGGCCACCCAGTCGCGCATGGCTTCGTTGAGCGCGTCCTTCAGGGTGCGGCTGCCGCTCTCCACGGGCACCACGGTGGCGCCCAGCAGCTTCATGCGGTAGACGTTGGGGCTCTGGCGCTTGACGTCCTCGGCGCCCATGTAGACGATGCATTCGAGCCCGTAGCGCGCGCAGATGGTGGCCGTGGCCACGCCGTGCTGGCCGGCGCCGGTCTCGGCGATGATGCGCGGCTTGCCCATGCGCCGCGCCAGCATGGCCTGGCCGATCACGTTGTTGATCTTGTGCGCGCCGGTGTGGTTGAGGTCCTCGCGCTTGAGGTAGATCTGCGCGCCGCCGAGCTCGCGGCTCGTGCGCGCGGCGTGGTAGACGGGCGAGGGGCGGCCCACGTAGTGCGCCAGCTCGCTCTGGAATTCGGCGATGAACGCCGGGTCGTTCTGGTAGCGCGCGTAGGCGGCGCGCAGTTCGTCGATGGCGTGCGTCAGCGTCTCGCTGACGAAGCTGCCGCCGTAGGGGCCGAAGTGGCCGCGGGCGTCGGGTTGGTGGTATTCGATCATGGGGTATTCAAACGGGGTGCCGCGTCGGCCGCACGCACGGCGGCGACGAAGCGGGTCATCTTGCCGGCGTCCTTGAGGCCCTTGAGGGTCGAACCGTCCGGGCCGTCCAGCTCCACGCCGGAGCTCACGTCAACGGCCAGCGTCGTGCAGCGCGGCCGTACCGTGCGGATGCCGTCGCCCACGTTTGCAGGTGTGAGCCCACCAGACAAGACGAGGTGAGCGTTGACGCTTGGTGGCAGCAGTGACCAATGGAATGCCTGGCCGCCCCCGCCATAGCCGTCGACGTGCGCGTCGAGCAGGAGGGCGCGGGCGTGGGAGTAATCGTGGGCGTATTTTACGAGGTCGAAGCGTGCGCCCTCGGGGCCCACGGGAATGCGCGCCGCGCGGATGAAGGGGATGCGGCCCTGGTCGCTGGCGCGCCAGCATTCCTCGGGCGATTCATCACCATGAAATTGGGCCGTAGCGCCCGCCACGCCAGCGCAAGCAGCTATCACATCGGAAGCGCCGGCATTGACGAACAGCAGCACCGGCGTGACGAAGGGCGGCAGGCGCCGGGCGAGCTGCGCCGCACGCGCGGGCGTGACGCAGCGGGCGCTTCGGGGGTAGAGCACGAAGCCGATCGCGTCCGCGCCGAGGGCCACGGCGGCGTCCACGTCCTGCTCGCGCGTCAGGCCGCAGACCTTGATGCGGGTGCGCTGGTGGCTCGGGGTGCTCATGGCAGCCAATCATAGGCGGGCGTGCGCTGCGGCAGTCCCCACTTGGGGCCGTAGCGCGGCCCGAGGAAGTACAGGCCGGCGGCGGCGAAGGTGGGCGCGGCGGCCTGGCGCGAGCGCGCCGCGAGCACCTCGCCCATCCAGCCGGGCGCTCGCGCGCCCTGGCCGACCGCGACGAGGCAGCCCATGATGTTGCGGACCATGTGGTGCAGGAAGGCGTCGCCCTCGAAGTCGAAGCGCCAGTAGCCGCTGGCGCAGCCGCGCTCGCCGGGGGCGGGCGCCTGTGGCGTGCCGCGTTGCGCGATGTCGATGCGCGCGAGGGTCTTGACCGGGCTCTTCGCCTGGCATTCGGCGGCCCGGAAGGAAGAAAAGTCGTGCGTGCCGAGCAGGTGCCGCGCGGCCTCGCGCATGGCCGCGCCGTCGAGCGCCTGGAACACCCAGCCGACGCGCCCGGCCTCGATGCTCGGGCGCACCGGCGACTGCAGCAGCAGGTAGGCGTAGCGCCGTGCCGTGGCGCAGGCGCGCGCGTGGAACGCGTCGGGCACGCGGCGCGCCCACTGCACCGCGATGTCCGGCGGCAGGAAGCGGTTGGTGCCGCGCACCCAGGAGGTCTCGGGGCGCTCGATGGCGGTGTCGAAGTGCACCACTTGCATCAGCGCGTGCACGCCCGCGTCGGTGCGCCCGGCGCAGACGGTGGAGACGGGCACGGTGGCGAACTGGTGCAGCGCGGCTTCGAGCCGGTCCTGCACCGTCTGGCCCGAGGGCTGACTTTGCCAGCCGCGCCAGCCCTGGCCGTTGTAGCTGACGCCCAGCGCCACGCGCATGTTGTTGGCTCCGTGGAAATGAAAACCCGGGCGTGGCCAGCGCCACGCCCGGGTGAGGGGGAAACCGCTTCAGCCCAGTGTAGCCATCAGGCGCTGCGCCTTGTCCTTGAGTTCGCCCGCCGCTTCGGCCAGCACTTCCTGGATCAGCGCGCGCGCGCCTTCGCTGTCGCCGATGGCCTTGAACTCCTCGGCCAGCGCGAGCTTGGTGCCCAGGGGGTCGCTGGGCAGCGGTTCGTCCGCCGCGGGCGGCTGCGGCACGGGCGCGGCGTTGGCGCCGGCGCCGTCCAGGTCGAGCGAAAGCGCGCCCAGATCGAACTCCAGCGGCGCGGGGCCGGACGGCGCGGCATCCTGGCGGGCCAGCGGCGCGCTGCCGGAATCGAGCATGGACAGCCCGGAGATGTGGAAGTCAAGCGCCTCGGCCGGTGGCGCGGCCGCGGGTTCGTGCGCCGCGGGCAGGGTGAGCATGTCGGCGTCCGAGGGGTTTTCGAGCGCGGCCGGCGCGCTCGCGGGCATTGCCGCGTGTTGCGCGGCGGCGGTGGCGACGGCTGCCGCGAAGGCCCCGGGTGCGCTGGCCGCGGACGGGGCCGCCGCCGGTTCCGGCAGGCCGGCGCTGCCCAGGTCGAGATCGAGGTCGAGGTCGGGGAGCTTGGAGTCGGGCCCCGAGGTTTCCTGGATGAGGGTGCTCGGGTCTTCCTCGGCCGCGTGCGCCATGGCCGCCGGCTCCACCGAGGGAACGGCCTGGTAGAGCGCGTTGTCGGGGTCGATGGCGCGGCCGAGTTCGAGCATCCTGGCCCAATCGGGGCCTTGCCCCTGCGTCAGATTCAGCACCTGCTGCGCGGTGGCCTGCAGCGCCGCCCGGTCTTGGCGCTTGGCATGGATTTCGGCGAGCTTGGCCTGGATGGAGACCTGCTCGGGGTGGTGGGCCGCCGCCTCCCGCAGGATGTGCTCGGCCTCCACGTCCTTGCCATAGGCGAGGTAGACGCTGGCCTCGGCGATCGGGTCCACCTCGCCATCGGTATCGAGCTGGCTCGGCGTGTACAGGGTGGAGCCGGTGGTCAGGTCGTTGTTCGTCGTGTCCACCTGCTGGCCGCCGCTGGCGGCGAAGAAGGAGTCGGTGGAGTCGCGGTTGTCGGCGAACGCGGTTTCGGGGCCCTCCTGCGTGCGCTTGCGCTGCGCAGCGCGGTAGCCGACCCAGCCGAGCAGGGCCAGCAGCAGCGCGGCAATGCCGCCGGAAGTCAGCGGGTCCTGCTTCAGGAAGTCGAGCAGGCCGGGTTCTTCGGCGGGCGCCGGTGCGGGTGCCGCGGCTGCCGGCGCTTGCGGTGCCGGGGCGGGGGCTTCGGCAGCGGGGCTGGTGGCGGCTTCGGCGGCCGGCGCCGCCGGTTCGGGCGCTGCCGCGGCGGGTGCCGCCGTGGCCGCATCCTGCGCCGGTGCCGCCGGGGCAGGCACGGGTACGCCGGCCTCGGGCGCCGCAGGCGGCGCGCTGCTTGCCGCGCTGTCGCTCAATTGCTTGAGCTCGGAAATGTTCTTGGCCAGTTCGGCCTTGCGCGCGGCGCTCTGGTCCGCCTGCCGTGCCTGGGCCATCTGCGCGTCGGTGGCCGCCGCGCCCGCATCGCCCTTGGACAGTGTGAGCTTGTCCACGCTGGCGGCCTCGGGCTTGCTCTCGGCCACCTGCGCCCGTACCTTGCCGCTGGCGGAGCGCTCGGCCGCCTCGACCGGCGCCGTCGGCGCGGCACCGGCAAGGCGGCGGCGGAACTCATTGAAATCCTGGCTCTGCGCCGCGATGATCTGGCGCGCCTCGGCGGCGCTCGTCGCCTGCGCCTCGCCGGCGCCGGGCATCTGCAGCACGGCGCCGGCGCGCACGCGGTTGACGTTGCCGTCGATGAAGGCCTGCGGGTTGGCGCGCAGCATGGCCACCAGCATCTGGTCCAGCGAGATGCCGCTGGGCCGGTGCGCGCTGGCGATCGCGCCGGCGGTGTCGCCGCTGCGCACCGTGACCTGCGATGGCGCGTGGGCCGGGGCTGCCGCCGGGGCGGGGGCGGCAGTGCGCGCGGCCGGCGCCTGCGCGGGCGCTGCCGCTGGCGCACGGACCGGCGCGGTGGTCGCACGGGCCGGCGCGGCGGTGGTGGCGCGGGGCGAGGCCTCTACCTGGGGCGCCGCGCTGACCGCCGCGGGCGCGCGGCGCAGCCCCGGCGGGTCGAGCAGCAGGGTGTAGCTGCGCACGATGTGCCCGGCGCTCCAGCTCGCGTCGATCACCAGGTCGACGAACGGGTCGTTGATCGCGCTGCTGCTGCTCAATTGCACCACGGCACTGCCGTTGGCGCGGCGCTGCAGCTGCACCTGAATGCCGCGCACCGTGGTGGAGTATTCGAGGCCTTGCGCCCGGAAGACCTCTGGAGCGGCCGTGGTGACGCGCAGCGAGTCGGCCTCCGCGGGCGTGATCTGCGGCAGTTCGATCTCGGCGCGCAGGGGTTCGCCCAAGGCCGACTGCACGGTGATGCGCCCCAGTGCCAGCGCGCTGGCGTCGGTCAGGTGAAGCCCGGTCGAGAGGGCGGCCGCAGTGGCCAGAAGCGAAAATTTCCAACGGTTCATGGGTGCGGCAGTCGTACGTTGCAGGAATGGGCCGGGCCTGCTTTGAAAACAGGAGCGCCCAACGCCCGAAAACAGGTCAAAGCACCTTAGCAGCAATGGGTTGCACTGACAAGCCGAGGGCCCGGTTACACCTTTTTATCGGCGCTTCTGACGGAATTTTGAGACCCCCGCATGTTGGCAAAGGGCAACACCGCCGATGGCGCCGCGCGCTGCGGCGTCCATCACGGGCGCGGGTCAGGCTGCCAGCAGGATGCGCAGCATGCGCCGCAGCGGTTCGGCCGCGCCCCACAGGAGCTGGTCGCCCACCACGAAGGCGGAGACGTACTCCGGCCCGAGGTTGAGCTTGCGCACGCGGCCGACGGCCACCTGCAGGCCGCCGGTGACGGCCGCGGGCGTGAGTTCCCCGACGCTGCGTTCGCGCTCGTTGGGCACGAAGTGCACCCACGGGTTGCCGCCCTTGATCAGCGCCTCGATCTCCGGCAGCGGCAGGTCTTTATTGAGCTTGAGCGTGAGCGCCAGCGAGTGGCAGCGCATGGCGCCGATGCGCACGCACAGGCCGTCGACCGGGATCGGCGCGGCCGTGCCCAGGATCTTGTTGACCTCGGCCTGGCCCTTCCACTCTTCCTTGGACTGGCCGTTGTCCAGCTGCGCGTCGATCCACGGGATCAGGCCGCCGGCCAGCGGCGCGCCGAAGAACTCGCGCGGCACGTCGTGGCGGATGGTCTCGGCCACCTTGCGGTCGATCTCCAGGATGGCCGAGGCGGGCGTGGCCAGTTCGCCCGCCACCGCGCCGTGGATCACGCCCATGCCCTTGAGCAGCTCGCGCATGTGGTTGGCGCCGCCGCCCGAGGCCGCCTGGTAGGTCATGGAGCTGACCCACTCGACCAGGCCGGCCTTGAACAGGCCCACCAGGCCCATCAGCAGGATGGAGTTGGTGCAGTTGCCGCCGATCCAGTTCCTGCCGCCGGCGGCGAGCTTGTCGCGGATGAGGTGTTCGTTGACCGGGTCGAGCACGATCACCGCGTCGGCCTGCATGCGCAGCGCGCTGGCGGCGTCGATCCAGTGGCCGGTCCAGCCCGCGGCGCGCACCTTGGGGAAGACCTCCTTGGTGTAGTCGCCGCCCTGGCAGGTGATGACGATGTCGCACTTGGCCAGCGCGGCGACGTCGTTGGCGTCCTGCAGCGTGGTCTGCGTGCGCGCCATCGCCGGCGCCTTGCCGCCCGCGTTGGAGGTGGAAAAGAAGACCGGCTCGATGAGGTCGAAATCGCCCTCGGCCTGCATGCGCTCCATCAGCACGGAGCCGACCATGCCGCGCCAGCCGACGAGGCCTACCAGTTGCTTGCTCATAGTGTTGCCCTTTCAATCAAAAATCGGCGCACCGTCAGGGGCTGCTTTTTGCTCCCGGCTCGTCAGGGGCCGGAGGAGGGCGCACGACGATGCCGGAGCTGGTTCAGCCCTTGATGGTCGTGGTTTTGGTGGTGCCTGCGCGCGCGGTTCCCCCCGCCGGGGCGGCAGGGGCGTTTTCCACCAGAGGGAACCGGATCGGGCGCATGGCGTGCATTTTAGAAGAAGTGGCGCGCGCCGGGGCACGCCACCTGCTCAAACGCGTGTCAGCGCAGGGCGTTGACAACGGCGTCGCCCATCTGCGCCGTGCCCACGCGGGCCGTGCCCTCGCTGTGGATGTCGGGCGTGCGCAGCCCCTGGGCCAGGACCTTTCTCACCGCGGCTTCGATGCGGTCGGCGGCCTCGGGCTGGTTCAGCGAGAAGCGCAGCATCATCGCCGCCGAGAGGATGGTGGCCAGCGGGTTGGCGACGCCCTTGCCGGCGATGTCGGGCGCGCTGCCGTGGCTGGGCTCGTACAGGCCCTGCTCCCTGTCGTTGAGGGAGGCAGAGGGCAGCATGCCGATGGAGCCGGTGAGCATGGAGGCTTCGTCCGAGAGGATGTCGCCGAACATGTTGCCGGTCACGATCACGTCGAAGGCCTTGGGCGCCTTGACGAGCTGCATGGCGGCGTTGTCCACGTACATGTGCTGCAGCTCCACGTCGGGGTAGTCCTTGTGCACCTCGGTGACCACGTCCTTCCAGAACTGGAAGGTCTCGAGCACGTTGGCCTTGTCCACGCTGGTGACGCGGTTGCTGCGCTGGCGCGCGGCGTCGAAGGCCACGCGGGCGATGCGCTCGATCTCGGGGCGCGTGTAGCGCATGGTGTCGAAGGCTTCCTGGGCGCCCGCGAACGGGCCGTCGGGCGCGGCCCTGCGCCCGCGCGGTTGGCCGAAGTAGATGTCGCCTGTGAGCTCGCGGATGATGAGGATGTCCAGGCCCGCGACCAGTTCGGGCTTGAGGCTGGAGGCGTGCGTGAGCTGCTCGTAGCAGATGGCGGGGCGGAAGTTCGCGAACAGCCCCAGCGCCTTGCGCAGGCCCAGGATGGCCTGCTCGGGGCGCAGCGGGCGGTCGAGCGTGTCGTATTTCCAGTCGCCCACGGCGCCGAACAGGATGGCGTCGGCCTCGCGCGCGAGCTTCAGGGTGGATTCGGGCAGGGGGTGGCCCGCGGCCTCGTAGGCGGCGCCGCCGACGGGGGCGGTTTCCATCTCGAGGGCGAGGTCGAGCGCGCGCAGCACCTTGACCGCCTCGGCGACGATTTCGGGGCCGATGCCGTCACCGGGGAGGATGGCGATTTTCATATGTGGTTTTGATAGCTGGAGGCATATTTGGCTTGAATTTTCAGGAAGACATCACGTGCGCCAGCCAGGGCTTGGTGGCGAGGCGCTGCGCTTCGAAGGCGGCGATCTTGTCCTTGTGGCGCAAGGTCAGGCCGATGTCGTCCAGCCCGCCGAGCAGGCAGTGGCGGCGGAACGGCTCGACCTCGAAGGGAATCTCCTGGCCCTGCGGCTGCACCACCACCTGGCGCTCCAGGTCGATCGTGAGCTCGTAGCCGGGGAAGGCCGCGACGTCGTCGAACAGGCGGGCCACGATGCCCTCGGGCAGCTTGATCGGCAGCAGCCCGTTCTTGAAGCAGTTGTTGAAGAAGATGTCGGCGTAGCTCGGCGCGATGATGGCGCGGAAGCCGTACTGCTGCAGCGCCCAGGGCGCGTGCTCGCGGCTGGAGCCGCAGCCGAAGTTCTGCCGCGCCAGCAGGATGCTCGCGCCCCTGTACCTCGGCTGGTTGAGCACGAAATCGGGGTTGGGCCTGCGCTTGTCCTCGGGCTTGCCGGGGACGCCGGGCTGGTCCAGGTAGCGCCACTCGTCGAACAGGTTGGGGCCGAAGCCCGTGCGCTTGATCGACTTGAGGAACTGCTTGGGGATGATCGCGTCGGTATCGACGTTCTCGCGGTCCATGGGGGCGGCGAGCCCCTTGTGGACGGTGAATTTTTCCATGGTGGTCTTCGGTTACTTGGCCGAGCGCTCGATGGCGCCGCCGGCCTTCTGCACGTCCTGGCCCACGCCCTTGACGGTGTTGCAGCCCACCAGCACGAACGTGAGGGCGAGGGCGAAGAGTGCGGCGATCTTTTTCATGGTGTGCTCCTTCATGCGAATTGGCGGATGTCGACAAAATGGCCGTGGATGGCCGCCGCCGCCGCCATGGCGGGGCTGACCAGGTGGGTGCGTCCGCCCGCGCCCTGCCGGCCTTCGAAATTGCGGTTGCTGGTGGAGGCGCAGCGCTCGCCCTTCTCCAGCCGGTCGGCGTTCATCGCCAGGCACATCGAACAGCCCGGTTCGCGCCACTCGAAGCCCGCGCCGAGGAAGATCTGGTCCAGCCCCTCGCGCTCGGCCTGCTCCTTCACCAGCCCCGAGCCGGGCACGACCATGGCCAGCTTGATGTTGCGCGCCACCTTGCGGCCCAGCTTCTTCACCACGGCGGCGGCCGCGCGCAGGTCCTCGATGCGGCTGTTGGTGCAGGAGCCGATGAACACCTTGTCGACGAAGATGTCCTGCATCGCCTTGCCCGGTTCGAGCCCCATGTAGACCAGCGCGCGCTCGATCGCGTGGCGGCGGCTGGCGTCCTTCTCCTTGTCGGGGTCGGGCACGCGGCCGTTGATGTCGACCACCATCTCGGGGCTGGTGCCCCAGCTCACCTGCGGCAGGATGTCGGCGGCGGCCAGGTCGACCACGGCGTCGAAGCGCGCGTCGGCGTCGGAGTGCAGCGTCTTCCAGTAGGCGAGCGCCTGGTCCCACTCCACGCCGGCGGGTGCGAGCGGCCGGCCCTTGACGTAGTCGATGGTCTTCTGGTCGACGGCGATCATGCCGGCGCGCGCGCCGGCCTCGATCGCCATGTTGCACACCGTCATGCGGCCTTCCATCGACAGCGCGCGGATCGCCTCGCCGCCGAACTCGATGGTGTAGCCCGTGCCGCCCGCCGTGCCGATCTTGCCTATGATGGCGAGCACGATGTCCTTGGCGGTGATGCCCGGCGCCACCTGGCCGTTGACGCGCACCAGCATGTTCTTCGCCTTCTTGGCCAGCAGGCACTGGGTGGCGAGCACGTGCTCCACCTCGCTCGTGCCGATGCCGTGGGCCAGCGCGCCGAAGGCGCCGTGGGTGCTGGTGTGGCTGTCGCCGCAGACCACCGTCATGCCCGGCAGCGTCGCGCCGTTCTCCGGGCCGATCACGTGCACGATGCCCTGGCGCCTGGAGAGAAACGGGAAGAACGCCGCCGCGCCGCTCCTGGCGATGTTCTCGTCCAGCGTCTCGATCTGCTGCTTGCTGATCGGGTCGGCGATGCCGTCGTAGCCGTGCTCCCAGCCGGTGGTGGGCGTGTTGTGGTCGGCGGTGGCGACGATGGAGCTGTTGCGCCAGACCCCGCGCCCGGCCTCGCGCAGGCCCTCGAAGGCCTGCGGGCTGGTCACCTCGTGCACCAGGTGGCGGTCGATGTAGAGGATGGCCGTGCCGTCTTCCTCGGTGTGGACGACGTGCTCGTCGAAGACTTTGTCGTACAGGGTGCGTCCCATGGGGCTCTCGGTTGCTTGGCGAACGTTGGCGAATGGATGTATGCCTGATTCTAGGCGGCTCGTGTGCCTGTCGCTCGCAGGGGCCGCCGCGCCGCGCGGCGGCCGGGCATGGTGCGGCGGCCACGGGCGGCGGCAGGCGGCAGAATGCGCCCGTGCAACGTGTATCGTCGTGGCGCGGGCCGCAGTGGCGGCCCGGGCCGTTCGTCCCACTTCTGCAGAGGAGGCAACCATGTCCTTGTACCTTGCTTCGTGCCGTCGCCTGCTGGTGATGGCTGGCGTTTTTTCGTTCGCGGTGCTGTCCGGCTGCGCCGCCGGATACGGCGGTGGCGGCGGCTACGGGGGCTACGGCGCGTACGACGGCCATGACCGCGGCGACTCCAGGGCGGCGCGGCAGGAGGCCCAGCGGCAGGCCTACGAGCGCGACCTGGAGCGGCGCGTGACGGCCGCGCTGGAGGCCGATCCGCGCACCAAGATCTACAGCCTCGCCGTCACGTCGCAGGGCGACGGCGTGGTCATGATCAGCGGCACGCCGGCCCAGGGCATCATCGGCCGAGACCTGGCGCTGCGCGTGGCCGCCCGGGTGCCGGGCGTGCGCTTGGTGGCCAACAACATGGTGCTCAACTGAACCTGAAGGCGGCGCCCGGGCGGAACGTGCGCCAGCGCCGGCTGCATCGAGGCGCCCCGCGGCGGCAATGAAATGCCCCGGCATGCGTGCATGCCGGGGCGTGTGGTGCAGGGCATCCGGCGGCGCGCGCCTTCGCGCGCCGCACCGGCGTCACGAGGCGTCGCCTGTGCGCACGTGAAAACCACGGCGCAGTGCCTGCAACGTGGCTTCGCGCACTTGCGCGCGGGTGAGCGTGCCGGCCGCCTGCGGCGCTTGGAGATTCATCTCGCCTGCGGCCGGCGCATGCGCGATCGCGTCGGCGCGCACCGCGGCGCGCTGCAGCGTGCTGGCGCTGGTTGTTGCCACGCCGTTGAAAAGCGGCTGGGCGCCGGCCGCCGGTTGCGGCGCCGCGGCGAGGGCGGGGCCCGAGAGCAGCGCGGCGGTGGCGGCAATGGCAATGGCGGAACGCAATGAGGTCATGGTCTTTCTCCTGAACGGTTTGACACCGGAGGCCCGGTCGTTTGCCCCCGATGCCCATTGGATGCGGCCGCCCGCCGTTTCGTGACAGGGCATGGGCGGATTTCAACGCAAAAAAAGTGCGTCAAATCCATTAAATAGAGAACATCGTTCATCGCGTTGCCCCTAGATTCGAGACCACGTTGCGCGAGGGACGCGGTCTCGAGGCCTTGCGCACTTTGCGAAGCCCATTGTCCGGAGGACCTTGCCATGCACACCGCCTACCCCGCCGAGCCCTACAAGATCAAGGTCGTCGAGCCCATCGCGATGACCACGCGCGCGCAGCGCGAGCAGTACCTGGAGGACGCCGGCCACAACACCTTCCTGCTCCATTCGGCGCAGTGCTACATCGACCTGCTGACCGACAGCGGCACCAC
>CAUJIM010000064.1 GCA_963205335.1 Pseudomonadota bacterium
ATGCGCCGCTCCACCTTCCTCCGCTCCGCGCTCACCCTGGCTTGCGCCTCGGCGCTTCCCCTGTCTCCGGTGCTGGCCGCCACGGCTGCCGAGCAGCTCGAGAGCGGCGCGTTCACCGTCGTCGCGCCGTTCCCGCCGGGCGGGCCGATCGACATCCTGGCGCGCATGCTGGCCGAGGGCCTGACCGAGAAGTACAAACAGGCGGCGGTGGTGGACAACCGCCCCGGTGCCGCGGGCAATATCGGCATCGACCTGGTCAAGCGGGCCAGGCCCGACGGGCACACGCTGCTGGTGGTGCCGCAGGGCAACCTGACGATCAATCCCACGCTGATGCCCAAGCTGCCCTACAGCGTGTTCGGCGATTTCGTGCCGGTGGCGTCGATGGCGCGCGCGGCCAACGTGATCGTGGTCAATCCCCAGGTGCCGGCCAGGACCCTCCAGGAGCTGGTGGCGCTGTCCAAGGCCAAGCCCAATTCGATCAGCTTCGCCTCGCCCGGCGTGGGCTCCAGCCTGCACCTGGCCGGCGAGCTGCTCAAGGACAAGACCGGCGCCGACATCCTGCACGTGGCGTACAAGGGCTCGGGCCCGGGGCTGAACGACGCGCTGGGCGGCATCATCCCGATGGTGATCGGCAACATGCCGACGGTGCTGCCGCACGTGCAGGCGGGCAAGCTGCGGGCGCTCGCGGTCACCGACGGCCAGCGCTCGAGCTTCCTGCCCGACGTGCCGACGCTGGCCGAGGCCGGCGTGCCCGGCATCGCGCTGTCGTCCTGGTACGGCGTGCTCGCGCCCAGGAACACGCCGCCCGAGGTGGTCGACGAACTCGCGGCGACGATAGACGCGCTCATGAAGAGCGAGGCGGCGCTCGCCCGCATGAAGGCGCAGGGCATGACCGCCTGGGTGGTCAAGACCGGCGAGTTCGGTGCGCTGATCAAGAAGGAAACCGCTCTGTGGGAGCCGATCATCAAGAGCCGCCACATCGAGATTCAATAATTCCAATGCCAGATCAACCGATCACTTTGTCGGCTTCGCTGGCCGTGCTACGGCACTGTCTGCGCTTCGCCTTCGCGTGCTCGATCGGTCTGGCAATGGCATAAGCCTCTCAAGTTTCCCGCCGGGCGGCCGATAAGCCCGGCATGTCTTCACTCGCCTCGATCGCCCAGTCCGGCCTGCAGGCCGCGCAGTCGCGCCTGTCCGCGAGCGCGCACAACGTGGCGAACGCGAATACGCCCGGTTTCGCGGCGCAGCGCGTGCGCGAGCAGGCGGTGGCGCCGCAGGCAGGGGTGCAGGCCCAGGTGGTGCGCACGGCCCACCCCGGCGTGGCCCTCGGGGAAGAAGCGGTCGAGCAGATCGCCGCCAGCGTGGCATTCGAGGCCAATGCCTTCGTGCTGCGCACCGCGCGAGACACCCTGGGTACGCTGCTCGACGTGTTCGCCTGACCCGCGGCCGGCCGGTGGCCGCGCGGTCTATCGCGTGGGCGATGCCATCGCTATGATGGCCGCTCGCTCGTTTTCTCCACCCCTAGCGGAGCATGGCCATGGCCCTGATGGACTTCATCAAGAAACAGTTTATCGACGTCCTGCAGTGGACCGAGGAGGGTGATGGCACGCTGGCGTGGCGCTTTCCCATGCGCGACATGGAGATCCAGAACGGCGGCCAGCTCGTGGTGCGCGAGTCGCAGATGGCGATGTTCGTCAACGAAGGCCAGGTGGCCGACGTCTTCGGCGCGGGCACGCACAGGCTGGTGACGCAGAACCTGCCGCTGCTCACCAACCTCAAGAACTGGGACAAGCTGTTCGAGTCGCCGTTCAAGAGCGACGTGTACTTCTTCAGCACGCGCCAGCAGCTCGACCAGAAGTGGGGCACGCCCCAGCCCATCACCATCCGCGACAAGGAGTTCGGCGCGATCCGCCTGCGCGCGTTCGGCAACTACGCCTGGCGCATCGCCGATCCGCGCCTGTTCTACACCGAGGTCTCGGGCACGCGCGAGAGCTACCCCGTGGCCGACGTGGAAGGCCAGCTGCGCGGCCTGGTGCTGCAGAACATCAGCAACGCGATCGCCGCCAGCGGCGTGCCCTTCCTCGACCTGGCGGCCAACCAGGCGATGTTCGCCGGCGCGCTGGCCCAGCAGCTGCAGCCGGAATTCGCCAGGCTCGGCCTCAGGATCGAGGCCTTCACGGTGCAAAACCTGTCGCTGCCCGACGAGCTGCAGAAAGTGCTCGACCAGAAGATCGGCATGGGCATGGTCGGTGGCGACATGGGCCGGTTCATGCAGTACCAGACCGCGCAGGCGATCCCCGAGATGGCCAAGGGCGTGGGCTCGGGTGGCGACGGCGGGGGGCTCGCCGGCGCCGGCCTGGGCATGGGCGCGGGCGTGGCGATGGGGCAGATCCTGGCGCAGAACATGCAATCGGCCCTGCAGCCCGCCCAGGCGGCGGCCGCCGCGGCCGGCGTGAAGCCCGAGGACGTGATGGCCACGCTGGAGAAACTCGGCGAGCTCAAGGCCAAGGGCATCCTGACCGACGAGGAATTCGCCGCCAAGAAAGCCGAGCTGCTGAAGAAGCTGGTGTAAAGGGACGCCGGGCGCCGCCGCCCGCCGCTTCGCGCCACGCCGATGCCCGACATCCCCCAGCGCCGCTATACCGCGCCCTGCCCCGGCTGTGGCGCGCCGGTGGAATTCCGCAGCGCGCAGTCCACGCACGCGGTCTGCGGCTACTGCCGCAGCACGGTGGTGCGCCGCGGCGAGGTGCTCGAGCGCGTCGGCAAGATGGCCGAGCTGTTCGAGGACCACAGCCCGCTGCAGCTCCTGGCCACGGGCACGTGGGAAGGCGTCGCGTTCACCCTGATCGGCCGCCTGCAGTACCGCGGCGAGGAGGGCGGCTGGACCGAGTGGAACGCCTGGCTGGACGACGGCAGCAGCGCCACGCTGGGCGAGGACAATGGTGCCTACGTCTTCACCCGTCCGCTGGACCTGAAGGGCGAGCCGCTGCCCGCGCCAGAGTCGCTGCGCCTGGGCGCCGGCGTCACGCTCGCGGGCGTGGCCTGGTCCGTCGCCGCGAAGGTGACCGCGCACCTGTCCGCCGCCGAGGGCGAGCTGCCCAAGCTGCCCGCGCTCGGCGCGCCCTTCACCATCGTGGAGCTGCGCAGCACGGACGGGCAGGTCCTGTCGATCGACTACGGCGGCAGCCCGCCGCGTGTCGACGCGGGACGCTCGGTGCGGCTGGAGGACCTGCGGCTCCAGGGCCTGAAGGACGAGTCGGTCAAGCAGGAGACGGCGCGCCGGTTCGACTGCCCGCACTGCGGCGCGCCGGTATCGGTGCAGCTCGACACCACCAGGAGCATCACCTGCGGCTCATGCCACAGCCTGATCGACCTCACGCGCGGCATCGGCGCCGAGCTGGTGAGCAGCACGCAGGACGAGCCCGTGCGTCCGCTGATCGCGCTGGGCAGCATCGGGCAGTTCGAGGGCGTGCCCTGGCAGGTGGTCGGCTTTCAGCACCGCATGGGCCAGGAGCCGGGCGACGACGAGCGGTTCGGCTGGGAGGAGTATTTGCTCTACCACCAGAAGAAGGGCTTTGCCTTCCTGGTGGACGCGAGCGACGGCTGGAGCCTGGTGCGCCCCGCGACCGGCGCGCCCAAGGTCTCGAGCCTGGGCGTCAACGCCGCCTACCTGGGCACCACCTACGTGCGCACCAGCAGCTATAACGCCGAGACGACGTACGTGGCCGGCGAGTTCTACTGGCCCGTGGTGC
This sequence comes from Pseudomonadota bacterium, assembly GCA_963205335.1. Classification (GTDB taxonomy): domain Bacteria; phylum Pseudomonadota; class Gammaproteobacteria; order Burkholderiales; family Burkholderiaceae_C; genus Comamonas_C. Next base: position 3,753 of record CAUJIM010000064.1, read on the forward strand.
GCGGCCAGCGCACCGAGAACGTGGACTACGCCGCGGCCAGGGGCAACGGCCTGCTGTCCATGGAGCGGGGCGGCAGCGAGATCACCTGGTCGTGCGGCAACCGGCTGCAGAGCGCCACCGTCGCGCAGGCCTTCGGCATGCAGGACCAGGCCGACCGGTTCAAGCGCGACGAAGTCGGCCCCTTCGTCGCGGCCAAGGGCGCGGGATGCTCCACGGTGATCGTGGTCCTCGCGGTCCTGGTGCTGATACTCATCGTCCTGAGCGACTGCGCGGGCGGCTCCGGCGGTGGCTATGCGCGCAGCTCGGGCGGTTCGTACGGCGGCTATTCCAGCGGCGACAGCCACAAATAGGCGCGGCACCCCACACATTTCATCGGAGTTCAACGGAGGTCACATCATGGACATGGAATGGCTCAAACCGGCGGCCGTCTTCGGCTCCATCCTTTACGCCGTGATCGGCGTCGCGATCTTCTGGATCTGCTTCATCATCGTGGACAAGATCACGCCCTACAACCTGTGGGAAGAGATCGTCGGGAAGCAGAACCGCGCGCTCGGCCTGGTGGTGGCGGCGATGTGCCTGGGCATCAGCATCATCGTGGCGGCGGCGATCCACTGACCCGCCGGAGTGTATTACTCCTTGTTTCATAGCTGCCAGCGCTTTCTGGATAAGCGCTAGAGGCTGTTTTGACTCATAACATCCAAGCCGCGGGCGCCGACGCCGTTGCCGCTCCCCGCCCCATCGCCGTCGCGCTGCTGGCGAGCGTCTTCGTCATCGCCGCCTGCGGGCTGCTGTACGAGCTGGCGGCGGGGGCGCTGGCCTCCTACCTGCTGGGCGATTCGGTCCTGCAGTTCTCCACCATCATCGGCACCTATCTGTTCGCGATGGGCGTGGGCTCGTGGCTCTCGCGCTATCTGGAGCGGCAGCTGCCGGCGCATTTCCTGCGCATCGAATTGCTCGTCGCGCTCGTGGGCGGAGCCCTGCCGGGCGTGCTCTTCCTGGCCAACGCCTGGCTGCCGGACGCCTTCCGGCTGCTGCTCTACGGCATGGTCTTCGTGGTGGGCGCGCTGGTGGGGCTGGAGATTCCGCTGGTGATGCGCATCCTGCAGCGCGACGTGGCGCTCAAGACCCTGGTGAGCCAGGTGCTCACCTTCGACTACCTGGGGGCGCTGGCGGTGTCGCTGGCATTTCCGCTGCTGCTCGTGCCCTACCTCGGGCTGATCCGCTCGGGGCTGCTGTTCGGGCTGATGAACGCGGCCGTGGCGCTCTGGGCGCTGTGGCTCTTCAGGCACGAACTGCGCCGCTTCAACGAGCATGCCGCCGCCTGCGCCATGGTCGTGCTGCTGCTGGCCGCGGGCATGTGGGGCGCCGATCGCATCACCACGCTGGCGGAAGACCACTTCTACCAGAGCCCGATTGCCTTCGCTGCCACCTCGCCCTACCAGCGCATCGTGATCACGCACGGGCGGCAGGGCTACCGGCTGTACCTGAACGGCAACCTGCAGTTCGCCCAGAGCGACGAGTACCGCTACCACGAGGCGCTGGTGCACCCGGCGATGGCGGCGCACGGCGCGCCGAAAAAGGTGGCGGTGCTCGGCGGCGGCGACGGCATGGCGGTGCGCGAGATCCTCAGGTACCCGTCGGTCGAGTCGGTCACGCTGGTCGAGCTCGACCCGGCGATGACGCGGCTCTTCGGCCAGACGCCGCAGCTCGCGCGGCTCAACGGCCAGTCGCTGGCCGACCCGCGCGTGCGGGTGGTGAACGAGGACGCCTTTCAGTGGCTGCAGCAGGGTACGGACACATTCGATGTGATCGTCGTGGATTTCCCCGATCCGACCAACTTCGCCATCGGCAAGCTCTACACCAACAGCTTCTACGCGCTGCTCGACCGGCGTCTGGCGGCCAGCGGCTACGCCGTGGTCCAGACCACCTCGCCGCTGATCGCGCGGCACAGCTTCTGGACCGTGGTGCAGACGGTGGAATCGGTGGGGCTCGCCGCGGTGCCCTACCATGTGCACGTGCCGAGCTTCGGCGAGTGGGGCTTCATCATCGCCGGCCGCCGGCCGTGGCGCATGCCGGCCGCGCTGCCTGCCGGGCTGCGCTTTCTCGACCTGCCCTCGCTGCCGCTGCTGTTCGACTTCCCCAGGGACATGGCGCGCGTCCCGGCCGAGGTCAACCGCCTGTCCAACCAGGTGCTGGTGCGCAGCTACGAGCAGGAGTGGGGACGAGTGGCGCACTGACACACGACACCATCGTTCATGAACGGATGCCTATGACCACCACCACACCCACCATGGCCGGCCACCTGCTGGTCGAATGCCTGATCGCGCAGGGCGTCGAGCGCGCCTGGGGCGTGCCCGGCGAGAGCTATCTCGCGGCGCTCGACGGCTTTCACGCGCACCGCGAGCGCATCCGCTTCATCACCTGCCGGCAGGAGGGCGGCGCGGCCTTCATGGCCGAGGCCGAGGGCAAGCTGACCGGGCGCCCGGGCGTGCTCTTCGTCACCCGCGGGCCGGGCGCGAGCAACGCCACGGTGGGCATCCACACCGCGTTCCAGGATTCGACACCGATGGTCGTGTTCGTCGGCGACGTGGCCGGCACCATGCGCGACCGCGAAGCCTTCCAGGAGGTGGATTTCCACACCTTCCTCGGCCCGGGCACGCACGGCCTGGCCAAGCGGGTCGAGCGCATCGACGACGCCCGGCGCATCCCCGAATACGTGGCGCGCGCCTTCGCCACCGCGATGAACGGCCGCCCCGGCCCGGTCGTGCTGGTGCTGCCCGAGGACATGCTGGTGCAGCCCGTGGCGGCGCGCCCGCTGCCGCGCGTCGAACCGGTGCAATACCAAAACGAACCGCAGCGCGCGGCCACCCTGCGCGAGATGCTCCTGAAAGCGAAGCGGCCGCTGGCCATCGTCGGCGGCCCGGGCTGGACGCCGCAGGCCGCGCGGCAGCTGCAGCGCTTTGCCGAGCGCTGGCACCTGCCGGCGGCCAACGCCTTTCGCTGCCAGGACACCTTCGACAACCACCACCCGCTGTACGCCGGCGACGCGGGCATTGCCATCAACCCCAGGCTGGCCGAGCGCGTGCGCGCCGCCGACCTGCTGCTCGTGGTCGGTCCGCGCCTGGGCGAGATGACGACCGGCGGCTACACCCTGGTCGAGGCACCGCGCCCGAAGCAGACGCTGGTGCACATCCATCCCGACCCTGCGGAGCTCGGGCGGGTGTACCAGGCCGACCTGATGCTGTGCGCCACCCTGCCCGGTGCCGCCGCGATGCTCGACGCGCTGGCCCCCCCGGCCGGCGTCGCGTGGCAAGACTGGGCGCAGGGCGCGCACGCCGACTACCTGGCCAACCTGGAGCCGCAAGCGCTGCCGGGCGAGATCGACATGCCGGCCCTCATCGCCACGCTCGCGCGCCACCTGCCCGCCGACGCGGTGCTGGCCAACGGCGCCGGCAATTTTTCGAGCTGGGCGCACCGCTTCTGGCGCTACCACGGCATGGCCAAGGGATGCAGGACGCAGCTCGCGCCCGGCAGTGGCGCCATGGGCTATGGCGTGCCCGCCGGCATCGCCGCCGCGGTCGTCACCGGCCGCACCACGGTGGCGCTGACCGGCGACGGCGACTTCCTGATGACCGGGCAGGAACTGGCCACCGCCACCCAGCAGGGCGCCAGGGTGATCGTGGTGCTGCTCAACAACGGCCTGTACGGCACCATCCGCATGCACCAGGAGCGCGAGTTTCCCGGGCGCGTCAGCGGCTCGCTGCTCGCCAACCCCGACTTCGCGCTGCTGGCCCGGGCCTATGGCTGGGCGGGAGAGCGCGTGGCGCGCACCGAGGCGTTCGAACCCGCGCTGCGCGCCGCGCTGGCGCGCGAGCAGAGCACGCTGATCGAGGTGGTGCTGGACACCGAGGTCATCACCACCCGCGCCACGCTCGCCAGCATCACCCGCGTGGCGCTGGAAAAACGCGCGGATTCCTGAACGCCGGGCCGGCCAGGCCCCGCGCCAGCGGCAGGCGTTGCCCCGGTCAGGAACTGCGCACCGGGGCGCCTTGCTCCTCGACCAGCGCGCGCGCGGTCATCACGGCCTCGGTGCGGTTGCGCGCGTTCAGCGCGCGGAAGATGGCCGCCAGGTGGATCTTCACCGTGCCTTCGCTGATGCCGAGGATGCGCCCGATCATCTTGTTGGGCTGGCCCTGCGAGAGCAGGCGCAGCACGTCGATCTGGCGCTCGGTCAGGATTTCGCGCAGCGAGCCGAGATCGCGCTGGGCGCCGTGCGTGGCGGCGGTGGCGGGCTCGTCGCTCGGGGCTTCGCGCTGCTCGAGCATGTTGAGCAGCATGGGCGGCACGTAGACGCCGCCGGCCAGCACCAGCCGCACGGCCGAGACCATCACCGCCGGCGAGTACGCCTTGGGGATGAACCCTTGCGCGCCGCAGTCGAGCACGTCGCGCATGATGCCTGGCTCTTCCTGGCCCGAGAGCACGATGATCGGCAGCTGCGGGCTGCGCCGGCGCGCCTCCTGGATGTGGCTCAGGCCATGGGCGCCCGGCATCGCGAGGTCGATCAGCGCCAGGTTCAGCGGGGTTGCGAGCTGGTCGAACAGGGCGGCCACGTCCGCCGCCGCGACGATCTCGATGCCGGGCCCGAGCTCGGCGAGCTTGTCGCTGACGGCGTCGATGATGAGCCGGTGATCGTCGGCGATCAGGATTCTCATGGCGGTGGCGCGGTGGACGGCGTGAAAAACGGCTTGACGGGAGATGATTCACGATAAACGTGAATTCCATCACGATCAAGCCAGTTTGCGCCCACCAAACGGCCTAGTCCGCGCCACCCCCGCAAGGCGCCTCAATGCCGTGTGAGGGTGATGTGAGGAAGTTCTGGCGGCCATCCTCGTTCGCCAGCAGGATGCGCGAATACAGCGGATCCACCTCGTCGGCCTGCGCGTGCGCGGCCACGTGCACCAGCGGCGCGTTGCCGATGGCTGCGCGGAAACGGGTCTTGGTGGCCTGCACGCCGGTGTACAGCGCATGCGCGGGGAACAGGCGCGCCAGCTGGGAGACTTCGGCCTGCGCGCCGGGCAGCTCGTGCAGGTCGTCGATCCGCGGGTTGCCGAATGCCGTGAGGGCGCCCCGGGCGGGCTGGTTTTCGCTCGCGAGGCGCGCCGCGATGCTGGCCGACGGAGCGACGGCGATCGGGTGGCGCTCGATCAGGTACTGGCCGTCGACGCGCAGGGCCTGGAACGGCAGGTAGTGCAGCGGCCCGTGCGGCACGACGATCAGCCGCTGGCCGGCCGCCAGGCCCAGGGGCTGGATCAATGCCGCGCCGAGCTTGTCGGCATTGGTGATGGCGGTGCGCCGGCCGCGCACGATCGCGTTGCGGAAAATTTCGACCAGTTCCGTCAGTTCGTCGCGCTTGACCGGGTATTGCCGGCTTTCGAACGACGCGGGCCCGATCACCCAGACCTGCAGCATGTCGGGCAGTGCGTGGAACTCGACCACCCGCTCGTCCGGCCGCAGGATGGCCTGCAGGCGGTCGAGCCCCAGCGTGCCGGCGTGGTCCGGCGCCAGGGCCGCCCGGCCGCGCACCGCGTCCAGCAGCGCGCGCGAGCGGCTGCGCTCGCTCACGTCGAACGCGCGGCGGGCATCGCCCGCGGCGAGATGGAGCTCGATGGCGCGTTCGAACACCGCCTGCAGGTCGGAAAACAGGCCGATCTTGAATTCTTCGCTGCGGAACCGGCTGCGTGCTGCGTCCACCCCGTCGAGGGCATGCTCGGTCGCCGCCAGGGCACCTGCGGTGTCGCCCTGGGCCTGTGCGCTTTGCGCCACGCCATCCCATGCCCAGAGCTGGAAGTAGGCGCTGTCCGGGCCATAGGAGCGCCGTGCGAGCGCTTCGTAGCGGGCCCGGGCTTGTGCCGGCTGGTGCTCGGCGAGCAGCAGGCGGGCTTCGGTGCGGTCGATCTGGGCGCGCAGGGCGCCGTTTTTTTGCGGGTCCATTTCGGAGAGCAACCGGCGTGCGCGCTCCACCTGCCCGGCATCGATCAGGGCATTGGCGAGCGATGCGCGCACCAGCGGGGCATACCGTTCGGAGCTGTTTCTCAAGGCTTCTTCGTAGCTGAGGATGGCGCCGGTGACGTCCGCGCGGCGCATGCGCACGTCGCCGATCACCTTGTGTGCCGGGCCTGCGATCGCCTTGGGATCCGTGGCTGCGAAGCCGAGTGCCTGGCGGGCGAATTCGACCGCCTTGTCCAGCTGCCCCGAGTAGCTGTAGACGAGTGCCAGATCGCGCCGCGCCAGCGCCTGGAGGTTGTCGTCGTCCTTGGCATCTGCCAGGTGCAGCACCTTGCTGGCGGCGCGCACGCTTTGCCGGAATTCGCCCGCCTCGGCCAGCGCCACGGCCTGGCTGCAGTACTGCAGGGCATCGAGTTTGACGGCGTCCTGCGCATACAGCAGCGCCCCGTCGCTGGTGAGCGAGAGCAGCGTATCGGTGTCGGCCAGGCGTTTTTGCTCTTGCGCGCTGGCTGCCGCCTCGGCATCGGGCGCGATGGGCTGGGCGCAGACGCTCGCGGCCCCCCACAGGAGCGCCAGCAGCAGCGCGCCGAGCCGCGCGCGCCTGCGGCGGTGTCCCGTGCCTGGCGCGGCGGGATGAGCCGGCGGGGCGCCGCGCAGGCCGAAAAGACGCGGCTTTATGTTGCAGATGGCGCCGAACACTGCACTCGCCTCGCTTCCATGGAAAACTTCGCTGCCGTTGAAGCGGCTCAGTCTAGAAGAGGGCGAATGCGCCACCAATGTATGAAATGGCCTAGGCCGAACGGAAGAAGGGCCGGCGATGACGGAGCGGCGCCGGCCCCAGGCCCGCGAGACCGCGGGTCGGGAGAAGGTGTCTTTGCTATCCGGTGGTGCCCATGGCGTCGAGCGCGCGGGCCAGGCGGGCGACCGTGCCGTCCACGTCGGCCCATTTGTCCAGCCCGAACAGGCCGAGACGGAAGGTACGGAAATCCGGGCCCTCGTCGCATTGCAGCGGGACGCCAGAGGCGGCCTGCACGCCAGCCTGCAGGAATTTCTTGCCGCTGTGGATGTCCGGATCGGTGGTGTGGCTGACGACCACGCCCGGTGCCTTCCAGCCCTCGGCGGCAACGCTGGGAAAGCCGCGCCGTTCGAGCAGCGCGCGGACCTTGCTGCCCAGTTCCATCTGCTGCTCGCGCAGCTTGGCGAAGCCCCGGCCGCGTGCCTCGTGCATCGCGTCGCGCAGGTGCACCAGCGGGTCGGTCGGCATGGTCGTGTGGTAGGCGTGCTGGCCTTTTTCGTAGCCCTCGGCGATCTGCATCCATTTCTTCAGGTCGCACGAGAAGCTGGAGCTCTGCGTGGATTCGATGGCTTCGCGCGCGCGCTCGGAGAGCATCACCATGGCGCAGCAGGGCGAGCTGCTCCAGCCCTTTTGCGGCGCGGTGATCAGGACGTCCACGCCGGTGGCCCGCATGTCGATCCACATGGCGCCGGAGGCCACGCAGTCGAGCACGAACAGTGCCCCCACCTCATGGGCGGCGCCGCTTACCGCACGGATGTAATCGTCGCTCAGCATGATGCCGCTGGCCGTCTCCACGTGCGGCGCGAACACCACCTTGGGGCGGTGCGTGCGGATCGCCTCGGCCACCTCTTGCGCGGGGCACGGCGCCCAGGGCGCCTGGCTGCCTTCGCCCTGGCGGCGTGCCTTGCAGACCACGGCGCCGCCGCCCAGGCCGCCCTCCTCGAAAATCTGCGTCCAGCGGTAGCTGAACCAGCCGTTGCGCACGATCAGCACCTTCTCGCGGTTGGCGAACTGCCGCGCCACCGCTTCCATGCCGAAGGTGCCGCTGCCCGGCAGCACCACGGCGGTGCGGGCCGAATAGACCTCCTTGAGCGTGGCGAGGATGTCCTGCATCACGCCGACGAAGCGCCGCGACATGTGGTTGAGCGAGCGGTCGGTGTAGACCACGGAAAACTCGAGCAGCCCGTCCGGGTCTACGTCGGGCAGAAGTCCTGGCATGGTGATCTCCTTGGAAATGGGGCGCAGCGGGTGCGAATCAGCTGGGAGTCTGTTCATGGTCTCTTCATGGTGCCCGTTGCCCCGCAAGGTGGTGGCTGCTATGGCAGCTACCGCAGCCGGGCTGGTGGCCCGGTGAGGATTTGCAACGCCGCAGACGCTGCCTTGCGCTGCCTTGCGGGCACCATGAAGGGATCATAAACAGACTCTTGGCACGGCCCTATCCTGGCGCCGTGGCGTAGCGGCGTGCGCCGAAGATGCCGCTGCCTATGCGCACGAGGGTGCTGCCGGCGTGGATCGCGGCCTCGAGGTCGGCCGTCATGCCGAGCGACAGCGTGTCGAACCCGGCCTGGCCTGGCGGCAGTGCGGCGGCAACGGCGTCGAACACGGCGCGCACGCGCCGGTGCACCGCATACTGCGCCGCGAAATCGGGCAGGGGATCGGGGATGCTCATCACGCCGCGCAGCACGAGCCGCGGCAGTTGCGCCACGGCCAGCGCCAGCGCCACGGCCTCGTCGGGCGTGGCGCCGGACTTGCTCGCGCCGCCGTCCACGTTCACCTGGATGCAGACCTGCAGCGGCGGCAGGTGCGCCGGGCGCTGGCTCGAAAGGCGCTCGGCCGTCTTCAGGCGCTCGACCGTGTGCACCCAGTCGAAGTGCTCGGCCACGAGGCGCGTCTTGTTGCTCTGGATCGGGCCTATGCAGTGCCACTGCAGCGGCGGGGCGTGCAGCGCCGCCACGTCGGCCATCTTTTGCACCGCTTCCTGGATGTAGTTTTCGCCGAAGGCGCGCTGTCCGGCCTGCGCGGCCGCGTGGACCGCTTCGGCGCCGAAGGTCTTGGAGACCGCGAGCAGCGCCACGCTATCGGAATTGCGGCCGCAGGTGGCGCAGGCGCGTGCGATGCGGGCGTGTACCGCTTGGAGATTGTCACCAATCGTAGTCATAATGACCGCTCAAGCCTACTCCAAATCTGCCGAAGAGAGTCTTACCGTGGACATTACCCAGCTCCTTGCCTTCAGCGTGAAGAACAACGCGTCGGACCTGCACCTCTCGGCCGGTCTGCCGCCGATGATCCGCGTGCACGGCGACGTGCGCCGCATCAATGTCGACGCGCTGGACCACAAGACCGTGCACGCCATGGTGTACGACATCATGAGCGATGCCCAGCGCAAGGCCTACGAAGAATTCCTGGAGGTCGATTTCTCGTTCGAGATCGAGGGCCTTGCGCGCTTTCGCGTCAACGCCTTCAACCAGAACCGCGGCGCCGCGGCGGTGTTCCGCACGATCCCGAGCAAGATCCTCACGCTGGAGCAGCTCAACACCCCCAAGATCTTCGCCGACCTGGCGCTCAAGCCGCGCGGCCTGGTGCTGGTGACCGGCCCGACCGGCTCGGGCAAGTCGACCACGCTGGCGGCGATGATCAACCACCTCAACGAAAGCGAATACGGCCACGTGCTGACGATCGAGGACCCGATCGAGTTCGTGCACGAGTCCAAGAAGTGCCTGGTCAACCAGCGCGAGGTCGGGCCGATGACGCTGTCGTTCTCTGCCGCCCTGCGCTCGGCGCTGCGCGAGGATCCGGACGCCATCCTGGTCGGCGAGATGCGCGATCTGGAGACCATCCGCCTGGCGATGACCGCGGCCGAGACCGGGCACCTGGTGTTCGGCACGCTGCACACCTCCAGCGCCGCCAAGACCATAGACCGCATCATCGACGTCTTTCCGGCCGAGGAAAAGGACATGGTGCGCGCGATGCTGTCGGAGTCGCTGCAGGCGGTGATCTCGCAGACGCTGTGCAAGCTCAAGGACGGCTCGGGGCGCGTCGCCGCGCACGAGATCATGCTGGGCACCAGCGCCATCCGCAACCTGATCCGCGAGGCCAAGGTGGCGCAGATGTATTCCACCATCCAGACGGGCAACAGCGTCGGCATGCAGACGCTGGACCAGAACCTCACCGACCTCGTGCGGCGCAACGTCATCAGCCCGGCCGAGGCGCGCAGCAAGGCCAAGATTCCGGAAAACTTCCCGGGTTGAGCGCGGCGAGCCACGTGGCGGCCGATACCGAAACCCCTCAGATCATCCGCCCGCATCAGAAGGGCACCGCGCATTGGAGCACTGCATGAAAGGCATTCTCGGCCTGCTCAGATCCCGCAACGCCAAGACCCACGAGGAGCCGCTGGAGTCGGCGTTCTTCACGACGGCGTTCGCCGGCCAGGGCGTGGACGAGTCGCTGCTGATCCCCTGGGAGGCGCGCGCCGCGGAAATCGGGGCCAAGCGCCTGCCCAAGAGCCGGGGGGGCAAGCTGCTGGAGTCGCTCTGGGCCAAGGACAGGTACATGGCGCACCTCGATCCCGACGCGGTCGAGCGGCTCGAACGGTTCTTCCAGTTCGCCTCCGTGCCGTCCAACCGCGACGTGATCCGGCAGGACGAATACGGCAATTTCATGCTCGTGCTGCTCACCGGCACGATCGCGGTCGACAGGCTGCAGCCCTGGGGCGAGCAGCTGCGCCTGGCGGAGACGCGCCCGGGCGACATCCTGGGCGAGATGTCGCTGCTCGACAGCGGCATCCGCTTCTCGTCGTGCACCACGCTGACCGACTGCGAGCTGGCGGCGCTCAACGCCGAAGCCATGGACGAGATGATGAACAAGGATCCGCAGCTGGCCGCCAGCCTGGTGGCACTGCTCGCGCGCAAGCTCTCGCAGCGGCTGCGCGTGGTCAGTGCGCGCCTGAGCGACCACCAGGTCTGATGCAGCCTGCGGCACGCGGCGCAACCAAGACAGAGGGAACCAGGATGGAACGCGATCAGGCGAGCAAATTCATCAACGACCTGCTCAAGCTGATGGTCGGCCGCGGTGGCAGCGACCTGTTCATCACCGCCGAGTTTCCGCCGGCGATCAAGGTCGATGGCAAGGTCACCAAGGTCTCGCCCCAGCCGCTCACGCCGGCCCACACGCTGACGCTGGCGCGTTCCATCATGAGCGACAAGCAGGTGGCGGACTTCGAACGCACCAAGGAGTGCAACTTCGCCATCTCGCCCTCGGGCATCGGGCGCTTCCGCGTCAACGCCTTCATGCAGCAGGGCAGCGTCGGCATGGTGCTGCGCACGATTCCCCTGACGCTGCCGACGATCGACGGCCTGGGCGTGCCGCAGGTGCTCAAGGAAGTGGCCATGACCAAGCGCGGCCTGTGCATCATGGTCGGTGCCACCGGCTCGGGCAAGTCGACCACGCTGGCTGCCCTCGTGGACTGGCGCAACGAGCACTCGCAGGGCCACATCATCACCATCGAGGACCCGGTGGAATTCGTGCACCCGCACAAGAACTGCGTGGTGACGCAGCGCGAGGTGGGCTTGGACACCGACAGCTGGGAGGCGGCGCTCAAGAACACGCTGCGCCAGGCGCCCGACGTGATCCTGATGGGCGAGATCCGCGACCGCGAGACCATGGAGCACGCGGTGGCGTTCGCCGAGACCGGCCACCTGTGCCTCGCCACGCTGCACGCCAACAGCGCCAACCAGGCGCTCGACCGCATCATCAACTACTTCCACGAAGTACGGCGCCCTCAGTAGCTGATGGACCTGTCGCTCAACCTGCGGGCCCTGATCTCGCAGCGTCTGCTGCCCAAGCAGGATGCCAAGGGTCGCACGGCGGTGGTCGAGATCATGCTCAACTCGCCGCTGATCAGCGACCTGATCTTCAAGGGCGAAGTGGGCGAGATCAAGGAAGT
>CAUJIM010000065.1 GCA_963205335.1 Pseudomonadota bacterium
AACCCAAAACACGCCCCCATCACCCGCTCGTCGAACGCCATTTCCACATGCCCGAGGCCCGCGAGCCCATGCACCTGCGCCCCCGGGAGCACGGCCGCGCCGCGCGGGTAGACCACGTTGTCGCAGTCGGACAGCCAGCAGACGAAGCGCGCGCGCCGCTCGGGCGGCTCCGCCGCGGCCAGGGCCTGCAGCCAGCGGCTGTCCGGCTCCATCTGCCGCCCGCCGGCGCCCCAGGCGAAGCGCGCGGTCCAGGCGCCCTGGTGCGGCGTCGCCAGCGTGACGATGCGGTGCGCCTCGGCATCGGGCACGGCGCGCAGCCAGGCGCGCACCGCCAGGCCGCCCATGCTGTGCGCCACGATGAGCGGTGCCAGCCCGGTGGCGGCGCGCACCCGCCGCACGGCGGCGTCGATCGCGCCCGCATGGTCGTCGATCGACGCCAGCGGCGGCTCCAGGGTGACCGCCACGAACGCGCGCCCTTCGGCGCGCAGGCGGCGCAGCCACGGCGTCCAGAAGCCGCGGTTGCAGCCGAAGCCGTGCACCAGCACCATGCCGCGCCCCCGGCCAGCGCCGGGCCCGGGCAGCGCGTCCGCGATCGCGCCCGAGCGAAACGGCTGCCACCAGCCGAACACCCGGCCGGCCCAGAGGCCTTCGGCCCACCAGGCGCGCAGCCACTGCCGCACCGGGGGATGCGGCCCGGGGCCTGCCCGCCCCCGCCGGGCCGCCAGCGCGAACTGCAGCGCCAGCGGCAGGCGCGCCAGCAGCGGCACGCAGGCGAGCGCGGCCCAGGCCGCGGCGGCGCCGCAGCGCGCCCACCCGCCCAGCCAGAGCAGGAGCAGCACCACCTGTACGGCCAGCGCGGCGCGCAGCCAGCGGGCGACCGTCACCGGGCCGCTCCAGGCGCCCGCCCCCGGCGCGGTGGCGGCGCGGCGGCGCCGCGTGCACTACATTGCACCGGGAACCCCCGTGACGAATTCTCAATTTTCATAGTGCATGACGCAGACGACACAAGCGCTTCCGCCGGAAATCACCGTATTGGAGCGCGGCTGGCTATCGGCCAACAATATCCTCTTCGGCGGGCCGGGCGAGAGCGCCCTCATCGATAGCGGCTACCACACCGAAGCCGGGCAGACCGTGGCGCTGGTGGAGCAGGCGCTGGCCGGCCGGCCCCTGGACCGCCTGCTCAACACCCATTTGCACAGCGACCACTGCGGTGGCAACGCGGCGCTGCAGGCGCGCTGGCCCGGCGTGGCCACCGCCATCCCGCCGGGGCAGCTGGCGCAGGTCCGCGACTGGGACCCGGTGGCGCTCTCGTACGCGCCCACGGGACAGTACTGCCCGCCGTTTCGCGCCGATGGCGTGCTCGCGCCGGGCGGGCAGGCCACGCTCGGCGGGCGGCGCTGGCAGATCCACGCCGCGCCCGGGCACGACCCGCACGCCGTCGTGCTGTTCGAGCCCGGAACAGGCGTGCTGATCTCGGGCGACGCGCTGTGGGAAAACGGCTTCGGCGTGGTCTTCCCCGAGCTCGAAGGCGAGAGCGCCTTCGGCGCCGTGGCCGCGACGCTCGACCTGATCGAGCGCCTGGCGCCCGCCGTGGTCATTCCCGGCCACGGGCGCGTGTTCGCCGATGTGCCCGAGGCGATCGCGCGGGCCAGGAGCCGCCTGGCCTCGTTCGAGGCCGACCCGGTGAAGCACGCGCTGCACGCCGCCAAGGTGCTGCTCAAGTACAAGCTGATGGAGTGGCACAGGCAGCCGCTGGAAGACGCCTTCCGGTGGCTGTCGCAGACGCAGTACTTCCAGCGCGTGCACCAGCGCTTCTTCGCGCAGGCCGATACCCGCCAATGGTTCGACCAGCTGGTGCAATCGCTGGCCAAGGCGGGCGCGCTGCGCCTCGAGGGCGGCGTGCTGCACGACGCGTAGAGGGCCGCAGCCACACCCCTCTGGCACGCCCGCCCGTGGCGCGGGCGCCACAGTCTTCTCCGGCGCCCGATCGGCCGCCACGGCGGCCCGTTCCTGGCTTCGCCGCACTTCTCAGACCCGGCAGGTTCCTAGGGATTTTCCCTGATCAAGGTCACATTCTTACTTCAGGGATGCAAATGAGAGTGATTATCAATAATAATACGCACCGTATTTTCATCTGTTACACACCCTCCCATGCCCTCCCACACCCCCCTGCTTCGCCCCTGCAGCCTGCGCCTTGCCTCCGGCATGGTCGCCAGCCTTTCCGCCGTCGCACTGCTGCCGCTGGCAGCCCACGCCCAGACGGCAACGCCCGCGCCCGCGGCGACCGCCGCGACGGCGCTGCCCACCGTCACGGTGAAGGAGGAAGCGATAGACCCCAACCCCAACGCCGAAGTCGGCGCGCCCTACAAGGCCAAGACCTCGGCCGACACGCGCCACACCAAGCCGCTGGCGGAAACGCCCGCGACCATCCAGGTCATCACCGGCGCGGCCATCCAGGATTCGGGCGAGACCGACATGAAGGAGATCCTTACCTCGCAGCCCGGCATCACGCTGGGCACGGGCGAGAACGGCAACATGTTCGGCGACACCTACTTCATCCGTGGCCAGGCGGCCAAGAGCGACGTGTTCGTCGACGGCCTGCGCGACACCGGCATGACCACGCGCGAGAGCTTCGCCGTCGAACAGGTGGAAATCTCCAAGGGTCCGGACTCCAGCTTCGCCGGCCGGGGTACCGCGGGCGGTGCCATCAACGCCATCACCAAGCAGGCCACGCTGGACTACGACTTCACCCGTTTCTCGCTGGGCGCGGGCACCGACAAATACGTGCGCGGCACGGCCGACGCGAACAAGGTGTTCACCGACAGGTTCGCGCTGCGCGTCAACGCGCTGTACGGCGACCAGGACGTGCCCGACCGCGGGCCCTCCAGCCGCGAGCGCAAGGGCCTGGCGCTCTCGGGTCTGTGGCAGGCGAACGACGATCTCTCGGTCACGCTCGACTACTACGGCATGCGCGCCAAGGACAAGCGGCCCGACCTCGGCGGCTGGCTCACGGGCACCGTGCCCAACCGCGTGCCCGCCACCAACGTGCCGGTATACGCGCAGAACAACGATTTCCTGGGCTCCGACGTGGACACGCTCACCGCGCGCGTGAACTACCAGATTTCGCCCGCCACGAAGCTCGTCAGCCTGACACGCTATGGCACCTCGAACAACGCCTACGCCATGACGGGAGCGAACAACAACGCCCTGGACACCGGCCACAGCCGCTGGCAGGACGTGGAGTATTTCGACCACCAGAGCAGCATCCGCTGGGACACCGTTCTCGGCGGGATGGACCACTCGTTCATCTTCGGCTTCGAGTACACCGACCACAAGGTGCAGCAAGGCACCTACGCGGCCACCAACACGGGCGCCACCAACTGCACCGTCAACGGCCGCGGAGGCCCGACACCCGGCTACTGCCTGACCAATCCCGACGGCTCTGCCATCGCCGACCTGGGCAACCTGGCGGGCCGCAGCTGGACGCGCCTGGGCAGGAATCTGGACTGGCACGCCAAGACCACGTCGCTGTACGCCATGGACACGGTGGACCTGAACGAGCGCTGGACGGCATTCGGCGGCGTACGCGCCGACGCGCTCCGCCTGTCGATCCAGAGCTATGCCAACTCGGGCGCCAACGCGGGCAACATGACCGGCGACTATGGCTACAGGGACACGCTGATCAACGGCCACCTGGGCCTGACCTACAAGATCAATCCCCAGGGCATCGTCTACGCCAGCTATGCCTCGTCGCAGGACGTGAACGGCGGCGAACCCGACTCCGGCACCAACGCGGGCTACGGCGGCATCGTGCTGGTCGGCGGTGCCTACGTGGACTCCAAGCCCGAGCGCTCGCAGAACTTCGAGATCGGCACCAAGTGGAACCTGCTGGACGACAAGCTGCTCTTCACCGCCGCCGCGTTCCAGACCACCAAGTCCGGCGTGATGGAGGCACTCAGCACCGCGGAGTACGCCACCGAAGGCACCACCAACACCGGCAAGAACCGCGTGCACGGCGTGGAATTCGGCCTCACGGGCAACATCACGCCGCGACTGCAAATGCAGGCGGGAGTGGCCTTCATGCGCTCCAAGGTGCTCGACTCGATCATTCCAGCCAACATCGGCCTGCCGCTGGCCAATTTCGCCAACACCAGCTATTCGCTGCAGGGCAAGTACGAACTCACGCCCGGTTTCTTCCTGGGCGCCCGGATGCGCCACGACAGCGGCCGTTGCGGCGGCCAGCCCGATACCGGCGCCGTCTTCACCGGCGGCCAGTGCGGGCAGCCCGTGCCAGGCTTCACGGTGTTCGACGTATTCGGCGGCTACCGCTTCAACAAGCACGCCGCCCTGCGGGTGAACGTGCTCAACGTCGGCAACAAGGACTTCTACACCTCGGTCTACCGCGGCGGCTTCTTCCTCTACAAGGGCGACGCGCGCGCGGTGCGGATGACGCTGGACATCGAGCTGTAAGCCGGGCGGGCGGGGCAGGCGTAGGCCGGACCCTAGAATTCCCCCCGCCCCAAACTCGCCACGCAAGCCCGCCATGAAAGTCCACCAGGCCATCGCCCGCACGCTCGCCGACATCGGCGCCACGCAACTCTTCGGCCTGATCGGCGACGGCAACCTCTACATGGTGGACAGCTACGTGCGCCAGGGCGGCGGGCGCTACGTCGGCGCGGTGCACGAGGCCGGCGCGGTGCTGATGGCGCTGGGCTGGGCGCAGGTGACGGGCCGTATCGGCGTGGCCACGGTGACGCACGGCGGCGGCCTGACCAACGCGGTGACGCCGCTGGTCGAGGGCGTGAAGTGCCGCATCCCCATGGTGCTGCTCGCCGGCGACACGCCGATGGAGGACCGCGAGCACCTGCAGAAGGTGAACCAGCACGAGTTCGTCGTCGCCACCGGCGCGGGCTTCGAGCAGCTGCGCAGCCCGCGCACCGTGGCGCAGGACGTGGTGCGGGCCTTCCACCGCGCCTGGCTGGAACGCCGCCCGGTCGTGCTCAACATGCCGATCGACTTCCAGTGGCAGGAGGCGACGCTGGAAAAAGTCTCGCTCAGGTTCCCCGAAGTGCGCAGCGCCACCACCTCGAGCGCCGACATGGACAACGCCATCGGCATCATCGCCTCCTCGCGCCAGCCCGTCGTGCTGGCCGGGCGCGGCGCCATGGCGCCCGAGGCGCAGGCCGCGATCCGGCGCCTGGCCGCGCGCATCGAGGCGCCGCTCACCACCACGCTGCGCGGCAAGGACCTGTTCCAGGACGACGAGTTCAACCTCGGCTTCTGCGGCACGCTGAGCAACCCGCTGGCGCTGGAGGTGCTCATGAAGAGCGACTGCATCGTGGCCTTCGGCGCGAGCCTGAACAAGTACACCGCCGCGCTCGGCAGCCTGACGACGAAAAAACGCATCATCCAGGTCAGCCCGCACCAGGAGGACATCGGCCAGTACACCCAATTCGAGGCCGGCCTGGTGGGCGACCTGGACATGGTCGCCGACGCCATGGTGGCGCTGATGGACGAGGCCGAGATCCCCGGCAGCGGCTGCCGCACCGGGGAGCTGCGCGAGCAGATCCGGAACTGGCAGCCGGCCCGGAAGATGCGCCGCGAGCCCCGCCCCGGCTGCGTCGACGTCCTGCAGGCGCTGCACGCGCTCAACGAAACGCTGGAGCCCGAGCGCAGCTACGCCACCGACGGCGGGCGCTTCGCCATCGCCGCCTGGGCCGAGATCGACGTGCAGACGCCGCGCCACTTCGTGCACACCCAGGGCTTCGCCGCGATCGGCCAGGGCCTGGGCGAGGCGATCGGCGCGGCCCTGGGCTCCGACGGGCGGCCGACGCTGCTCGTCGCGGGCGACGGCGGCTTCATGCTCGGCGGCCTGAGCGAGCTGACCACCGCGGTGCGCGAGAAGCTCGACCTGGTGATCGCCGTCTGCAACGACGGCAGCTACGGCGCCGAATACATCCAGTTCACCAAGAAGGACATGGACCCCGCGCTCTCGCTCCTCGCCTGGCCCGACCTCGCCCCGGTGGCGCAGGCGCTGGGCCTGGCGGCGGTGACGGTGCGATCGAGCGACGACCTGGCCGGCGCCATGGCAGCGCTCAAGGCGCGCGAGCGCACGCGGCCCTTCCTGATCGACTTCAAGCTCGATCCGGAAGTGATGCCGGAATTCTGAGAGCCTGTCCGTGATTTAAGGGAAATCGGGCCCTAACGCTTGTACAGCAAGCGCCGGCAGCTATCAAAACAATGGCAATCGCAGAGCGCATCCCCCCCGGCATCGCCAACGCGATCGACTACGAGCGCCTCGCCCCCGAGGCGCTGGGGCCGCAGCGCCACGCCTACATCGCCGGCGGCAGCGGCCACGACGTGACGCTGGCCGCCAACCGCGCCGCGTTCGCGCGCTGGGCCATCGCGCCGCACCTGCTGCGCGACGTGCGCGCCGGGCACACGCGCCTCGCGCTCGGCGGCCTGGCCCTGCCGCACCCC
The DNA here is from genome assembly GCA_963205335.1 of Pseudomonadota bacterium. Taxonomy (GTDB): domain Bacteria; phylum Pseudomonadota; class Gammaproteobacteria; order Burkholderiales; family Burkholderiaceae_C; genus Comamonas_C. Next base: position 6,481 of record CAUJIM010000065.1, read on the forward strand.
TTCCTGCTCGCGCCCGTGGCCCACGGGCTGCTGGCGCACCGCGACGCGGAGCTGGCCAGCGCGCGCGCCGCGCGGGCCACCGGCACCTGCCTCGTCGCCAGCACGCTGAGCTCGCGCACGCTCGAAGAGATCGCTGCCGCGGCCGGGGCCGCGCGCTGGTTCCAGCTCTACCTGCAGCCCGAGCGCGCGCACACGCTGGCCCTGCTCGCCCGCGCCGAGGCCGCGGGCTACGGCGCCATCGTGTTCACGCTCGACGCGAGCATCCAGCTCCCCAGCCGCAGCGCGCTGGCTTCCGGCTTCACCCTGCCGCGCGAGTGCGTCGCGGCCAACCTGGCAGGCTACCCGCAGCCCGCCGCGCCCGCGCTGGCCGAGGGCGAGAGCCGCATCTTCCAGGGCGCGATGCGCCACGCGCCCACCCGGGACGACCTGCACTGGCTGCTCTCGGCCACGCGCCTGCCCGTCTGGGTCAAGGGCGTGCTGCGCGCCGACGACGCCTCGCTGCTGAAGGCCGCGGGCGTGGCCGGCCTCATCGTCTCCAACCACGGCGGGCGCGGGCTCGACGGCAGCCCGGCCAGCCTCGCCTGCCTGCCGGCCGTGCGCGCCGCCGTGGGGCCCGGCTTCCCGCTGCTGATGGACGGCGGCATCCGCGGCGGCGCCGACGCCTTCAAGGCGCTGGCGCTCGGCGCCGACGCGGTGCTCGTCGGCCGCCTGCAGCTCTACGCCCTGGCCGTGGCCGGGGCGCTGGGCGTGGCGCACCTGTTGCAGCTGCTGGTCGAGGAACTGCACGCCACCATGGCGCAGGCAGGCTGCGCCCAGCTTTCCGACATCACCCCCGGGATGCTCATGCCATGCTGATCACCATCGACCAGGTCCTCGCCAAGACCGAGGTGCGCGCGTTTCGCGCCGAACTCGACGCCGCCGACTGGCAGGACGGCGCCGCCACCGCCGGCACGCTGGCCAAGGCCGTCAAGCGCAACCGGCAGCTGGCCGACGGCAGCGAGCTGGCCGTGCGCCTGGGCCAGCAGATCCTGCGGCGCCTGGCCGCGCTGCCGCTGTTCATCAGCGCGGCGCTGCCGCGCACCATCTACCCGCCCAAGTTCAACCGCTACGCGGACGGCGGCACCTACGGCGCGCACGTGGACGGCGCGCTGATGTTCCTGCCCGGCAGCCACCAGCAGATGCGCTCCGACCTCTCGGCCACGCTGTTCCTGGCCGAGCCCGAGGAGTACGACGGCGGCGTGCTCGAGGTGGAGGGGCCGTTCGGCGTGCAGCAGGTCAAGCTGGCGGCGGGCGACATGGTGCTCTACCCGTCGAGCAGCCTGCACCGCGTGACGCCCGTGGCGCGCGGCGCGCGCGTGGCCTCGTTCTTCTGGATCGAGAGCCTGGTGGCGGACGAAGGCGAGCGCACGCTGCTGTTCGACCTGGACCAGAGCGTGCAGCGGTTCACGCCGCTGGTGGCCGCGGACGACCCGCGGCTGGTGCAGCTCACGGGGGTCTACCACAACCTGCTCAGGCGCTGGAGCAGGCCGTGAGCGGCGTCACGGCAGATCGGGATTGGGCTCGCTCCCGCCCGACTCCCGCGGGCCGATCTTGCCCAGCCGCTGCTTGAGCGACTGCGGCCGGCCGGTGAGGATGGCGGCGTAGTTCACGGTGTTGGCCAGCACCTTCTTGACGTAGTCGCGCGTCTCGGTGAAGGGCACGTTCTCGGCCCAGACGG
>CAUJIM010000066.1 GCA_963205335.1 Pseudomonadota bacterium
GGCCGTGCTGGCGCTGGCGCAGCCGCGCGTGCGCGGCCGCCGCGTGCGCGTGCTCGCGCTCCTTGCGCTGGCCGTGCTGGTGATGGGCCTGGGCCTGGGTTCGGCGAACGTCCGCCAGCGCTTTGCCGAGGGCAGCGCCGAACTGCAGGCCTATCGGGCGAGCGGGCCGGTCGACACGAGCTGGGGCATGCGCGCGCGCATGGTCCAGGTCACGGCAGGCCTCGTGCTCGAGCACCCGCTCATCGGCCATGGCGTGGGCAGCTGGGCCACGCTGTGGCGCCAGCGCGTGCACGGAGAACCGATCCTCACCGGCCAGACGACGCCGCACAACGAATACCTGCTGCTGGCGCAGCAAGGCGGAGCGGTCGCGCTGCTGCTGGCCTTCGCGCTCTGGCTGCAGGCCTTGCGCGGCATACGCCGACGCGGCGCGCCCGCGCTGCCGGCGCTGCTGGTATTGGCCGCGATCACCTGGGCCGGCGCCTTCAACGTCGTGCTGCGTGACGCCAAGTTCGCGCTCGCGCTGCTCGGGCTCGCGATGCTGTCGTGGGCGGCGGCGCGGGCAGGCCCGCGGGCAGAGCCGCCACTGCCGCGAGAATCGGCGATGGCCACGAAGGACGACCGCACCGCCGAAGCGCCCGACCCGAACCGATGAACGTCGCCGAACCCGAGCTTGCCGGCCTGCTCGCGCAAGCCGAGGAGATTTGTCTCGACCCGCGCCTGGCCGCCCTGCTGCGCCGGCATTGGCCGCAGCTCGGCGCGAGCGCGGACGCTGGCCAGGGCAAGGCGCTGCAACTGCGCATCCATCCCGCCGACCAGATGCTGCTGCACTCGCTGCGCCATCATCGCGACGCGGCGGCCGCGGTCAGCCAGTACTTCAACGTCGCGCTGCAGCAGTACACGGCGATGCGCCAGGTCCTCGACGCCTTGCTGCCTGCCGGCGAGGGCAGCGTCTCGGTGCTCGACTTCGCCTGCGGCTTTGGCCGCCTGCTGCGCCTGCTTGGCGGCAGCGAGCGCGAGCTCGAGCTCCTTGCCAGCGAGATCCAGCCCGAGGCGCTGGACTACGTCGCCGCCAGCTTCGGCGTGCAAGGCCTGCCGTCCAGCCTCGCCCCCGAGGCCTTCGAGCCCGGTCGCCGCTTCGACTTCATCTGGGTCGCCTCGCTCTTCTCGCACCTGCCCGAGGACTTGTTCGGACGCTGGCTCGCGCGCCTGTTGGCGCTGCTGACGCCGCGCGGCGTGCTCTGCTTCACGGTGCACGACGAGGCGCTGCTGGCCCGCGGCGAAGTGCTGTCCGAGAACGGCCTGCTCTTCAAGCCGCAAAGCGAGATCGCCGAGCTCGACGCCGCGGCCTACGGCACGACGACGGTGAGCGAAGCCTTCGTGCGCCGCGCCGTCGCCGCCGCCGCGGGCGACGCACGCCGGCCCTTTCGCATCCCCAAGGCGCTGGCGCACGAGCAGGACCTCTACGTCGTCGGCGCCGACGCCGCGCGCGATCTCTCGGGGCTGGCCGGCTTTCGGCGCGGCCCCTGGGGCTGGGTCGACGAGCGCCGCGTCGAGCAGGGCGTGCTCGTCCTCGACGGCTGGGCGGCCTCGATCGACGACGGCGCGTTGGCCGCGGTCAGCGTCCGTGTCGACGGGGTCGCGCACCGCTGCCCCACCGGCGTGCGCCGCCGCGACGTGCGCGACGTCTTCGCCGACGAGCGGCTGCTCGACGCCGGCTTCACCCTGCGGCTCGCGCTGCCGGCCGATGCGCAGCAGCCCTGGGTCGAGGTGCTGGCCGAAAGCGGCCGCGGCGAATGCGCGCTGCTCTACGCCGGCTGGCCGGCTGGCCACCGCGGATCGACGCCCGCGCACGTCTACCGGCGCAGCATCGCGGCCGAGGAGCGTTCGTCGCTGTCGGTGCTCGCAAGCCTTGTCCCCGCGGGCGCGCGCGTGCTCGACCTGGGCACCGGCAGCGGCGCGCTCGGCCGCCTGCTGCAGGAGCGCGGCTGCCAGGTGGACGGCGTGACCATCAGCAGTGCCGAGTACCACGTCGCGCGCGACGGCTACCGGCGCCTGGAGCTGCTCGACCTCGAGGACGACGACTGGCCGCTGCGCTTTGCGGCGGGCAGCTACGACCGCATCGCCTGCGCCGACGTGCTCGAGCACCTGCGCGCACCCGAGCGCGTGCTGCAGGCCTGTCAGGCGCTGCTTCGTCCGGGAGGACAGCTTCTCGTCTCGATCCCCAACGTCGCCTACGCCGGGATGATCGTCGAGCTGATGCACGGCGACTGGAAGTACGGCCCGGAGGGCCTGCTGGATCGCACGCACCTGCGCTTCTTCACGCGCCGCTCGTTCGCGCGGCTGCTGCAGGGCGAAGGCTGGCGCGTCGAGCGCGTCGAGCCGATCGCCGCCACGTGGTACTACACCGAGTTCTGGACCCCGTTCGACCAGTTGCCGCCCCCCGTCGCGCGCTACCTGCTCGCGCAGCCCGACGCCTCGACCTACCAGCTCGTCTTCGCCGCGCGTCGCCTGGAGGACGAGGCCCAGGCGGCCGCCGAACCCAGCGCCATGCCGGCGCCCGATCCTGCAGTGCAGGTCGCGGTCTACGCGAGCACGCTGGTGCTTGGCAGTAGCGCGGAGCGCAACGGTGCAGAAGCCTTGCCGAGCTTGCACGTCCCCGCACTGGGTCGCGTCGGCGCCGCGCGGCAGACGCTTTCCTTCGAGATCCCGGCCGAGTACCTGAACCGTGCCGGCCGTGCGCGGCCGTACTGGCACCCGGCCGATCGGCCGGGCTACATGCACTTGCACGCGCTGACGCTGCGCGACGCACGGGGCGTAGCGGCCTGGTCGTGGCGCGGCGATGAGCCCGGCGCGGCGCTCGCGCTGCAGGGCGCGACGCGTCGCCAGCTCGGGATCGGCGCGCCCGCCGAAGATGGCGAGCCGCTTCGCCTGCTGCTGACCGGAGCCGAAGCCGGCATCGCCCTGCCGATGCCCTGGCCGCCGGGGTCCGCGTCGGGCGCAAGCGCCGCCGGTCCCTGGCGCCTCGAGGTCGAATGCGGCTGGCCGCTCTCGGCCGACTACCTCGCGCTGCGCGAGGCGCTGGCAAGCGCGCCACGCGCGCCGGTCGACGAGACGGTGGAGATCATCGTCCCCGTGTACGGCGGCCTGCCGCACCTGCGCCGCTGCCTGACCAGCGTGATGGGCACGCTCGGGCAGCACCCCTGGCACCTGACCGTGATCGACGACGCGAGCCCCGACGCCGAGACCCGAGAGTGGCTGCAAGCCTTTGCCGCGCTGCACCCGCAGGTGAGCGTGCTCGCCAACGCGCGCAACCTCGGCTTCGTCGCCACCGTGAACCTGGGCATGCGGCTGGCCGGCCGGCGCGACGTCGTGCTGCTCAACAGCGACACCGAAGTCGCCGGCGACTGGCTGGACCGCCTGCGCGCCGCCGCGTGGAGTCAGCCGCGCGTCGGCACGGTGACGCCGTTCTCGAACAACGCGACGATCTGCTCCTTCCCGCGCTTCTGCCAGGTCAACGAGCTGCCCGAGGGCTGGAGCGTGGCCGCGCTGCACGCGCTCTTCGCGCGCACGCTGGAGGGCCAGGCGCTCGAGGTCCCCACCGCCGTGGGTTTCTGCATGTACATCCGCCGCGACTGCCTGGACGAGACCGGCGAGTTCGACGCCGCCAGCTTCGGCGCCGGCTACGGCGAGGAGAACGACTTCTGCCTGCGCGCCAGCGGCCGCGGCTGGCAGCACCTGCACGCGCTCGACACCTTCGTCTACCACGCCGGCGGCGCGAGCTTCAGCGCGCGCCAGCAGGAACTGCAAGCCGCCGCGCTGCAGGCCATGCGCAGGCTGCACCCGCAGTACGAGGACCTGGTGCGCGAATTCGTCGCGCGCGATCCGGCGCGGGAAGCGCGGCGGCGGGTCGCCGCTCTTCTGGGCTGAGCGCGATGGCCGCGGATCCCGATCTTCTCTTCCAGCAGGCGCTGCGCGAGCACCAGGCCGGGCGATCGGCGCAAGCGCAGGCGCTCTACCTTCAGGTGCTGCAGCAGCAGCCCGGGCACGCCCCGGCCAGCCACGGGCTCGGCGTGCTCGCGCTCAGCGAAGGCAGGCCCGAAGAGGCCTTGCCGCGCTTGCGCTCCGCCCTGCGGGCCGACCCCAGGCAGGCGCAGCATTGGATCAGCTGCATCGAGGCCCTGATCCGTCTCGGTGATGCGGATCAGGCCGCGGAGATCCTCGCCCAGGGCCGGCAACACGGCCTGCAGGGAAAGCCGGTCGATCAACTCGAAGCCCGGATCAAGGCGCCGGATGGCGGGCACGGACAGGCTGCCGAGCCGCCCTCGGCGCAGACGCTGCAAGCACTGCTGACGAGCTATCGCGAGGCCGCACCCGAGCATGCGTACCGGCACGCCGTGGAGATCGCCAGCCGTTATCCCCAGCATCCCCTGGCCTGGAAGATCATGGCGAGCCTGCACCGCAGGAGCGGGCGGCCGGGGGTCGCGCTGCAGGCGATCGAGCGCGCGCTGCAGTGCGAGCCCCTCGACGCCTCGCTGCAGATGGAACGCGCTGGGCTGCTGGACGAGCTGGGCCGGCTCGACGAGGCCGAGTCCGCCTGCCGCCGGGTCTTGTCGGCAGAGCCGGAGAACGGCCTTGCGCACAGCCTGCTGGCCGCGATCCTGATGTCGCAAGGCCGAGTCGAGGAGGCTGAGGCGCTCCACAGGCGAGCCGCCGAACTTCAGCCGGACTCGCCGCTCGTCCACGGTCGCTTCTGCCTGTACCTGCAGGGCCGGGGCCGGCTGGAGGAGGCCGAGGCCGCGGCACGACGCGTGCTGGCGCTTCGGCCCGGGAACGTCGGGGCGCTTGGCAACCTGAGCGCGATCCTGATCGACCGCGCGGCGTACGCGGACGCCCTGGCCTGCGCGCGTGAGGCGATCGAGCTCGAGCCCGACGACGTGCAGGCGCAGCAGAACCTGGGCGTGGCCTTGATCGGCCTGGGACGGCACCGCGAGGCGGTTGCCGCCTTTCGCCAGGCGATCCGGCTCGATCCCGGCTACGCCCCGGCCCACAGCAACCTGCTCTACTGCCTCAACTTCATGGCCGAAGTCTCCCCTGCGCAGGCACGGGCCGAGGCCTTGGAGTACGCACGAAGCCAGCGGGCGCTGGCCGGCGCCGGGCTGGCGAATGCAGCGCGCACTGCGAGGCCAGCCGCGTCGCGCCTTCGCGTCGGCTTCGTCGGCGGCGACTTCCGGGCGCACCCCGTCGCCTACTTCCTGGAAGGGCTGCTCGAGGGGCGCGGTGATGACGGGCTCGACCTGCTCGCGTTCCCGACCAACGACATCGAAGACGAGGTCAGCGCACGCCTGAAGCCGCACTTCGTGGCCTGGCAGCCGATCAGCCGCCTCGACGACGAGGCCGCCGCCGCGCTCGTGCGCGAAGAACGCGTGGACGTCCTGATCGACCTGGCCGGGCACACCGCAGACAACCGGCTGCCGGTCTTCCTGCGTCGTCCCGCCCCCTTGCAGGTGGCCTGGCTGGGCTACTTCGCGACCACGGGGCTGCAGGAGATCGACTTCGTTCTCGGCGACCCCTACGTGACTCCGCCCGGCGAGGAGGACCACTTCGTCGAGCGCGTCTGGCGCCTGCCGCGGACCTACTTCTGTTTCTCGCCACCGGTCGGCGATCTGCCCGTGGCTCCGCTGCCTGCGCGGGCCGCAGGGCAGCTGAGCTTTTGCTGCTTCAACAATCTGGCCAAGGTCAACGACGCAACGATCGCCCTGTGGGTGCGCGTACTGGGCGCCGTTCCCGGCGCGCGGCTGCTGTTGAAAGCGGCGGCCTTGGCACACGCCAGCGAGGTGGAACGCACTCGCGATCGCTTCGCGCGGGCCGGCCTGGACGCCTCGCGCCTCGTGCTGGAAGGGCCGTCGCCGCGCGAGGACTACCTGCGGGCCTACGGGCGCGTCGACATCGCCCTGGACCCCCATCCCTATCCGGGTGGAACGACGAGCGTCGAGGGCTTGTGGATGGGCGTTCCGGTGCTGACGCTCCGGGGCGATCGCTTCATCGGCCACAACGGCGAGTCGATCCTGCACAACAGCGGGCTGCCGCAGTGGATCGCGCAAGACGAAGCAGACTACGTCGCTCGGGCCGCGCGCTTTGCCGCTGACCTGGACGGACTGGCGCGGCTTCGCGCCGGCCTGCGCGACCAATTGCGGCTTGCGCCGCTGTTCGACGCGAAGGCCTTCGCGAGCGACTTCGCGTCGGCGATCCGGGGCATGTGGAACATGCGCAACGAAGGACGTCGCGGCGCCGTCGAGGGCTGAAGAGACCCGGGCCCCGCGGCGCGGCTGGCACGGCACGGCCACATGCGCCGCCCCCTGGCTCAGCGCGCGGCACTCCCGACATAGCAGACGGCGGTCGTCTTCGCGACCTCGGCGTAAGCCGGATCGACAGGCGCCTTGCGATGCAGCAGCCGCACCGGCCGGGTCGCCGGCAAGCCCGCAAGCTTCCGGCGGGGCGCATGCCGACGATGGGCCGTGGCGTGGTCGGCGGCATCCGCCTCGATGCGCCAGGTGAGCGAGGCGGCGGCCTGCCGGCCCTGGTCGCGCGCCGCCTGCAGCAGCACCTCCGCATGGTCGGCGTAGGGGCGCACATGCTCGTCATCGAACAGCAGCCACCAGTCGGCCTGCGCGTGCACCGCGGCAATCATCTCGAGTGCCGCGTCGCCGGCTGGGAGCGGGCGCAGCGCGAGTCGCTCGCCTGCACGTGCGCAGACCGCTCGCATGGCCCGATCGGTCCCGCCGACCACGAGCACTTCGAGCAGCGGATGGGTCTGCTGCGCGAGGCAGTGCAGCGTGGCGGCGAGCGCGTCGGCGTCGCCCGTCGCGCGCACGATCGCCGATATGGCAGGAAGACGCTCGGGGCGCTCGGCCTGGGCGAGGAACGGGTGGAACGAGCCCTCGCGCCGTTCCTCGTAGTCCCAGCCGTTGAAGCGCGGAACGAAGTCCGGCGCTGCGGCGCGGGTCCGTGCGAAGTAGCGCCGGTTGCGCGCGAACTTCAGCAGGGCGCGCAGCAGGCCTCGACGCCACCCGGGGAAGGCTTGCGGACCGCTGAGTTCGCGCCACAGCGCGCGGATCCCCGCGCTCAGGTCACTCGGCGTCCCGAAGCGCTGCCTTAGGCACAGGTTCGCGTAGGCGCCCTGCAGCGCCGCGAGCGGCTTGACCTGGCCCGCGTAGTCGTAGGTGCGATGCACGACGGCGCACTGCGGCAGGTAGCGCAGCCGCCAGCCCGCGCAGCGCAGCCGCCAGGAAAGGTCGACGTCCTCGCAGTACATGAAGAAGCGCGGCTCGAAGCCGCCGACCTCGCGCAGCGCCTGGGTGCGCAGGAGCACTCCCGCACCGCTGACCCAGCCCGTCTCGCCGGTCGCCGGGTCGTAGTCCTTGGGGTGCTCGTAGGGGATCTGGCGCATCTCCCAGGCGGCGACGCGAGGGTCGTCGCGGGAGGCTTCGTGCCAGAGGCGGCTCAGTGCGCCGGGCTCGGGGATGGCGTCCTGGTTGAGGATCAGCAGATGGCTCGAAGCAAGGCCGGCGCACAGGGCATTGATGGCGCGGCCGAAGCCGAGGTTGCCGGCGCCGCCGCCCAGCTTCAGGGGCGTACCGGCGGCCTGCAGTTGCCGCAGCAGTTCCGGCAGGCCCGGCGTGTCCTGCGGGCCTGCATCGCAGTGCCAGAGGTGCACGACGACGGTCGTGCCCGGGCCCCGAAGCTCGTCGAGAGCTTGCAGGCAGGCGCGCAACTCCTCGAGGACCGGCCGGTGGACGACGACGGCCACCGCCAGGGAGGCGCGGCGCGGCATTGCGACGCCGATGGAGGCGTCAACTACCGGTGGCTCGCCGTCCCTGGCCGGGCGCACCGGAACCTTCCTGCAGCGCGCTCGCGCTTAACGGGACTTGGACTTCTGCTCGTACTCGCGGGCCATCGCTTCCAAGCCCGGAACGTCGACCTTGGCGGCGCGCGAGATGGCCTGGATGCGGGTCTGGCGCGCCTCTTCCTCGGCCTTGGCGCGGACCTCGCGCTCCAGCGCCTCGCGCACTTCGTCGAAGGGCTGGATGCCGGCCTCGCGCCGGTTCACGAGCTGGATGATGTGGTAGCCGAACTGCGTCTGCACCACCTCGGCGCCGAGCTCGCCGGGCGCCTTCAGCTTGGCCACCGCGTCCTCGAAGGGCTTGACCATGGCACCGGCGGAGAACCAGCCCAGATCACCGCCCTTGGCGGCGCTGGCGTAGTCGCCGGAGAACTCGCGCGCGGCGTCTTCGAAGGAGAGACCGCCCTTGATCCTGGCGAGCAGTTCGGTGGCGCGCTCCTGGGCCTTGCCGTCGGGGCTGTTGCCGATGAGGATGTGGCGGGCGCGCGTCTGCGCCGGCACCTTGTAGCGTTCGGGATTGCTGCGATAGACGTCGCGCGCGTAGGCGCTGAGGGCCTCGTCGCTGAGCTTGACGCCCTGGCTGATGGCGGCCAGTTGCGCGTCGGAGAGGATGCGCTGGCGCGCCTGCGCGAGCGCGGCGGCGACCTCGGGCGTCTTGTCCAGACCCGCCTGCTCGGCGTCCAGGGCGAGCACGCGGCGGATGTAGATCTGCTCGGCCTGGCGCGAGAGGTTGTCGACGCGCGCCATGACGGCGGCCCGCGAAGCTTCGGGCACGCGCTCCATCGCGACTTCGATGTCGGTGCGGGTCACCGTGACACCGTGCTCTCCGGTGACCAGCGGCGGGGTCGATTGCGCGTGGGCAGGCAGCAGGCAGGCCGAGGCCAGTGCCACGGCAAGGGAGAGGGAACGAAGAGACGCCATGGATCGGGAGGGAAGTGATGAAGCTGGCTTTGACGGCGCTTCGCGCATCAGGTTCGATGGCGAGGCGAGGTCCTTGCATGAAAAAAGGGGGCGGGTTGCCCCGCCCCCTTCGTTACCCCGGAATGCCGATCAATAGCGCGTCGTGCGATGCGGGAAGGTCAGGCCGTAGTTGCCCGAGGTTCCGGCCGCCACGGCGCCGTTGGTAAGCTGCATGAACGAGGCCCCGACGATGGGCAGGCCAAGACGGGTAACCGCAACCGCCGGAGGCACCACACCGGCGAGACCGGGCGTCGACAGACGCGCCCAGCCATTGACGTTGGTTCCGGTCAGATCCTTCTTGGTCAGTTGCGCACCGAGCGCGCCGCCGCCGCCCGCGTTGTTGAAGGTCAGCACGCTGACTTCGCCGCAGACGGTCAGCGGGGCAGTCGGCGTCCCCGGGGAGATCACGAACTGGCTGGTGGAACCGACGAAGGTCTCTTCGCGGTCGGCGTTGACGGCGAGGAGCTTGTTGTCCGGCGTCGCGGTGAAGGTTCCAGCCGCCGTGCCGACGCCGGTGACGCAGATCAGGTTGCCTTCTGCCGTGGTGTTGGACACTGCATAGCGGTTATTGGAACGCGCGGTGACGGGGGCGCCGACGGTCACAGCACCGGCTGCATCGTCAAATTCCAGGTCGGTGAAGACCGTGGTCGCCGTCGCCGCGCTGGTGCCGTAGTTGCGCGCCACGTTGTAGCGGCGGGTGGCCGAAGAGAACACCCAGTCGGTCTTGGCCAGCAGGCCGACGTCGGTGACGAACTCGTTCATCACCGAAGTCACGGCGTAGGCGTCGGTCAGCATCGAGGCCTGCAACCGGGTGGCAAATCCGTTGGCCCCCGCCGCACCCTGCAGATAGGGCGTGGACAGGTCCGGGAAGTCGTACATTGCCGCGGCGATGTAGGTCGTTGCACCCGTCGGAAGCACCGGGGTGCCGCGAGCGGCCGCCGGAGCGACGATGTTCTCGCTGTCAGGAACGCCACCACGCAGCAGCGGGTCGGCCGTGGCCAAACGGGCAGGGCCGACGCCCACGGGGGTAGCCAACTGCGGCGAAAACACGACGTTGCCCCAGCCGGGGATACCGTTAGCGTCGGTTGCCTCAACGGCGTCGCCGACTCCCGAATAGGACGTGGCGAGCGGCACGTTGATGATAGTCCAGGTGGCGGTCAGGCCGCCGGTCGGAACATCCAGGCCCAGTTGCACCGCCGAGGTGGCGTCGGCCGCAACGCTGTAGCTGGTCGGATTGGTCGCCAGAGCTGCGATGGCCGGGCTGGTTTCGCCGCAACCCGGGGGCACGCCGTTGACGTGCTTGGTCGCGGTGAACAGCGGATTGATGGGAGCCGCTGTGGTGCGAGCCGGCGAGCCACCCGCGGCGACCGCCGGGACGGTTCCAGGATAGATGTCGGCCATGTTGAGGATCTCAACGTAGCCTTCCAGGGTTTCCTTGGCCTGGGCATCTGCAGCCTGGTACGGAGCCAGGCGGCCGGTGACGAAGGTGGAACCGGTGAGCGCGTTCGGGATGGTGCAGCTCTTGTCGCCCGTCAGCAGCTTGGCCTTGCCGGTGGTGGCGTCCTTGGTGACGGTGGCCGTCCACACGTCGCCAGGCGACATCAGCAGCGTGAAGTCGAACACGTCGTCGGAGTTCGACGCACCGCGGAAGCGGACCTTCACCGCCTTGCCGTTGCGCATGTCGGTGTTGGTGATGCTGAGGTAGGTATCGTTGCCGCTGGCCGCCGAGTAGTAGGGCACGACGACGATGTGGCCGAGGCCGTCTTTGTTCGGCACCAGCTGGGTCGCGGTGGGAACACCATCGATGGCGCCGGCACCAGGCGCAACCACGGCAGCGTTCGCGCCGACAAAGGCGGCTCCGGTGAGCAAGGCCGCGGCGCACTGAGCAACAAGGGTTCTCTTCATTACGTTGACTCCGGGGTAGATATTGATTAGCGCAACGGAAGCAATCACGCTTCCCTCAATGTAGCACAGCGATCACGGGCAACCCATGGGTGCTAAGCTCCGAAAACCGCTGTGTGTCGAAAATTCGCAACAGGCGTCTGTCTTCTCTTCACCTCGATAGGCGGCGTCCTCCTGCTTCTTCTAGACAAACGATGGGCGGCCATGTCGGAGCGCATCCCCGCCGTCAGAGCCCCTGCGGCAGCCACCATTGACCCTGATCGAGGAGCCAAGTCTCGTCGATCGAGGTCTCGATGGTACCGATTTCCCTCGCGCGCACCATAGGCGCATAGGAGACCAGCATGGTCACCTTGCAGCGATCGGCCTGCGCGCAGGTGACGCTGTGAACCTTTGCACTCTTCCACGCGGCGGCGGCGCCGATCGACGAGCGGAAGCGTTGCGGGGAGACGACGGCGCGGCTGCCCGGGCTGAGGTAGGCATAGGCCTCGTCGAACTTGCCGGCAAGCAAGGCGTCCCAGCGTGCCTGGGCGCGCTCGCGGACGGCGTCCTCGGGCGTCTTGGGCGCGAGGCTGGCGCAGCCCGCCAGCATGGCGCCGGCAAGGCCGGCGGCGAACAGGCGCAGCAGGCGCGCGCGGCGGGATGGGATCGGATCGGTCATGAACGAAGGTCGCGGGGCGTGGGGGCCGGATGGTGCGGGGCTGGATTGTGCCGCGCTCAGCGCTGCGCGTCACCGGGGGCGAGCAGCGATGGATCGGCCGGCGGCGGCAGCGGCTGGGGCGGCTCGAGGCCGCGCAGCTTCTCGCGCAGGTCGCGGCTGATCGCACGCGCGTCGGCATCGCTGCGCGCCACGCGCGGTGTGATGACGACGAGCAGCTCGGTGCGGTTCTTCGAGCTCGTCTTGGTGCCGAAGAGCGCGCCCAGCACCGGCACCTCGTGCAGCCCGGGGACACCGGAGGAGCCGCCGGTGTCGTTCTCGCGGATGAGGCCGCCGAGCACGACCGCCTCGCCCGAGCGCACCGCGACCTTGCTCGAGAACTGGCGCTGCAGGAAGGCGCGCTGGCCGGTGGCGGCGTCGATCGCGCCGACGTCGGTGACGGCCTGGTCGATGGCCATCGTCACCATGTCGCCCGAGCCCACCGAGGGCGTGACGGCGAGCGCAACGCCGGTGTCCTTGTACTGGATGCTGGTGGTGCGCACGGTGCCCTCGGCGCTCAGGGTCTCGCTGGTCTGGATCGGCTGCTGGTTGCCGACGGCGATCTGCGCCGTGTGGTTGTCGAGCACCATCATCGAGGGCGAGGAGATCACGCGCACGAGCGACTTCTCGGCCAGCGCGTTGAGCACCGCGCGCACGTTGCCGACGCTGTTGCGCAAGGTGTAGGAGAAGCCCGCCAGCGGTCCGCCGAGCACACCGCCGGCCACGCCGCTGAGCACGCTGGTGCCGGTGCCGCCGCTGGCGCGCGTGTCGCCGAAGGTCCACTGCAGGCCGTAGGAGGTCTCGTCGGTGAGCGTGACCTCGACGATGCTGGCCTCGATCAGCACCTGCGTGGGCGGCAGGTCCAGGCGGTGCAGTGCCTCCTCGATGCGCTCGAACTGCGCCGCGGTGCCGTAGACGAGGATGGCGTTGTTGCGCTCGTCGGCGACGACGCGCAGGCCGCCGGCCAGCGGCAGGGCGCTCGCCGCAGGCGCAGGCGCGGGCGGGCCGCTGCGCGTGGCTTGCGCGGCCCTGCCCGCGCCCAGTACGGTGCCGCCGCCCGCACCGCCGGCAGGCAGGCCTGCGCGTGTGCCGCCGGAGGCCGTCGGCAGGCCCGGCGCCACCCCGCTGCCGGGCGCCGACCCAGGCGCCTGCTCGCCCCCGCCGAAGATGCCGGCGAGCACCTGCCCCAGGTGCTGCGCCGAACCGTTCTTCACGGCATACACGAACAGGCGCGGCTCGCTGGCGCTGCCGCTGGGGCGATCCAGCCGCTCGATCCAGCGCCGCGCCTCCTCGAGGTAGGCGGCACGCGGCGAGACGACGATGATGCTGTTGAGCCGCTCGACGGGCAGCACGCGTACCGCGCCGAACAGCGGCAGCTTGTCTGCCGCGAAGGCCGGGCCCGCGGGCCGGGCCGCGGCGGCGCCCGGCGCTGCAGCGGCAGGCGCCACCCCGGGCGCGGCGGCCGCAGCGCCCTGCTGCGCGAGCGCAAGCGCGGCTTCGACGTCGGCCACGCTCAGGTACTTGAGGGGGAAGACGCCCACCGACATGCCGGCGAGGAGGTTCACGTCGAAGGTCTGCACGAGGCTCAGCCAGCCTTCGGCCTGCGCACGGCTGCCGGCAAGCACGAGCAGGTTGCGCACGGTGTCCACGCGCAGGATCGCCTCGGGCGGAGCCAGCGGACGCAGGATGGCCGCCATCTCGGCCGCGCCGATGTAGCGCAGCGGAACGACGATGGCGCCAAGCCCCGGCGGCAGGGTTTCGCCGCTGTAGACCTGTACGTTCGAGGCAATCGCCTTCAGCGCCTCGGGGCGGCCGACGTGATAGACGCCGCGCGTGTCGCGCGCCATCACCAGGCCGCTGGCCTGCAAGGCCGTCTCGAGCAGGAAGACCGCCTTGTCGGGCGAGACCTGGCCGGTCGTGACCAGGGTCACGCGGCCCTCGACCGGCGGATGCAGCATGTAGTCGAGCCGCAGAAGGTCGCCGAGGATGGCGTGCACGACCTCGCGCACCGGCGTGTCCTCGAAGCGGAGGTCGACCGCCGCGCCCTGGACCCCGGGCACCGGCGCCGAAGGCGCGACGACGCGATCGTTGCCCGGCAGCAGGCGGACCTGCGTGCCTTCGGCCGCGGTGGGCGCGCTGGCCGCGGGCGCCGGCACGGCGGGCGAGGAGGCGCCCGCGGCAGCGCTTGCGCCAACGGCGGGCATCGGCGCCTGCGCCGGCACCATCGGCGCCGACAACAGCAGGAGCAGCGGCAAGGTCCGCGGCAGGAACAGGCTGAGGATTCGCACGGTGGCCATCGAAGTGGTTTCAGGGTTCGGGCAGGGGCGGCAGGCCGCTGCGTGCCCTCAGGGCGTTGACGCGCCGCACGTTGGCACGGGCTTCATCGAGCTGACGCTGGTAGTAGGGATTGACGGCCGGCGGGTTCGCCTTCGGGGTCGAAGCGCCCGCGGAGGGATTGTCCGCCCCGGCCGGCGCCGACGGCGCCGGATCCGTGGGGCCGCGCAGCAAGGGATAGACCTGCTCCGTCTCGCCCAGCGCCAGCACCGCCTCGCCCGGCCGCAGGGCCTTGAGGGTCCAGCGGCCGACGGCGTCGCCGATCTTCACGCGCTTCACCTGGCCATCGATGCGCGCGATCATGCCGCCTTGGCCACCGTTGCCGTCGTTGCCACCGTTGCCGTCCTTGCCGCCAGCCTTGTCCTCGTGGCTGCCGTAGAGGCCGAGCACGCGCAGGTCCGGCGGCGTGTCGACCACGGGGGCGGCGCTGGCGGCCTGCGGGGGCGGCGGTGGGCGGCGCGAGGGCGAGAACAGCGGCTTCTCGAGGGTGGCGACGTAGCGCGCCACGTCGACCCCGGTGGCCGGGAGCGGGGCCCCGGCGTCGAGCGCAGGCGGCACCGGGGCGGGCGGCTGCCAGCGCAGGTCGACCAGGCGCCCTTCGGGGGTGAACCAGCGCGACGCCAGCCCGAGCCCAAGGCCGAGGTTGACCAGCAGCAGCAGCGCAAGCGTCCAGCGTCGCATGTCATCCCGCCCCGGGCCGCGAGCGCAGCACGAAGAGCTGCAGTTCGGCCACCACGCGCGGCGGCGCGGCTTCGCTGGCCGAGGCGCCCTGCAGCGCAAAACCCTCGACGAAGACCGAGGGCGTGAGCGTCGGCAGCGCGGCCAGCGTGGCCTGCAGCACGGCCAGTTCGCCGTCGACGCGCACGGCGATGGGGATGCGGTCGAAGCGGTCGACGGCGCGGGCAGGCAGCACCTGCAGGCTGAGCACGTCAAGCCCCGGGCGGCTGAAGAGCTCGCGCACGCGCTGCTGGGCATCGTTGCCGGCCTGGCTGGCGTCGCGCGTGGCCGGGTAGGCGTGGCGCAGGACGTCGCGCTCGGCCTGCTGCACCGCCTGCTGCAGCCGCTCGCGGCTGCCCGCGAGGCCTTCGAGCCTTGCCACGCGGGGCTCGAGCGTCTGCAGCAGCTGTGCCCAAGCGTGGTGCCGCTCCCACGCCCACGAACCGGCCAGCGCCAGCAGCGTGCCGAGCAGCAGCAGCCAGAAGACCGACGCCCAGGCCAGCGCGCGCCGCGAGGCGATCATCGCGGCTCCCGGGCGGCCGCAGCCGAGGCAGCGACCGCAACAGCCGAAGCCGAAGCCGAAGCCGGCGTTGCCACAGCGAGCGACGCCGCGGCCGGTGAGGGCTCGACCGCCGACGCGGCGGGCCGCAGCGCCTGCGGCTGCAGGTTCATCTCGAGGGTGAAGTTCTCGCGGCCGGCGGTCATGCCGCGCGTGGCGGCGGCGGGCGAACGCACGTCGCGCAGCAGGGGCTCTGCACTCAGGCGGTTCATCAGCGCCGCGGTGTTGGGCGTCTGGCCGGTCAGCGTGAGCTTGTCGCCCTGCAGTTGCAGGCGCTGCACGAAGCTGTCGTCGGGCACCGCCTGCGTGAGCAGGTCCAGCACCGCCAGCGGCTCCACGCGCGCCTGCATCTGCTCGTGCAACGCGCCCTGCTGCGCCTGCGCCTGGGCGAGGGCCTCGCGCTGCGCCAGCACCGGCGCCAGCCGCTGCTGCGCCTGGTCGTAGGCCTGCTGCGCCTGCAGCGCGCGCAGGCGCAGTTGCAGCGTCGGCGTGAGGAGCACGGCCAGCGCCAGCAGCAGGGCGCCGAGGAGCAGCAAGCCGCCGAGCCGGCGACCGCGCACGGCAAGGCGGCGCCGGGCCGATTCGCCGAAGCCTTGCAGCACGACGGGCCTTGCGCCGCGATCCAGCGCCCAGGCCTCGGGGGTGCCTGTACGTGCGCCAGAAGCCGCCACGGCATCGAGCCGCGCCTGCACGGCCTTGCGGGTCGACAGCAAGGCGACCGCACCGCCCTGCACGGCACGCCAGCCCCAGACGAGTTCGGCCGCATCGAAGGGGCTGGTCGTGCGCACGGCGAGCGCGATCGCGTCCTCGCGATCCCCTTCGGGCATCGGCGGCAGCGGCACGGCGCACTCGAGCGTTTCGTCGGCAGGCACCTCGACCGCCACGAAGCGCGCGGCCGCGCATTCCGCGGGCGTTGCGCCTTCGCGCCGCCGATCACCGAGCCAGAGCGAACGGCTGCCGTCGGCGTGCAGGAGGACCACCGCAGGCTCCGGCTGCAGCCAGGACAAGGGCGGTAGGTGCTGCAGCTCGCGCCAGGGTTGCACCAGCAGCGCGCCCAGGGCCGCCAGGCCCGGGCCCGACAGGGCGCGCGAAGCGTCAGCCGCCTGCGTCGACATTCAGTGCCCCGGGCTGGGCCAGCCGCCATTGGCGGGCGCGAAGAATCTGCCAGGGCGCGCGCTCGCGCGGCTCGGCGCCCGGGTCGGGCGCAGTTCGAAGATCGACGTCGCGCTGGACGGCGACCGTGGCGCCGTCGACGCCGGGGACGTACGCGGTGAAGCGGTAGCGGCTGCTGGCCGTGGCATCGATGAACTCGGCTTCGAGACGGGTGGTGTCGACCCCGGGGCGGCCGGCGTCGCGTTCGTCGGCCACGCGCCGGGCGATGTCGGCACGGCCCCTGGCCAGGACCAGCAGCACCTCGTAGGGGGCGGCAAGGGCGTTGACGCGACCGCTCCCGGCGGAATCGATGGTCACGAGGGGCGCGATTCTAGCAAGCAGGCCGTAGTCGACCCCGGGCAGCGCGAGCAGTTCCTGCACCGCCTGCAAGCGGTTGTGACTGCCGTCGGGCAGGCGCTGCTCGCGGCGGGCGAGCAGCGCGGCGGCCAGCGCAGCGGCGGCGCGCTCGTCGAGGTTGGCCGCCTGCCGGAACAAGGCCGCCAGCAGCGGCTCGGGTGCGGCGTTGAGGTCGATCAGCCCGGCCAGCGGCATGACCTCGACCACGACTTCGCGCCCGCCGTAGCCCACCGGCACGCGCTGCAGGCGCGCCTGTCCCTCGGCCGGGCTGCGCTGGCGCTGGATGAGGAGCTGGATCGCCGCCTGACCGATCGCGGCGTCCAGCGTCAGCGAGCGCGTGGCGCCGGCCAGCCGCAGTTCGCTGCGCTGCGCGTGGACGAGGCCGAGCACGAGGACGGAGAGCGCCGCGACGGTCCACAGCACGATGATGAGCGCGACGCCGCGCGCGCTGCCGGCGGCGCGATCAGGGCCGGTCATGGCGTGCCGCCTCCGATCACGAAGCCGGCGTCGGCGCGGGAAGGCACGCGCAGCGGCAGCACCACGGGCGGCCATGGGCCGGCGGGCGTCCCGAGATCCAGCCGCAGGCGCGCCGGCAAGCGTTCGTGCGCACTCCACGTGGGCTGCCACCCGGTCTGCAGCCCCTGCCCGCCGTAGGCGATCGCCAGGCGATCGACGCCGCGCACGAGCACGCGCGACTCGGCGCCGGCCCAATCGGGGAACGCCGGGGCCTGCGGGCTCCAGGGCGCGTACCGCAGCACCAGCGCGGTGCTGCCGTCGTCCAGCGTCTCGGCGGCAAGCCGCAGGGCGTGGCGCCCGCCCACGCCCAGGCGCGCCGGCATCACCGCGATCCACGCCAGCTGCTGCGGGCCGGCATCGAACAGCAGCGCGCGCGACGGACCCTCGAGGCGGACCGCCGAGACGGCGGCGAACAGCTCGCGCAGGAAGGCGACCGTCAGCCGCATCTCGTCGATCTGCTCGACCCGCGCATCGACGCGCTCGCTCGACTGCGAAAGCCCGCGCAGCGATGCGCCCAGCGCCAGCACGATCAGCGAAAGAACGGCCAGCGCGACCATCACCTCGACCAGCGTGAGGCCGCGCCGGGCCTTGCGCGAGGAGGTCACGGCCGCTTCTCCCCGGGCTCGGCGAGCGCCTGCGGCAGCAGCGTCGCCAGCGTCAGCGCGTGGCCGTCGCCGCGGCCGGGCCAGCGAATCGCGATCCGCACCTCGTGCAGCAGCGGCGCTGCGAGGTCCACGCCTGCTGGCCTGGGCAGCGGCGTGCTCCGGACCGACCAGTCCAGCCCGGCGACGCGGCCCTGCTCCTGCCAGCCAGCGGCCGGCACGGCGTCGCGGCTGTCGAGGATGGACTGCGCGAGCACGGTCGCGCGCTGCTGCATCTGCAGGTCGGCCACGCCGCGCAGCACGCCGGCGTCGACCTGGTAGAGCAGCGCCAGCGACATGGCGAGGATGGCCATCGCGACCAGCAGCTCGAGCAGGGAGAAGCCGCGCGCGCCGCGGCGGACGCGGGGGACGCAGGGCGTCATGACGGCAGCGGCGTCTGCGACACGGCAGCGGAGAGCCAGTCGACGGTGATGCGCACGCCGCCGACGCCCGGGCGCAGCACGTCGACGCTGCCGCCGGTGGCGCCGCCCTGCGGCAGGAAGCGGATCGCCGCCAGGCGCTGGCCGCTCGCCTCGCTCATCTCGATACCGGCGACGATGACGTGCATCTGCAGCGACTCGGGCAAGGCCCGCAGCGCCTGCGGATCCGGGCCGTAGCGCCGCCCGGCGAGGTCGACGTAGAAGCGCGTTTCGCGGCCCTCGACGAGGGCGCGCTCGCGCGCGGCGCGCAGGCCGGTGACGACGCTGCGCACGGTGTCGCGGTAGGCCATGCCCTCGCGCAGTTTCTGCAGCGAGGGCGGGACGACGGCGATCGCCAGCGCGGCGATCGCCAGCGCCACCATCAGCTCGACGAGCGTGAAGCCGCGCGCCGCGGCCCTGTGCGCGGCGCGCGGCGCCCGCCGGGCTTCAGCGGGTGTTGCGAAGATCGGCGTTCTCGCCGTCGCCACCGGGGGCGCCATCGGCACCAAGGGACTGGATCAGCACCGCCCCGCCCTCGAGCTTGTACACGTAGGGCCTGCCCCAGGGATCGCTCGGCACGCTGCCCTTGAGGTAGGGGCCGGCCCAGCCGGAGGCCACGCTCGCGGGCTTGGCCTGCAGCGCCTGCAGGCCCTCCTCGGTGCTGGGGTAGCGGCCGACGTCGAGCTTGAAGAGCTCGAGGGCCTTGTCGAGGTCGGCGATCTGCACCTGCGCGGTCTTGGACTTGGCGCCGCCGAGCTGGCTGAGCACGCGCGGGCCGACGAGGCCGGCCAGCAGCGCGAGGATGGCCAGCACGACCAGCAGTTCGATCAGCGTGAAGCCGGCAAGGCGGCGGCGGCGCAGGGCAAGGGAAGAAGGCACGATGGGCATGAGACGCCGCGCGGGCAGCGAGGTTCCGTGGAGGCCGCACCGGTGGGGACCGATGGGCGCCGACGAGCGCCGACGCCATGCGGGAAGACCCGGAATTATGCCGCGATCTCGTTGACCGACAGGATGCCCAGCAGGATGGAGACGATGATGCCGGCGATGACGACGCCGAGCACGACGATGAGCAGCGGCTCGAGCAGCGCGAGGGCGCGCTTGATGCCGGACTCGACCCGCCGGTCGGCCACGCGTGCGTACTCGAGCAGCATCGGGCCCAGGCGCCCGGTCTCCTCGCCGACGCGCACGAGGTTGACCGCCAGCGGCTCGAACTGGCGCGTGTCGGCCATCGCCTGCGCCAGCCGCGTGCCGCTCTTCACCGGCATCAGGATGCCGCGCAGGGCCTGGCGCAGCGGCAGGCTCGCGACGGTGTCGACGGCGATGTCCAGTGCAGAGAGCAGCGGCACGCCGCTGCCGGCGAGGGTGCCGAGCGTGCGCGCGAAGAGGCCCAGGTGCATGCTGTGCAGCAGCGGCCCGAGCAGCGGCAGGCGCAGCAGCATCTGCTGCCAGCGCAACTGCCCCGCCGGGCTGCGCCGCCAGGCGGAGAAGGCCAGGCCCGCGGCGAGCAGCGCGGCCAGCCAGGCCACGCCCCAGTCGCGCGCGTGGTGGCTGAGCGCAAGCACGGCGCGCGTGGCCAGCGGCAGCGCCTCGCCCATGTCGGCGAAGAGCTTCTCGAACTGCGGCACGACGAAGCCGATCATGCCGACGAGCGAAAGCAGCGCGACGCCAAGCAGGATGGCGGGATAGGTGAGCGCGGACATCACGCTCTCGCGCAGCGCGGCGGCGCGCGCCAGGTGCTCGGCCAGGCGTTCGAGCGTGGCCGGGAGCTGGCCGGCGGCCTCGCCCGCGCGCACCATCTGCACGTGGAAATCGCCGAAGAGCGCGGCGTGGCGCGCCAGCGCACGGCTGAGCGGCGCGCCGCCCTTGACGTCGTCGAGCACCTGCTGCAGCAAGGCCTGGACCGCGGGCTTGGCGTTCATGTCGACGAGCACGCGCAGCGCGTAGGCCAGCGGCAGGCCGGCGCGCAGCATGATCGCCAGCTCGTTGGTCAGCGCGAGCACGTCGGCGCGGGTGACGCCGCGACGTTGACCGAAGGACAGGCGCGGCGCGGCCGGGGCCACCGCGCCTGCCGGTGCCGCAGCGGCTGCGCTGCCGCCGCGGCCGCCACCGGCCGCCGCGGCGTTCACGGCCACCGGCACCAGCCCACGCTGGCGCAGTTGCAGCACGACCTGCTCGGGGCTTGCGGCGTCCTGCCGGCCGCTGGTCGTGCGGCCATCGGCACCGACGGCGCGCCAGTCGAACTCAGGCATCGCCGGCATCCTGGGTGGCGCGCAGCACTTCCTCGACGGTGGTCAGGCCGGCCGCGACGCGACGCAGCCCATCGTCGTGCAGCGGCCGCATGCCGCGCTGCAGCGCCAGCGCCTGCAGGGCGCTCGCGTCGGCGCCCTCGCCGATGGCGCGGCGCAGCGCGTCGTCGATCACCATCAGCTCGTAGATGCCCAGCCGGCCGCGATACCCGGTGCCGCGGCAGGCCGGGCAGCCGCGCGGCTGGTAGACCGGCGCGCCGGGTGCCAGGTGCCGGTGCAGGCCGGTGCGCTGCAGCCAGGCCGGGTCGGGCGCCTCGGGCGCCTTGCACTGGCTGCAGAGGGTGCGCACGAGGCGCTGCGCGACGACGCCGTTGACGGTGGAAGTGATCAGGAAGCGCTCGACGCCCATGTCGACGAGGCGGATGACGGCGCTGGCGGCGTCGTTGGTGTGCAGCGTCGAGAGCACGAGGTGGCCGGTGAGCGCGGCCTGCACGGCGATCTGCGCGGTCTCGCCGTCGCGCATCTCGCCGATCATCACGACGTCCGGGTCCTGGCGCAGGATCGAGCGCAGCGCGTTGGCAAAGCTGAGCCCGATCTGCGCGTGCACCTGGATCTGCACGATGCCCGGGAGCTGGTACTCGACCGGGTCCTCGACGGTGACGATCTTCTGCGTGGCGGCATCGAGTTCGGAGAGTCCGGCGTAGAGCGTGGTCGTCTTGCCGGCGCCGGTGGGGCCGGTGACGAGCAGGATGCCGTGCGGGCGCACCAGCATCTCGCGCAGCAGCGCGAGCGTGTCGGCCGGGATGCCCATGTCCTGCAGGCTCAGCCGCACCGCGGTGCGGTCGAGCACGCGCATGACGACGCTCTCGCCGTGCACGCTCGGCACGGTGGAGACGCGCAGGTCGATCTCGCGGCCCTTGACGCGGGTGCGGATGCGGCCGTCCTGCGGCAGCCGGCGCTCGGCGATGTCCAGGTGCGCCAGCAGCTTGATGCGCGAGGCGACCGCGGCGCCCAGGCGCGGCGCGATGACCTCGGCGGTATCGAGCGCACCGTCGACGCGGTAGCGCAGGTGCAGGCCGTCCTCGAAGGGTTCGAGGTGGATGTCGGAGGCACGCAGCTCGATGACGCGGCCGATCAGCGTGTTGACCATGCGGATCACCGGCGCCTCGCTGGCCAGGTCGCGCAGGTGCTCGACGAACTCGCCGCTGTCGACGTCGGCGTCCGCCGCATCCTCGCCCTCGCCGCCGGCCTCGCTGCGCTCGGCCAGCGCCTTGTCGATCTCGGCTGCAGTGGCCACCGCCGCGCGCGGCTGCAAGCCGCTGGCCAGGCGCAGCGCCTTGAGCACGAAGGCATCGCCCGGATCGGCGAGGGCGACCGAAAGCACGCCGTCCTCGATGGCCAGCGGCAGCACGTGGTGCAGCACGAGGAAGCCGCGCTGCACCCCGGGCAGCTCGGGCAGCGTCTGCGGGAAGTCG
Source organism: Pseudomonadota bacterium (assembly GCA_963205335.1). Taxonomy (GTDB): domain Bacteria; phylum Pseudomonadota; class Gammaproteobacteria; order Burkholderiales; family Burkholderiaceae_C; genus Comamonas_C. The sequence continues at coordinate 21,873 of CAUJIM010000066.1, forward strand.
TCGGCGTGCAGCAGCGGCACGTCGTGCAGTTGCGCGCGCGCCTGCGCCAGGTCGGCCTCGGAGACCAGGCCGAGCTGCACGAGCACGTCGGGCAAGCGGTTGCCGAGCTCAGCCGATGCCGCCTGCGCGCGCTCGAGGTCGCGCGGCGCGAGCTTGCCCGCGCCGACGAGCGCGTCGCCGAGTGCGGCGTCGCGGGAGGCCGCCTCATCGGGGACAGCGCTCCCGGGCGCGGCGGGCGTCGGGGCCGGCACCTGCTGCACCGTGCCGACCTCCATTTCAGGCGTTGGAGACATGGACAGGACTCGGCACGGGACGGCTCGGGCGGCTGATGAAGGGCAGCTCGATGAAACGATAGGACAGCGCTGCGGCCAGAAAGGTCAACGGCACGCCGACGATCACGCGCGTGGCGAGGCCGATCTTCAGGTGGTCTTCCATGATCAGGAAGATCGGGTGGTGCCAGATGTAGAGGCCATAGCAGATCTGTCCCAGGTAGACCGTTGGCGCCGCCTCGAGGAGCGGATGCAGCGCGGTTCGTGGGCAAAGCACCAGGCCGGCCACCAGGAGCAAGGACAGCAGCATGCACACCTGCGACTGCCACAGGTACCACTGACGGTCATAGTAGCTGGCATGAAAGCCCCAGACAAAGAGCACGAGCGCGATCGCCGGCAGCGCGAGCCCAAGGACCCGCACGACCTGGGCCGACGACAGCCACGGGCAGCCCTTGCGCACGAAGGCCAGCGCCGCGCCCAGGCACAGTCCATCCAGCCGGACGTCGGTCCCGTTGTACATCCTTGCAAGGCCCGCCCCCTCGCCGGCAAGCCACCAGCGCCAGCCCGCCGAAGCGGCGGCGAGCACGACCAGCAGCAGCGCCACTCGCCCCGGGCGCCCGCGCCAGGGGATGAGCAGCGTGAACAGCAGCGGCCAGAGCGCATAGAACTGCTCTTCGATCGAGAGCGACCAGGCATGCCCGAGGTAAGGCGACATCGGCCACTCGAACGCGCGCGCCCAGTTCATGAAGTAGAACAGCGTCGCGAGAATCGCGCGGCGCTCCGGCGCCCAGGGCCTGCCCAGCATCAGCACAGCCACCGTGTAGACGGCCAGCATGGCCACTAGCGCCGGCAGCAGGCGGCGAATGCGCCGCGCGTAGAAGCGCCGGAAGTTGACCTTCCCCAGGCTGTCGCGGTCCTTGATCAGCAGCGAGGTGATCAGGTACGAGCTCATCAGGAAGAAGGTATCCATGAAGATGATCGCGCCCGGATACCAGTAGTAGTGCAGGTGCGCGGCCAGAACGCCCAGCGTCATCAGCCCCCGCGCACCGTCGAGCGAGGCGGAGTAGCCCAGCGGGAACTCGCGCTTGACCGCGCCGGCCGATCGGTTCAGCAGCACGTCGTCCACGCCCGCGCACCTGCGCGCGGGCTCGTCTCGAGGAAGGCAGTCACCGCAAAATTCTCGCACGCACCCCGGTCCGCGACGATCCAGGGTTCCGGGGCAGCCGCCGTTCAGCCCGCGCCGGTCGAGGCGCCGGGCGCGAACTCCACCACCACCCGCGCCAGCGCCGCGCGCACTGCGGCGGCGTCGGGTGCCGGCCCGGGCTGGCGCGCCAGTTCGAGCAGTTCCTCGACCGGGCCGCTGGCGTTCGTCAGCCGCGCGATGCGCAAGCGCTCGATCGCCGTCGGCAGCGTGGCGTCGCTGTCGGCCAGCAGTTCCTCGTAGAGCTTCTCGCCGGGGCGCAGGCCGGTGAAGACGATGGGGATCTCCTGCAGGGTGTGGCCGGCCATGCGGATGAGGTCGCGCGCGAGGTCGGCGATCTTCACCGGCTCGCC
>CAUJIM010000067.1 GCA_963205335.1 Pseudomonadota bacterium
GACCTGGCGTATTCCGGCACCGATGCAGCGACAGCAAGCACGGGGGCCTGGGATATCGCGCAGGCCAAATACAGCAAGCAGTTTTCTGGTAGCGGTATCAACACCATTACCAGCAACATCTTCCTGGCCGTCACGCTGAAACTCCCCGACACGCTGGTGTCTGGCGCGTACCCGGTGCAATTGGGGTCCGGGGCATCTTTACGGGTGTACGCCGAATACGCGTCCCCTGTTTCGATAGCACTTCGTGCCAGTGGTATGGGGACGAGCCCATCGGTCAGTATCACGCGAGCCAGTTTTGGGGCGGATTTTCAGACGGTCTGGTTCTTGATGCAGGGGTCGGTGATCACCTTCGGGATGGGGCAGGCGGTTCTCAAGTCTGAAGACACGGGGTTCACCGGAACTGTTCAGCGCAGTCTCGCACTGGGGCACAACACCGGCGGCAAGGGTACGTACAGCTATAGGGCTTGCGAACTGTTGATCCGGCCTGAAATCTCCCTTGAAAAAGCCAAAGAGATAGTCGCGCGCATGGATGCGCTGGGTGCGTAGGATGCTCCATCCTGATCAGCAAGAGTCCCGGCCCGCCGAAGTGCGGCTCACCGACGAGACCATCGACTACCTGGAGAGCCGCATCACCGCCGCCGTGGGCAAGGCATTCCGCGAGGCCATGACGCCCGAGGTGGCGCGTGGCTTCTGGCAGACGGGCTTCGACATCCTCAAGGAACAGGCCACCATGGGCGCGGGGGACTTCGTGCTCTCGGGGCTGTGGGCCGGGGTGAAGAAGCTGCTGTGGGTCGTGGGCATCGCGCTGGCGCTGTACGCCACGGGCGGCTGGGCAGCGCTCAAGGGCTTCCTGGCGCTGGCGTTTTCGAAGGGGTAGTAGATGCGGACATCCGAACGCGGCATCGCCGTCATAAAGAGCTTCGAGGCGTTCCGCGCAGTCGCCTACCTGGACGTGGCCGGGGTCCCCACCATCGGCTACGGAACCACGCGCGGGGTTAAGCTGGGTGACACGATCACCGAGCCGCAGGCGGACGCCCGTCTGCGTGAGGAGTTGCGGGAATACGAGGCAGCGGTCGAGCGGTACGCTAGCCAAGCTATCACACAGAGCCAGTTCGACGCCTTGTGCTCGTTTGCCTATAACGTCGGCATTGCCGGGATGCGGTCGTCCAGCGTGCTCAAAGCGCACAACCGCGGAGACTATCAGGCCGCCGCGAGGGCTTTTGGCCTGTGGAACAAGGCGCGCGTCAACGGCAAACTGGTGCCCGTCGCCGGCCTCACGCGCCGCCGCGCTGCGGAGGCAGCGCTGTACCTGCAGGACGCTGCGTTGGTCGAGTCTCCGGCAACCCCGGAGCCTGTGCCTGAGCGGTCTATGCACGCGAGCGAGATCAACATCGCCTCGACCGTTGCGGGCAGCACGGCCGGCATCGCCGCTGTCGCGCAATCAGTTGCCAGCGTCAAACAGAGCGCCGACGCGCTTGGTGCGTGGCTTGTGCCCGTCATGCTGGTGGCGGTCGTGGCGCTGTGCGGCTACGTCGTCTGGCAGCGCCTGCGCCAGCGTGATGGAGGCTGGGCATGAGCGCAATGTGGGTTGTCCTGCCGTATGTGATCTGGTTTGGCTTCTGGGGGTGGCTGCTATGGCAAGACTAAACACCCCCGCGCCAACCAGCAAGCCCAAGCGCCGCCGCGTGCGCACACCCGAGCAGCTGGCCGCAATGCGCGAATACGGGCAGTCGTACTACCAGGCCCACAAGCGCGCACGCCCGCCGATCAGGCGCCTGGAAGCAGCGTGGTACGGGCGTTGATCGCGCTGCTCAGCGCCCCCCGCCTGTGGCTCGCCATCGCCATAGCTGCACTGGCCGTGCTGCTGGGCTTGCAAACCTGGCGCCTGCATACGGAACAACTCGCGCACCGCGACCTGCAGGTGCAGCACGCGTCTCAAGTGGCCGAGCAACAGCGCCAGCTTGCCGAAGCCACGGCCAGCGCTCGCGCCACCGAGCAGAACCTGATCACCCAGGCCGCGCAGGCCGAGAAAGTGAAAAATGACCAAATTGCGACTCTTGCTCTTGACGCCGATCGCCTTCGTCGGCGCCTGCGCGACGCAGCAGCCACCCGCGCCCTTGTGTCCGCCACCGCCCCAACTCCCTCCCCTGCAGGAGCTGCCGCAGGAGGTGACCGAAGCGAGGTTTCTGGATCGCTTGGAGACGCTCTTGTTTCCGAGGCCGAGCGAGCCGACAAGCTACGAGTCGCGCTCGCCCAATGCACCAGTCAGTACAACGCTGCGCGCGAGGCATTGATGCAACACTAGGGGTTTTCCCCTAGAAAATAAATTGAAAAAAGGCTTGCGCTACACGTTAAAGCGTGTAGAATGCAGGGCATTGGTTAGGCAATCAAGCCACTCACCGCACCGGCGGCTTCCGGGTCTCATCAGGAGAGCATCATGACCACCATCCATTACCTCGACGGCGCGGCCATCCAGGCTAATGCAGAAGCCAATCTGCGTGTCCGTCTGAACAACTTCCCCGCATGCAAGGCCGAAATGGCGCGCGAGCTGGCCGCCCTTGAGGCGCGCGCGCCGAAGTCGGAAGAAAAGCGCATCGAGTGGGCAGCGCGCGTCGCTGCTTTCAAGGCCGTGCTGGCATGACATTCCGAATCTACCTGCGCGACGCCAACCAGCGCGTCACCGACAAGACCATCACCGCCAACCCCGATGCGGCGCTGGTGGCCTTCCGCGCACTGGTGGCGCGCACCGACCTGGACGGACAGCGCATGCTGGCGGTCCTCAATCGCGACGGATCGCCGGTGGCTCATCACGACTTCAGCAAGCCTGCCCCGCCAGCACCCGGCAGCGACCCCCTGCGCTGGTGGCGAGGCCGCACCGATGAATTTTTCCCGGTCGGCTACTAATGGCGCCTGACCAATTCCAGGCCCTGGCCCAGCTCCTGCGCCTGCGCACTGGCCCGGCGCAAGACGCCGCGCGCATGGTGCTGGTCGATGGTGTCAGCCAGGCCGATGCAGCCCGCGCCACCGGCCTGACGCCGCAGGCGGTGCATAACTCTGTCAAGCGAGTGCAGACGGGGCGCGATTTGGCGCTGGCTGTTACAAAAAAATAATCAATCAAATGTTGACATACACGCTTATGCGTGTAGAATACAGGGCATGGGTTAGGCAATCGAGCAAACCCCCGACGCCTCCGGTAGCAGGCAGGAGATACAAGATGACTCAATACAACCCCGTCAAGGCCGGCCAAAAGATCGCAGTCAAAGTCAGCGGCGGCTGCGAGGTGGTGATCCACCGCCCGAATGGCGAGCTGGAGACGGTGCAAAACCCCGCCGGGTGCCGCGAGATGAATCCGGCCCTTTTTGCCCGCATGAAGGCGGCGACCAAGGCGGCCGGCCGCGGCGAACTGGTCTCCTACAAAAACAAGCAAAAGGACGCGGAATACACCGTCACCGCTGCCGACGCAGCAGTGGATAGCACCGCTCAAATCGAGCGCCTGATGAAGGAGTGATGCACCGTGGCCCATCAATACATGTCCTACACCCGCGATGAGTCGGGGCGCATCACGCGCAACCATCAGGTTGTCCTGGTGGACGACCTGGCCGCCTATGCCGAGCGCGAGACGCTGCAGGGGTGGCCTGAGTCGCATGTTTACTGGCAGGTCTTGGCCGATGGCTCCGCAGTCGGGGTTGCGCCTCAAAACAAGAGCGCACTAGCTGCCGCACCCTGATGTACATCAATCACGTCACCCTGGGCACCGCCCACGTCATGCGCAGCGAGCGCAGTGACGTGGGCGACGACGTGCTTGCCGCCGTCGCGCCCTGGCTTGCCGCCGCCGCGAACAGCGGCCGGCAACACCCCTTGCCCGGCAGGGCCGACTACGCCGCCGCCGTCTTTTTACAAGATGGCGGCCTGGTGGTGACGGTGTACAGTAACGCCACAGACATCGGCTCCCGCTCGCCGCTGGTCACCTTCGGCGTGGCGCAGCGCTCGCGCCACGGTGAGCAGCTCTGGGCGCTGCTGGTGGCCAACTTCGGGGCGCACGCATCGGCCAGGCGGCCGGGCGAGCCCTGGTGCGCGGCTGCGCTGCACCCGGAGCTTGCGCGCAACCTGGACGCTGCCGATTGGCTGGCCGATTTCGAGCGCTGCGTGGCCTGGGCCTGGATCACGCGCAACCCTGGGCTGCGTCCCGCGCGAGATGGCGCGTAGAGCGTGGACCGTCAGCTGCCTGAGCGGCTGTCCCATCTTCGGCGTCCCGCCGGCTCACTGCTACCGATTTGCTACAAACGTAATTTTCCAGAGGTGATAGCCCCATTGAACTACGGCGGCGGCGGGGGCAGGGGCGATTGTATCGGCTGGGGGCGCGCGCCGGTTTGCGGATTGCTTTCGATTCGATAGCTGCTCGCGCTTGCCAGGAAAGTGCCAGGGCCTGTTTTGGCTCTTGATTTCAATCGAAGGAGATCCGGTAGATCAGGTCGACTGCCGCGTTTTCCCCGGCCTGGCCGCGCAGGCTCCAGCGGCGCGAGAGCTCGTAGAAGATGAGCAGCGAGCCGGTGGTGCCGGCCAGGCTGTGCTCGTAGGCTGCGTAGAGGCGCTCGGACAGGCGCTTGCCGAGCGTGATGCTGGCGCCGGCGACGCTGCCGTCCTGGCCGTTGGCGAAGCTCAGTTCATCCAGGCCCAGGCGCGACGCGATGCCCCGGCTGTCGCGCCCGCCGAGCAGCGCGAGCGCGGCCGATTGCAGCATCGCGGCCTCGGCGCCGGTGTCGGGCGCGGGGCGGCCGAGCAGCAGCCAGGCGAGCGTCTGGGTGTCGCTCAGCTGCGGCTCGGAGTACAGGCGCACGCGCGGCAGCAGCGCGGTGCCGGCCACCTGCACGCCGGCCTTCTGGTCGCTGCCGTAGTTGGGGCGCAGCGCGACGATGTCGAGCTGCGGGTTGTCGGGCGCGCCGGTGAAGGTGATGCCGCCGCGCGCGATGACCAGGTTTTGCCCGTAGGCGTGGAAGCTCCCGTCGACGGCGTGGATGCTGCCCTCGACGCGCGGCGGGGTGGCGAGCGGCCCGCGCGCGGTGAGCGTGAGCCGGCCCGCCAGGCGCGTGTCCATGCCCATGCCGCTCACGCGCAGGTCGTCGCCCAGGTCGACCTGCACGCGCGCGTCGATGGTGAGCGGCTGCGCGCCGGCCGGTTCCCCGGCGGCCTGCGTCTGCGTCCGTGCCTGCGCCGTGCGGCCGTCGCGCACCACCACGTCGTCGCCCAGTGCCGGGGCGCTGTCTTCGGGCAGCACGATGCGCGCGGTGTCGACGCGCAGGCCGCCTTCGACCGTGACCGCGCGCCCTGCGAGCGCCGCCTGCACCTGGCCCGAGACGGTCACCTGGCGGTCGGAGCGCACGCTGGCGCGCAGGCGCTCGAGCGTGAGCGCCAGCCGGGCGCCCGCCTGGCCGCCGCTCCACCCGGCTTCGCCGCTGGCGACGAGCCGGCCGCCCGTGTCGCCCTGGCCCGGGCCGCGCAGGCTGAGTTCGTCGATCAGCAGGCGCGTGCCGTCGAGCCGCGCGCGCAGCCGGCCGCGGCCGAGCTGCAGGCCGTCGACGACGGAGCGCAGCGCCAGGTCGTCGGCGCCGAGCGTGCCGCTCAGCTGCGGCGCGGCGCGCGTGCCGGCGATGCGCACGTCGGCCGCGAGCCGCCCGCGCAGGCGCCAGCCCGGCGGCGCCAGCACCGACCAGGTGGCGATGCGCAGCAGGCGCGCGCTGAGCGTGCCGTTCAGGGGCGCGTCCTCGGCCCAGCGCCAGCGCGTGCCGCCATCGGCCGCGGGCGTGGCCGAGAGCGTGCTGGCGAGCCGGGCGTCGATGCTGCCGGCCTCGGCGCTGTCCCATTGCGCGCTCAGGGTGACGGCGGGGCCGTCGCTCGCGAGGCTCAGGCGCGCCTGGCGCAGGCCGGCGTCCACCCGGCTGGCGACGCCGGTGGCCTCGTCGCGCGCCACCAGCGTCAGGTCGCCCTCGGCGCGGGCGAGCTCGGCGCGCAGGCGCGGCTGGCGGCCCCATTGCACATCCCAGCTGCCATCGAAGGTCAGGCTGCCCTCGATGCCCGCGTCGGCCAGCGCGAAGCCGCCCAGGCGCTCGGCCCACTGCAGCGGCAGGCCGGAGATGCGCCCGGTGCTGCCGAGTTCGCCGCCGGTGCGCCGCAGCGGGCCCCAGGCGATGCGCGCCTGCGCGCTCGGGGCGGGGGAGGTGATGGCGAGCTCGCCCGCGCCCAGCGCGAGCGTGCCGCCGGCCTGCGGCCCGGCTTCGAGCGTGAAGGGCGCGCGGCTGGCGAGCTGCCAGGCGCCGTCGCCCAGCAGCGGGTCGCGCACGCTGGCCTGCAGCTCGGTGACTTGCGCCTGCCAGCGCGCGGCGGCGAGCGGCCCCGGCGCCGTGCCGCGCCCGCCTTGCGCCGCCAGCCGCAGGTCGAGTGCCCGCGGGCCCTGGCGGAGGGCGGCGCGCACCGCCAGCCGCGCCTGCGCCAGGCGCCCGTCCAGCGTGACCAGGGTGTCCTGCAGCTGCACCGGCGGGGCTTCGGCGGCGCCGGCCGGGAGCGTGAGGGCGAGGCCGGGCGTGGCCAGGCGCAGCTGCACGCCGGGGTCGCGCCAGCCGCCGCTCCAGCGCGCCTGCAGCTCGGCGCTGCCGCGCGCCTGCCAGCCCGCCAGCGCCGCGCCGGCCCCCGGCAGCGTGCGCGCCCAGGCCAGCAGGCGGGCGCCGTCGCTCGCCTGCGCCCGCAGCGTGCCGCCGCCGCGCGTGGGCTGCAGCTCGCCCTGCACGGCGGCCGTGAGTCCGGGCGCGCGCAGGCGCAGGTCGGCGCTGCCGCCCGGGGCGGCGGCGGCCAGGTGCAGTTGGGCGCTGCCGGCGATCTCCGCCGCGTCGGTGCGCAGCTGCAGCTGCCGCAGCGTCAGCAGGCCGCCGGCCCACTGGCCGCGCGCGCTCGCGGCCTGCAGGCGCAGGGCCTGCCATTGGCGCGTCAGCGCGTCGCCGGACGGAGCGGCGGCGCGCGCCTGCAGCGCCAGGTCGAAGTCGATGGCCGCGCCCGTGCCCTGCACGCGCGCGCTGCCGTCGAGCGGCAGCGCCGCCAGCTGCGTGTGCAGGCGGGCGGGGTCGATGCCGCTGGCGTGCGCGTCGATGCGCCACGGCGCGTCCGCCGCGGGCGCCCAGCGCCCCTCGGCGCGCAGCGTGCCGCCGGCCAGCTGCGCGCCGAGCGTGCGTACCGTGGCGGCGCCGTCCTGCCAGCGCAGGTCGGCCTGCAGCGACTGCAGCGGCAGGCGCTGCCGGTCCCAGGGGCCGCTGTCGGCGTTGGCCAGGTCGGCGGTGATGGCCCAGCCGGCCGCGGCCAGCGGCGCGAGGTCTACGCGGCCGGAGAGCCGGGTGCGCGGCGCCTGGTGCCAGAGCGCACCGGCGTCGAAGTCGCGCACCGTGGCGTGCGCCTCGGGCAGCGGCTGCGCGGCCCAGGGGGCGAGGCGGGCGCTGGCCTGCAGCCGGGGGGCATCGGCGCTGGCGTGCGCGTCGGCCTGCACCTCGGCCTGCGCGGCCAGATCGGCGAGCGGGCCGCGCAGCGTGGCCCGGAGCGTGAGCGGCAGCGGCGCGTCGGCGCTGGGCACGGGGGCGGCGAGCGTGCCGTCGAGCGCCAGGTCGAGCGTCAGCGGCGCCTGCGCGGCGAGCGTGGCCTGGGCGCGGTAGCGGCCGGCGTCGAACTGCGCCTGGTCCAGCTGGAAGCGGTGGCGCGCGCCGTCGTAGTCGTAGCGCGCGGCGATGTCCGTCAGCACCTGCGCGGGCGGGCCGGCCCAGCGCAGCTCCCCCACCCGGAGCGCGTCCACGCGGATGCGCAGCGGCAGCGCCAGGCTTGCGGGCGGGCCGGCCGAGGGCTCGCTGTCCGGGCCGTGGCCGGTGATGGTGATGCGCGCCGCCGCCAGCGTGCGCAGGTGCAGCGTGCGCCGCAGCAGCGCCGCGGGCGTCCAGCGCAGCTCGGCCTGCTCGACCTCGACGCGCAGGCCGTTGTCGTCCCAGGTGAGCCGCCCCGCGCGGCCGCCCGCGCGCAGCGAGCCGCTGACCTGCTCGGCGCCGAGCGGTACGCGCGCGCCGGCCCAGCGCAGCACGGTGGCCAGCGAACCCTCGCTGCCGGCCCAGGCCCAGAGCGCGCCGCCGGCGCCGAGCAGCAGCAGGGCGAGCGCCAGCAGGCCCGCCGCCGCGCGGCGCCATGGTTTTGAAGGAAAACGGGGCTTGGCGCTTGATGGGCGAGCGCGAGCAGCTACGTTATCGGGAGCGGATTGCGGGGCGGCCATCAGAAGCTGAACCCCACGCTCATGTGCAGCCGGAGCTGGTGCGACTGCAGCCCGTAGGCCAGGTCGAGCGCCATCGGCCCTACCGGGGTGATGAGCCGCAGGCCGCTGCCCACGCCCCAGTGCGCGCGCAGGTCGCTCACGTGGTTGGCGACGCTGCCGACGTCGATGAACAGCGTGTGCTCCAGCAGGCCGGGAAAGCGCTGCTGCAGGATGGGGCGCTGCCACTCGGCGCTGGCGATCGCCATGTAGCGCCCCGGGCCGACCCAGCTGCCGCCCAGCGCAATGCCGATGCTGCGGTAGCCGTAGCCGCGCACGGTGGTGTCGCCGCCGGTGCGGAACAGGTAGTTGCCCGGCAGGCGCGCCCGGGCGGCGCCGACGATGGCGCCCGCCTCGGCGCGCAGCGCCAGGCGGCCGGCGCCGCCCGGCACCGGCACGAAGCCGAGCCAGCGTCCGGCCAGGCGGGCGAACGGCTTGCGCGGGCCGATGGTGGTCAGGCCCAGCCCGGCCTCCGCCGCCAGGCCGAAGCCGCGCGTGGGCAGGGCGACCTGGTCGAACCAGCGCCCGGTCCAGGCGAAGTTGGCGCTGACGGCCGCGCCGTCGCCCACCAGCGCCTCGGGCGCGCTGGCGCTGGCGGCGCCGCTGACGTTGGCGTGGTCGTACTGCAGGTAGAGGTTGCGGTCGAAGCGCTCGCCGTTCTGGCTGCGCCCGGCGCGCAGCGTCTGCGCGGTGGTGACGAGCGCGCCGTCGTCCTGGCGCATGTGGCGCGCGAACAGCGCCGTGCGCCAGCCGTGTGCGTCGGGCAGCGAAGCGAACTCGGCCTGCGCCAGCGGCGTCTTGCGGTCCAGGTGCAGGGTGGCGTCGCTGCGCCAGCTGCTGCCGAGGAAGCGGTTGTCGCGGTGCTGCAGCGACAGGCGCGGCCCGCCGTCGGTGCTGTAGCCCACGCCGAGCTGCACCTTGTGGCGCTTGGCCTCGGTCACGGTGTAGGAGACGGGCGCGGCCTGCGGCTCGCCGCCGGGGTCGACGGTGATCACCGCCGAGTCGTAGTACCCGCTGGCGGCCAGGCGCTGCTGGGCGTCGACCAGGCGCTTCTGGTCGTAGACCTCGCCCGGCACGAGCCAGGACAGGCGCTCGGCCAGCTCGGGCGGGTACTGGCGCGCGCCCGTGACGCTGGCGCCGCCCAGGCGAAACGGCGGCCCGGAGTCGAGCGTGAGCCGCAGCCGGGCCTGGTGCGCGGGCGCGTCGATCTCGGCCTGGCTGGCCGCGATACGCCCGCGCGGGTAGCGCCTGGCCAGCAGCGTGCGCAGCGCGCCGGTCTTGGCTTGCGCCCAGCGCTCCTGGGTGAAGCGCTCGCCATCGGGCAGGCCCCAGCCTTCGCCGATGGACGCGCGCTGGCGCGCCGCGTCGGCCTCGCCGCTCGTGGCGATGTCTCCCTCGAAGGCGATGTCCACCGCGGCGACCGTGGCCGGCGTGCCCGGCGCGAGCGCGATCTCCACGGTGGGGCGGCCGGCGGCCGCGCCGTCGCGCCGCACCTGCACCTCGGGGCTGAAATAGCCCTCGGTGGCCAGCAGCTCGCGCGCGTCGCGCTCGGCCAGCACCATCAGGCGGCGGTACTCGCCTTCGTCCAGGTCGGTGAGCGCCCGGTAGCGCTGCAGCAGCGTGTGCTTTTCCACCAGCACCCGCAGCCGCGCGTCGTCCGCCTGCACGCGGATGTCGAAGGCGCCCGGGCCCGCGGCGGCCGATGCCGGCGTCGGCGCCGGTCCGGCGGCGGGCGCCGCGCCGTTGCCCAGGCCTGCGCAGCCGCTCAGCAGCAGCGCCGCGAGCCATACGATGGCACGGGATGCGCGGTGCGAAAACAGTGACCGGGCGATCATCGGCCTAGTCTACTAGCGCAATTTATCCAATGGAAAATGGAAATTCCGCCCGTCAATAGTGCGCAAGCAGCTCCTATTTGGAGAGCGTACGCATTGCCTCTTCCAGCCCCTTGAGCGTGAGCGGGTACATCCGGCCGCCCATGAGCTGCTGGATCACCGCGATGCTCTGGCGGTACTGCCACACGCCCTGCGGCTCGGGGTTGATCCAGGCGAACTTGGGGAAGGCGTGCGTCAGGCGCTGCAGCCACTCGGCGCCCGGCTCCTCGTTGTTGTATTCCACGCTGCCGCCGGGCTGCAGGATCTCGTAGGGGCTCATGGTGGCGTCGCCGACGAAGATCAGCTTGTAGTCCTTGTTGTACTTGCGGATGATGTCCCAGGTGGGGAATTTCTCCGCGAAGCGGCGGCGGTTGTGCTTCCACAGGTAGTCGTAGACGCAGTTGTGGAAGTAGTAGAACTCCAGGTGCTTGAGCTCGGCCTTCACGGCCGAAAACAGCTCTTCGACGCGCTGGATGTGCTCGTCCATGGTGCCGCCCACGTCCATCAGCAGCAGCACCTTCACGTTGTTGTGGCGCTCGGGCACCATCTTGATGTCGAGCCAGCCGGCGTTGGCCGCCGTGCTGCGGATGGTGTCCGGCAGGTCCAGCTCCAGCTCGTTGCCCTCGCGCGCGAACTTGCGCAGGCGCCGCAGCGCCACCTTGATGTTGCGCGTGCCCAGTTCCTGCGTGTCGTCGTAGTCGCGGTAGGCCCGCTGCTCCCAGACCTTGACCGCGCTGCGGTTCTTGCCCGCGCCGCCGATGCGGATGCCCTGCGGGTTGTAGCCGCCGTGGCCGAAGGGACTGGTGCCGCCGGTGCCGATCCACTTGCTGCCGCCTTCGTGGCGCTCCTTCTGCTCCTCCAGGCGCTTCCTGAGCGTCTCCATCAGCTCGTCCCAGCCCATCTTCTCGATGGCCGCCTTCTGCTCGGGCGTGAGCTCGCGCTCGAGCATCTGGCGCAGCCAGTCGGCCGGGATCTCTTTGGTGAAATCGGTCAGCAGCTCCACGCCCTTGAAGTAGGCTGCGAAGGCGCGGTCGAACTTGTCGAAGTGCTTCTCGTCCTTGACCAGCGCGGTGCGCGCGAGGTAGTAGAAATCGTCCATGCTCCAGGCGCCGTCGCTCATGGGCCCGACGACGCCGGCCCCGAGCGCCTCGAGCAGGCCGAGGAATTCCTTGACCGAGACCGGCAGCCTGGCGGCGCGCAGGGTGTAGAAGAAATCGATCAGCATTTCCGGCTCCAGCGCTCAGCCAGCCGGCGCATGGCGCTTCAAAAGGTAGAGCAACTGTGCCCGCGCCTCCGGCCATTCCCCGGTACGCATGCTGTACATCACGGTGTCGCGGATGGTGCCGTCGCGGCGCAGCTGGTGGCCGCGGATCACGCCGTCCTTGCGCGCGCCCAGGCGCTCGATCGCGCGCTGGCTGGCGAAGTTGAAATTGTCGGTGCGCCAGCCCACGACCAGGCAGCCCAGGGTGTCGAAGGCATGGCCCATCATCAGCAGCTTGCAGGTGGTGTTCACGTGCGTGCGCTGCACCCTGCGGGCGTAGAAGGTGTAGCCGATCTCCACGCGCCGCACGGCGCTCAATATGTCGTGGAAGCTGGTGGTGCCGAGCACGCGCCCGTCGGCCTCGTCGATCACGGCGAAGGCAAAGCGCGTGCCGGCCTCGCGCGCCTGCAGCGCGGCCTCGATGTAGTGGCGGGTGTCCTGCGGCTCGGGCACCGAGGTGACGCGCTCGCGCCAGAGCTCGCCGTCGGCCGCGGCAGCGGCCAGGCCCGCTTCGTGCCCGAACGCCAGCGGTTCCAGCCGCAGGCCGCGGTCGCGCAGGGTGACGGGTTCGACGAAGGCCATGGCGCTCACCCGCCCGGGGCTTCGTAGCCGCGCTGCCGGCACCAGCGGCGCGCGGCGGCCAGGCCGATGCCGCCGCCCAGGCCGACGGCAGCGACGGCGAACACGCTGCGGTTGTCGTAGGCGTGGCGCAGCAGGTCGATGCCCAGCGCGACCGACAGCCAGTAGCCGGCCAGCGCGCCGGCGGCGAAGCCGATCACGCGGGCCAGGGCTCTGATCAACGCGACGGGCATGGCGGCGGCCTCAGCGGTTGCGCTGGTTCATGAAGACGAGCTTCTCGAACAGGCTCACGTCCTGCTCGTTCTTGAGCAGCGCGCCCACCAGCGGCGGGATGGCCACCTTGGCGTCCTGGCTCTGCAGCGCCTCGGGCGGGATTTCCTCGGCCAGCAGCAGCTTGATCCAGTCGAGGAACTCGCTGGTCGAGGGCTTCTTCTTCAGGCCGGGCAGGCCGCGCACGTCGTAGAACGACTTCATCGCCGCCGAGAGCAGCTCGCCCTTGAGCGTGGGGAAGTGCACCGCGACGATCTTCTTCATCGTCTCGGGCTCGGGGAACTTGATGTAGTGGAAGAAGCAGCGGCGCAGGAAGGCGTCGGGCAGCTCCTTTTCGTTGTTCGAGGTGATGAACACCAGCGGCCGGTGGCGGGCGACGACCATCTCGCGCGTCTCGTAGCAGTGGAACTCCATGCGGTCGAGCTCGCGCAGCAGGTCGTTGGGAAACTCGATGTCGGCCTTGTCGATCTCGTCGATCAGCAGCGCCACCGGCTCGTCGGCCGTGAAGGCCTGCCAGAGCACGCCCTTGACGATGTAGTTGTGGATGTCCTTGACCCGCTCGTCGCCCAGCTGGCTGTCGCGCAGGCGGCTCACCGCGTCGTACTCGTACAGGCCCTGCTGCGCCTTGGTGGTGCTCTTGATGTGCCATTGCAGCAGCGGCATGTTCAAGGCCTGCGCCACCTCCTCGGCCAGCATGGTCTTGCCGGTGCCGGGCTCGCCCTTGACCAGCAGCGGGCGCTTGAGCGTGATGGCGGCGTTGACCGCCAGCATCAGGTCTTGCGTGGCGACGTAGTGGGAGGAACCTTCGAATTTCATGGGGCAGCGGTGCGGGGAGGAAGGGGTGCGATGCCGGACCGGTGCCTGCCTATAATCGCAAACTGGCCAACATCGAGACAACCCACTGATTGTGCGCGCAAAATGAACAAAGCACTGACTACGGTATTTGGTTTGATGGTCGCTTGCGCGACCGCTTCGGTCGCGGCCGAGGACGTCAAGGGCAATGCGGCAGCCGGCGCGCAGATCAATGCGATGTGTGTCGGCTGTCACAGCATCGTCGGCTACCAGTCGAGCTTCCCCGAGGTGTACAAGGTGCCGATGATCTCCGGGCAGAACGACGCCTACATCGCCGCGGCGCTGCACGCATACAAGAAGGGCGATCGCAAGTTCCCGACCATGCGCGGCATCGCGGCGTCGCTGACCGACCAGAACATCGCCGACCTCGCCGCGTTCTACGCGGCCGACGGCCAGAAGCGCGACGTGCCCGAGCAGCCCGCCAAGGCGCCGAACGACGATGTCAAGCTGCTGCTGCAGAAAGGCGCCTGCGTCTCCTGCCACGGCGAGAACTTCTCCAAGCCGATCGACCCCTCCTACCCCAAGCTCGCGGGCCAGCACCCCGATTACCTCTACGTTTCCCTGAAGGCCTACAAGAACCCCAAGGAAGGTCCGTACTCGGGCCGCTCCAACGGCGTGATGGCCGGCGTCGCGGCGCAGTTCAGCAACGCCGAGCTGAAGTCGCTGGCCAACTACATCGGTTCGCTCGACGGGCAGGTGCAGGTCGTTCCGGAATCGCGCTTCCGCTGATCCCCGGCCCGCGGTCCCAGGCAAGCCCGCCGGTACGCGGGCTTTTTCGTGCCCGCCGTCAGTCGCGCGTGGCGCGCCGCTGCACGCAGGCGAGGTAGGCCGCGCCGTCGGGCGCGCGCCCGGCCTGCTGGGCTTCCCACAGCATGCTGCCCAGGCATTCCATCGCGGCATGGTGCGCAGCGTGCAGCGAACCCAGGCGCGCGGCGAGCAGATCCACCGCCTGGCGGATGCCGCGCGGCTGGTCGATGCTGCACTGCTCGCTGATCGACAGGTGCATCGACAGGTGCAGGAAAGGGTTGCTGCGGCCGGGCTCCGCGTCGTAGTTGCGCACGAGCGCGGCGTCCACGTCCGCCAGGTCGCCGCGGTACTCGGGATGCTCGGCGACCCACAGGCCGGCCAGCGTCTCGATCGCCTCCATCGGCGCGCCCGCCCGCTGCTTGCCGGCAACGGTGCAGAAAAAGCGCCGGACGTCGGCCTGCGTGGGGTTGAACATGGGTGGGACAGCGGGCATGCGCACGAAGCGGCGCTCGCCTATTATCGAACCTGCCTCGGAGGACAGGATTCATGAAGCTGGCGACGATTCTGGTGGATGGGCAGCCGCACGCCGCGGTGCTCGATGGCGATGCGCTGCGCCTGGTGGGCGCGGCCGGACAGGACGTGGGCGCGCTCTTGCGCGCGGGTGCCGGTGGGGCTGCCCTGGCGCCCAGCGCCACGCGCCGCGTGGCGCTGGGCGAGGCGCAGTTCCTGCCCCCGGTGCTCGAGCCGCGCAAGGCCGTCTGCGTCGGCCTGAACTACGCCGACCACACGCGCGAGAGCCAATACGAGCAGCCGGCCCATCCCACGCTGTTCCTGCGCACCGCCACCAGCCTGGGTGCGCACGAGGCGCTGGTGCGGCGCCCGGCGGGCGACGATTCGCTGGATTTCGAGGGCGAGATGGTGGTGGTGATCGGCCGGGGCGGGCGTGGCATCGCCAGGGCGGCGGCGCTGGCGCACGTGTTCGGCTACGCCGTCGGCAACGACATCTCGGTGCGCGAGTTCCAGTTCCGCTCGCCGCAGTGGACGCTGGGCAAGAACGTCGACGGCACCGGCACCTGGGGGCCGTGGCTGGTGACGGCGGACGAAGTGCCCGCCGGCGGCGCGGGCCTGGCGGTGCAGACGCGCCTGAATGGCCAGGTGGTGCAGTCGGCCAACACGCGCGACATGATCTTCGACGTGGCCACCATCATCGCCGCGGTGAGCGAAGCCATGACGCTCGAACCCGGCGACATCCTGTTCAGCGGCACGCCTGCGGGCGTGGGCATGGGGCGCACGCCCAAGCTGTACATGCAGCCGGGCGACGTGGTCGAGGTGGAAATCGAAGGCCTCGGGTTGCTGCGCAACCGCATCGGCGAGGCAGACTGAGGCCGGGAGCGCCGGGCAGTGCCGGGACAAACCTGCGGCAGCGGAAGGGATACCGTCATGGTGCCAGACGGCGATGCACGCCGCTCGAGCCTGTATGGCTTGGCGATGGGGCTGCATTCGCGGTCGTAGCTCAAGCTTCGATCAGGTCCTCCGTGATCAGCTCGTGCGCCAGCAGGCTTGCATCCCAGGGGGGCGTTTTTCCGAAACTGGAGGTGATGTGCTCGATGAACAAGCGCAGCTTGAAGGCGTTGCGCGAGGTCGATGCATATACCGCGCTGAGCCAGAACGAGGAAAGTTGATGTTCCGGCAGAACGACCTGCAGGTCGCCACGGAGAATGGCATCGGCCGCGACGAGCGTGGGTACGCAGACGATGCCCGCATGTTCCAGCGCGTATTCGCGCAGCAGGTGTACGCTGTTCGTGAGCAGTGCGGCGCGCAGGTGCAGCGTCATGATTTCGCGCTGATGGTAGAAGGTCCAGTGGTCGCGCGTCGGGTAGCTTGAATACAACCCGAGTTTGTGCTGGTGCAGGTCGCGCGGGCCGCGCGGGTAGCCTTTCTCGTGGAGGTATCGCGGCGTGGCACAGAACACGCGGCGCACGGGGAACAGGCCGCGTGCGATCAGGTCGGTCGTCGCCGGGGGGAAGATTTGCAGTGCGCAGTCCACGCCGGTTTTCACCGGATCAACGACAGCGTCGCTGACGATCAGATCGAGCCGGATGTCGGGGTAGGTGCTCTGAAAGCGGTGCAGCACCGAAGAGAAATGCCCCAGCACCAAACCGGTGAGTGCATGCACCCGCAAGATGCCTTGGGGCGAGTTGCCTGCGTCGCGCATCTGGTCGGCAATGTCGTTGGCCTTGCCCACGAGTTCGACGCAGTCGAGCAAATAGGCCTGGCCCACTTCGCTCAGGCGCACCACGCGCGTGCTGCGGTGGAACAACGCGGCGCCTACGTACTGCTCCAGTTGCTGGATGCGTGTTGTCACCACCGACCGCGAAATACGCAATTGCCGGGCGGCCTCTGCAAAGCTTTGTGTTTGCGCAACCCGTACAAAGGTCTCGATGCTCTGAAGCCTGTCCATGGGCTTGCCTCCGTCATGAAAGCGTCGAGGGGTTCGGTACAGCGGTGTTCTAGGGGTAAACCCCCATGATTGTTCTGTATTACAGAATAATAAAGCGCTGTTTTGTCTAGTACCCCAATTCGTCGATCAATCTTAAACTTTCCCTCGCCGATGACCACCTGACGACTGGAGATGATGATGAGCGTTGTGTATCAGACGAAATTTGGTTCTCTCAAGGACTACGAAAAGGGGCGCGTCGAGGCGATCGACGATGACGTCAAGCATTATGTTTTTTCCAATTGCTTCGAAATAGCGAACAAATCCCAACCTTATGAAAAGGTGGTTTTTGGGCAGAACCAGATTTATGTGCTGGAGGCCTTGCGTGCGGAAGGTGCCTCTCCCTGGTTCACTTGCGCACACGACGAGTTCGTGCTGAACATGGACACCGACGTCGAGGTGCACCTGATCAAGCTTGACGCGCCACAGATCGTGAAGGACGCCGAGAAGAATGGCGCCGTGTTCGTGCAAGGAGAGCCCCAGGGACGAAAGATGGGCTGGATGAAGCTCAAGCGCGGCCACCAGGGCATGTTGCCCAAGAACACAGCCTATCAGTTCCGTGCCAAGGAGCCGGGTGTCGTCGTGCTGCAGACCTGCAAGGGCGATCTGTCGGTCGAGAAGTGGGCAGACATCTGCCAGACGGCGTGAAACCACGGTACTGATCAACAGGAGAATTGTCATGAACGCACCTGCGGAAATCACCAAGATTCTTGCTTCCGGGCCCCACCCCACGTTTGGCTACAAGTCCTACGCCTTGGGCACCTTCACCTTCCGCCGCGACGAGTATTTCGCGCACATCGGCTGGAAGACGCGCGATAGCCGTCCGCTGTCGCACACCATGGATGTCGGCGCCTTTCTGAACGCGCTGATGCGCGATGTGGCCTGGGGGTTTTTCTACGGGGGCGTCAACTTCGACGACGTGATCGGCACCGTCAACCATTACACCTCGGTGGACCTGCAGGCCGGCGCCTTCAACGGCACGATGAAGGCGGCGGGTGTCGATCTGCTGGAAAATTTCCCGACGGCGCAAATCAAGGCCACCTTCGAGGACATGCTCGACGACTGGACCAACGAGGGCTTCGATCCGTTTGCTGCGCCCCAGGAGACCGGCACTCCCTACGGTCGCAAGAAGGGGCACAACCGCGCCGCGATCACCCGCCTGCGCGAGCTGGCCACGCGTTGCGTCGGCCTCGAGGGCGATCTGCCGATGCGCACCGATGCGCGTGGCGCTCCCGTCAATCGCGCGTTTGCGGACGTGCCGCAGGATGTCCCCGAGCTGCATCCCGAACCCGGCTTCGAGGGCGAGGTGCATGCGTTCAATCTGTTTGCCTTCCTGAGCCGCTCGCAGGTGACCTGGAATCCGTCGTTCACCAGCGTCGTCAAGTACAGCTACATGTGCCCGACGACCGAGGAGCACATCCTGCCGATCAAGCACTCCAACGACCGGGTGGAGTGGTTTTTCCAGATGAGCGACGAAATCTCCTGGGATTGTTCGGACAAGGACACTGGCAAGCCGCTGGCGCGGGTGATCATGAGGGCGGGCGACATGGCTGCCATGCCGGCCTATTGCCGCCATCAGGGGTTCAGCCCCAAGCGTTCGATGCTGCTGGTTTGGGAAAACGGTTCTCCCAAGCTGGTCTACGAGATCCAGAGCGGCGAAGCGCCCAAGGTCCCGGTTTCGTTCTGAATTTCGTTGTCTGTTGTCGAGCCCCCGTGCCTGGACGCGGGGGCGGGAGCTTGTCATGAGTCACGCAATGGCCGGGGTGCAGGATGTGCGCAACCAGCTTTTCATCAATGGTCGGTTCGTGCCCGCGGAGTCGGGCGAGACGCTGGCTTCGATCAACCCGCACGACAACTCGGTGATCACCGAGGTGGCGATGGCGGGCAAGGCCGACATCGACAAGGCCGTGGCGGCAGCTGAAAAGGCGCTGCCGGCCTGGAGCCGTCTGGCAGCAATGGACCGCGGCCGCATCCTGCTCAGGCTGGCGGACCTGATCGAGCGTGATGGCGAAGAGCTGGCCCGCCTGGAGTCGATCGATACCGGGCACCCAATCCGCGATACGCGCCATCTGGACGTTCCCCGCACGGCGGTGACGTTTCGTTATTTCGGCGGCATGGCCGACAAGTTTCAGGGCGAGCAAATCCCGGTGGAGGCGGGTTTCCTGAACTACACGCTGCGCGAGCCGGTGGGCGTCGTGGGGCAGGTGGTGCCGTGGAATTTTCCCCTGATGTTCACCAGCTGGAAGATGGCACCGGCATTGGCGGCGGGCAACTGCGTCGTGATGAAACCGGCGGAGATCACGCCGCTGACCTCGCTCAGAATGGCCGAGCTGATGGCCGAGGCCGGGATGCCCGATGGCGTGGTCAACGTGCTGCCGGGCCTGGGCGCGGTGGCTGGCCAGTACATCGCCGAGCATCCACGGATCGCGAAGGTGGCCTTCACCGGCAGCACGGCCACCGGGCGACGCGTCGTGCAGGCTAGCGCAGGCAACCTCAAGAAGGTGCAACTGGAGCTGGGTGGCAAGGGGGCGAACATCGTTTTCGAGGACGCCAGCCTGGACGCGGCCGTCAATGGCGCGGCGTTTGCCATTTTTCACAATCAGGGCCAGGCCTGCATTGCGGGTTCTCGATTGATGCTGCACGAAAAAATCGCCGACGCCTTTCTCGATCGATTCATTCCGTTGGCCCGCAGCATTCGCATGGGCAACCCGCTGGACATGGCGACCGAGATGGGGCCGCTGACCAGTGCTCTGCACCGCGACCGGGTGCTGAGCTACGTGGACGTGGCGCGCGGCGAGGGCGGCGAGGTGCTGGCGGGCGGCAAGGCGCCGGCAGGGGCGCTGGGCGGAGGCTGTTATGTCGAGCCGACGGTGGTGCGCGTGCGTTCCTGGAAAGACCGGGTGGCGCAAGAGGAAGTGTTCGGCCCCTTCGTCTCGGTGATCACGTTCAGGAACGACGAAGAGGCGATGCAGATTGCCAACGGCACCGAGTACGGTCTGGGCGGTGGGCTGTGGACCAACAACCTGCAGCGCGCGCACAAGTTTGCCCGCGAGATGAAGAGCGGCATGGTCTGGATCAATTGCTACAAGCGGGTCAATCCGGGTTCGCCGTTTGGTGGCGTGGGTGTTTCTGGCTACGGGCGCGAGATGGGTTTTGATGCGATGCGCGAATACACCCAGGTCAAGAGCGTCTGGGTCAACGTGGATGCCAACCTGCCGCCGTATTTCAGGCGCTGATCGACCGGCGGTTTCGTGCGGGGTTCTTGATGCAGTCCTTCGTTTATGTCGCGCAGCCGGCGCGCGTGGTGTTCGGCCAGGGGAGCCTCACGCGCCTGCCGCAGGAAATCGAGGCGCTGGGGGCGCAAAAGGCGCTGGTGCTGTCCACGCCCGAGCAGCGTGCCAGTGCTGAGCGGGTGGCGGGGATGCTGGGCAGCCGCGCTGCCGGGATTTTCGATCGTGCGGTCATGCACGTGCCGATCGAGACGGCCCGCGAGGCGCGGGAGGTGGCGCGCAAGCTCGGCGCGGATTGCGCGGTGGCCATCGGCGGTGGCTCCACCGTCGGCTTGGGTAAGGCGATTGCACTGGATTCGGGCCTGCCCATCCTGGCCATTCCAACCACTTATGCGGGTTCGGAGATGACGCCGATCTACGGCATCACCGAGGCCGGCCTGAAGAAGACCGGGCGCGATTTGCGCGTGCTGCCGCGCACCGTGATCTACGACCCCGAGCTGAGTATGGGCCTGCCCGTGCCCATGAGTGTCACCAGCGGCATCAATGCCATTGCTCACGCGGCCGAAGGTCTGTATGCGCACGACGCCAACCCGGTGATGGGTCTGATGGCGCGGGAGGGCATCGCCGCCATCGGGCGGGCGCTGCCGCGCATTCGCCGGCAGGCCCACGATGCCGAGGCGCGCTCGGATGCGCTCTATGGCGCATGGCTGTGCGGCACGGTACTGGGCCACGTGGGCATGGCGTTGCATCACAAGCTGTGCCACACGCTGGGCGGTACCTTCAACCTACCGCACGCCGAGACGCACACCATCGTGCTGCCGCATGCGCTGGCCTACAACGCCGAAGCCGCGCCGCTGGCGATGCAGCACATCGCCCAGGCGCTGGGCACCGGCTCCGCACCGCAGGGCGTGTATGACCTGGCGCGCGACAACGGTGCGCCCGTGGCGCTGCGCGACATCGGAATGAAGGAGGCTGATTTGCAAAAGATTTGCGATCTGGCGCTGCAAAACCAATACCCGAATCCTCGCCCGCTGGAGCGGCTGGCCTTGCTGCAATTGCTGCATGACGCCTGGTCGGGCGTGCGGCCACGGCACTGATTCTTCAACCACGCAACCGAGACACAACCGGAGACCATGATGCACGTTACCCGCAGACACTTCAACCAAGGAATGGCCGCCGTGGCGGCTTCGGCGGCAGCGCCGCTGGTCTGGGCGGCCGACACCGTCAAGATCGGCTACGTGTCTCCCCAGACGGGCCCTCTGGCGCCGTTCGGTGAGGCGGACAAGTGGGTCATCGACCAGATGAAGGCGGCATTCAAGGATGGCGTCGCCATCGGCGGCAAGAAGCACGTGGTGCAGATCATCCTCAAGGACAGCCAGTCCAACCCCAACCGTGCCGGCGAGGTGGCCAATGATCTGATTCTCAAGGACAAGGTGGCATTGGTACTGACGGCCGGAACACCGGAGACGGCCAACCCGGTCAGCGATGCCTGCGAACTCAATGAGGTGCCTTGCGTGTCGAGCGTAGTGCCCTGGCAGCCATGGTTCTTTGGCCGCAAGGGCGATCCCAAGAAGGGTTTTGACTGGACCTTCCACGTTTTCTGGGGGCTGGAGGATGTGATTGCCGCGTACACCAACGGCTGGAAGAGCGTGCAGACCAACAAGAAGGTCGGTGGCCTGTTCCCTAACGATGGCGATGGCAATGCCTGGGGCGACAAGGAGCTGGGGTTCCCGAAGCCATTGCAAGAGATGGGCTTTGCCCTTACCGATCCGGGGCGCTTTCAGAATGGCACGCAGGACTTCAGCGCCCAGATTGCGGCATTCAAGAAAGAGGGCGTGGAAATCGTCACGGGTGTGGTGATTCCGCCCGATGCCAAGACTTTTCTCACCCAGGCCAGGCAGCAGGGCTTCAACCCCAAGGTGGTCACGCTGGGCAAGGCTCTGCTGTTCCCGGGTGCGTTGGAGGCCTTGGGGGAACTGGGGGACGGTCTGAGCACGGAAGTGTGGTGGTCGCCTTCGCACCCGTTCAACTCCAGCCTGACGAAGCAAAGCGCCAAGGCGCTGGCTGAATCGTACGAGGCCAGTACCAGGAAGCAATGGACGCAGCCGATCGGCTTTGCCCACGCCTTGTTCGAGATCGCGGGCGACACGCTCAAGCGCAGCAAGTCGCTCAAGGCGGGAGATGTGCGCGATGCGGTCGCCGCGACCAAACTCAAAACCGTGGTGGGCGACGTGGCCTGGGGCGGGCAGGGTCCGTTCAAGAATGTTAGCAAGACGCCCCTGGTGCTGGGTCAGTGGGTCAAGGGCAAGAAGTACAGGTACGAGCTTGAAATAGTGAACGACGAGACCGCCAAGGAAATTCCCGTGAGTGGTCGGCTCAAGTTGCGCTGACCGGAAATCGAAACGTTGCCATGGCCATCCTCGTACTGCGTTCGGTCTCCAAGCTCTATGGGGCGGTCAAGGTGACCGATGACATCAGCCTGTCGGTCGAACGGGGCGAAACCCTGGGTATCCTGGGCCCCAATGGTGCGGGCAAGACCACGCTGTTCAACCTGATCTCGGGTGACGTGCCGGTGACCACGGGGCGCATCGAGTACGACGGCCAGGACGTGACCCACCTGCCGCCGCACCAGCGCTGCCGCCGCGGCATTGGCCGCAGCTACCAGGTGCCGCAGCCGTTCGGCAACCTCAGTGTGTTCGAGAATCTGGTGACGGCGGCGTGCTTTGGCGCGGGCCGTACCGAGCGCGAGGCCTGGGGCACGGCCGTGCGGGTGCTGGAGCAGACCGGCCTGTCCCGACATGCCAACCAGCGTGCGGGCTCGCTGACGCTGCTCGACCGCAAGCGGCTGGAACTGGCGCGGGCGCTCGCCACCGAGCCGCAGTTGCTGCTGCTCGACGAGATCGCAGGAGGGCTCACTGAACCGGAGGCCCAGGCGCTGGTGCAGGAGCTCAAGCGCATCAAGGCCAGCGGCATCACCATGATCTGGATCGAGCACGTGGTGCACGCACTGCTCGCCTTGGCCGATCGGCTGTTCGTCATCAACTTCGGGCGCTACCTGATCCAGGGAACGCCACAGGTGGTGATGGGCGACCTCGAGGTTCAGCGGGTTTACATGGGCTTGGGGGTGTGACATGCCGTCGATGCTGCAGACCCATCAGTTGCGCGCTTTTTACGGCGACGCGCAAGCGCTTTTCGGGATCGATTTCGCACTGGACGCCGGGGAGGTGGTGGCCATCATCGGCGCCAACGGTGCGGGCAAGACGACGTTTCTCAGGTGCCTCACGGGGTTGCTCGCGACGCGGCTTGAAAGCGTCGTGTGGAAAGGCCACGCCATCGGCGGCATGGCCCCCGGAGACATCGTGCGCCGGGGCATCGCCATGGTGCCCGAGGGGCGGCGGCTGTTCCCCTCCCTGACAGTGGAGGAAAACCTGCTGATGGGTGCCAAGGCGCAGCGCAAGGGCATGTGGAGCCTACAACGCGTCTATGGCCTGTTTCCCATACTGCAGGAAAAGCGCAGTCTGCGGGCCACTTTGCTGTCCGGCGGCCAGCAGCAGATGGTGGCTATTGGCCGTGCGCTCATGAGCAACCCCGAGGTGTTGCTGTGCGATGAACTCTCGTTGGGGCTGGCGCCCGTTATCGTGCGGGAAATCTATGCCGCGATGCCGACCATCACCGCCGAGGGGATGTCGGTGGTGATCGTCGAACAAGACGTGGCTGCCGCGCGCAATGCTTCCAGCCGGCTGTACTGCTTTCAAGAGGGCAAGGTGGCCCTGGAAGGTGTCGCCGGGGAACTCACCGCCGAGCAGATCAGCCAGGCCTATTTCGGAATCTGACCATGGACGTGCTGATTCAAGGGGTGTTGCTCGGCGGTCTGTACGCCTTGTTCGCGCTGGGCCTTTCGCTGATGTTCGGCGTGATGCGCCTGGTCAACGTGGCGCATGGGGATTTCATCGTGCTCGCGGGCTTCGTCGCGCTGTCCATGGTGGCGGCTGGCGCGATGCCGGGGCTGGCGTTGGTCCTGGTGGTGCCCATCGCGGCCGCCGCAGGGTATGCGCTGCAGCGCTACGTGCTCAACAGCACGCTGGGCAAGGATCCCATGCCTTCGCTGGTCGTGACCTTCGGGCTCTCGATCGTGGTCCAGAACCTGCTGCAGGAGCTGTATTCGGCCGATCCGCGCTCGATGGAGACGGGTGGATTCAACACCCAGTCATGGGCGTTGACACCGGATTTGTCGGTCGGTGTCTTGCCGTTGGTCATCCTGCTGGTGGCTTTTGGGGCCACAGCCGGGTTGCAGTGGCTGTTCCAGTCTACTTCGCTGGGGCGTTCGTTCCGGGCCGTATCGGACGACGGCGAGGTGGCCCAGCTCATGGGGCTGAACGCGCGCAAGGTCTATGCCCAGGCCACCGCGCTGGCGTTCGGCCTGATGAGCGTGGCGGGCGTGATGCAGGCGATGCGCACGACGGTGTCGCCTGCCGATGGGCCGCTGTTGCTGATTTTTGCCTTTGAGGCCGTGATCATCGGCGGCATGGGCAGCTTCTGGGGCACGCTGGTCGGCGCCCTGCTGCTGGGCGTGACGCAGCAGGTGGGTTTTCGGCTCGATCCGGGCTGGGGCATCTGGGCGGGGCATCTGGCCTTTCTGACCTTGCTGGTGATACGCCCGCAGGGACTGTTTCCCAAGACGATTGGCTGAGTTCTATGAATGCTTCCCCTCTGGCGTCCTACCGGGTCGTGCGAAGCACGCGGGGTACCACCGCGGTGCTGGCCGTCGCCACCGTGCTGGTGCTGATCGCGGTCTCCCTGCCCTGGTGGGGTGAGTCGAGCTGGATGCGCGAGTTTGTCGAGATCGCCTGCTATTTCATCTTCGCGATGATGTGGAACCTGATGGCGGGTTACGGCGGCATGGTGTCCATCGGCCAGCAGGCGTTTTTCGGCATCGGCGGCTACGTGATGCTGGCGCTGGGCAATTTCCTCGGCGTCAGCCCCTTCGTCGCGATTCCCATCGGCGGGGTGATGGCCGCGCTGATCGCGGTACCGGTGTCGTGGGTGGCGTTCCGGCTGCAGGGGGCGTACTTCGCGATTGGTACCTGGGTGATCGCCGAAGTGTTCCGCCTCGCGGTCGCCAATGTCTCCGCGGTGGGTGGCGGTTCGGGCACCACGCTGACGGCGCTGCGCGGCATTGACAAGGCCACGCGCGAATCCGTCACCTACTGGATGGCGCTGGTCTGCGTGGTGGCGTCGATCGTGCTGGTCTATCTCTTCCTGCGCAGCAAGCAGGGCCTGGCGCTGCTGGCCATCCGCGATAACGAAATCGCCGCGCGCTCCCAGGGCGTGGCCGTGGGCAGGATGAAGCTTGCGGTCTACACGGTGGCGGCTTTCGGTGCCGGTGTGGCGGGTGCGCTGTATTTCGTGGGCAATCTGCGCATCAGCCCGGATGCGGCGTTTCACGTCAACTGGACGGCGTTCGCCATCTTCATGGTGGTGGTCGGCGGCATTGGCCGCATCGAGGGGCCCATAGTTGGTGCGGTGCTGTTCTGGGCGCTGAACAAGTTTTTCAGCGATTACGGCACTTGGTACCTGCTGGGGCTGGGGCTGCTGGCCATCGTGACGACGATCTATTTTCGCCAAGGCCTGTGGGGCTGGGCGCAGCAGCGTTGGGGCTGGTCGCTGTTTCCTACGGCGCGTACGCTGGTCCTGACGCGCCAGCCATGAATCGGCCGATCACGGAAAGACGCGCAACCATGACTGCCGAGCTGACCGGGCCCATCGCCCACATCGTGACCTGGCGCCTCAATGGCGTGACGGCGCAGGAGCGCAGCGTGCAGGCGCAACAGGTGGTGCAGGTCTTCGAGGCGGCGCGCGCCGAGATTGCCGGCCTGCTGCGCATGGAGGTGGGGGCTAACGTCATCGACTCCCCCCAGGCCTGGGACGTGGCGCTTTACATGGTGTTTGCTAGCCACGCGGATTTGCAGGCCTACCAGGCGCACCCAGGACATCTGCGTATCAAGACCTGGATGGCGTCGATGAAGGCCGACCGTGGTCAGGTGGATTTCGTGATCACCGCCTGATTTTCTTGATTAATTAGTTGCTGCAGCAACCAAAACCATGCCAAACCAAGTCTCACAGATCCGGAACGTGCTCTTCATCATGGCCGACCAGTTGCGTTGGGATTACCTGGCCTGTGCGGGGCACCCGACGATACGCACGCCGCACATCGACGCTTTGGCGGCGCGTGGCGTGCGCTTTTCCAACGCGTTCGTGCAGGGACCCGTCTGCGGCGCGTCCCGCATGTCCACCTACACCGGGCGCTACGTCACAAGCCATGGCTCGGCCTGGAACTTCGTGCCGCTGTCCGTGGGACAGAAAACGTTGGGCGACCACCTTGCACCGCATGGCGTGTGCTGCGCGTTGGTAGGCAAGACCCACGTGGAAGCCGACGCCGAAGGTGCAGCGCGGCTCGGGCTGGACACTAGCAAGAGCCCCGGGTTGTTGGCGATGCAGGGCGGCTTCGAGCCCTACGAGCGTGACGATGGTATCTGGCCACCGGGCTTCAAGGTGAAGGGCAACCGCTACTGCGACGAGTTGCGCGCCAAAGGCTATCTCGGCGACAACCCCTGGCACGACTATGCCAATTCGTCGTTGGGTGAAGACGGGGAACTGCACTCTGGTTGGAGCCTGCGCTGGGCACGAGAACCCGCGCGCGTGGCCGAGGAGGACAGCGAAACGCCCTACATGACCCGCCGTGCCATGGACTTTATCCGCCAACAGGGTGAGGCGCCCTGGGTGCTGCACCTGTCCTACATCAAGCCGCACTGGCCCTACGTGGCACCAGCGCCGTACCACGCGATGTATGGCGAGTCCGACATCCTGCCGGTGCGACGTCACGAGGCTGAGCGCCGGGCGCCGCACCCGGTGTACCGCGGCTTCATGAACTACACGCCGAGTGTCACCTTCAGCCAGGAAGGCGTGCGCGAGACGGTGATTCCGACCTATATGGGCCTGATCAGCCAGCTCGACGATCAGATCGGCCGCCTGGTTGCTTTCCTCAAGGAGGTCGGACGTGACCAGGACACGCTGATTGTCTTCACTAGGGAAGGTCTGAACAAGGCGCGAAATTCGAGCGGCCGGACACGGTGGCCTGTTCGGATCGGCAGATGTCGATTTTCACTCGAGAAACAAGGCGACTCGAGGCGATTCCGCCTCTTTCTCTTGCCTCATGCCGCTTTCGGACGAACCACTCCCATCATCGCTATCAACTGCTTGCGCGCCATCCACAGATTCGACAAGGCGAACAGCGTCACGACGTGAGCAGTGTTCTTTGACAGCCCGCGGAATCGCACCTTCACCAGTCCGAACTGACGTTTGACGACGCGGAAGGGATGCTCCACCTTCGCACGCACGCTGGCCTTGCCGTGCTCCTTCTTTTTGAGCCGCTCCTTGGCACGGCCCTCCGGCAGCTTGGCCATGTCGCTCGGCCTGGCAGCAATGTTCCATTGCAGGTCCTCGCGGTCCACGCGGCTTTGAGCGCCACGGTAGCCGGAGTCTCCCCACACCTGCTTCTCCTTGCCGTGCAGCAAGTCGGCAACCTGCTCGACGTCCGCCTCGTTCGCCGCTGTGGTGGTGACCGTGTGCACCAGCCCACTGTCGGCATCGACTCCGATGTGGGCCTTCATTCCGAAGTACCACTGTTCGCCCTTCTTGGTCTGATGCATCTCCGGGTCGCGCTCGCCAGCGGAGTTCTTGGTGGAACTGGGCGCAGCAATGATCGTGGCATCGACGATGCTGCCGCGCTTGAGCAACAAGCCCTTGCGCACCAGGTGTGCGTTCACCGCCTTCAGGATGTCGTCGGCCAGGTCGCTGGCCTCCAGCAGGTGGCGAAAGTTCAGGATAGTGGTTTCGTCGGGGATCGGCTCGGTGAGGTTAAGACGCGCAAAGCCTCGCAGCGAAGCGATCTCATACAGGGCCTCCTCCATCGCCGGGTCGCTCAGTGCAAACCAGTTCTGCATCAGGTGCACCCGCAGCATCGACTCCAGCGGATACGGCCTGCGGCCGCGGCCAGCCATCGGGTAGTGCGGCGAAATCACCTTGAGCAGTGCTGTCCACGGCACCACCAGTTCCATCTCCTCCAGGAAGACCTCGCGCCGGGTCTTCTTCCTCTTGCCGGCGTACTCCGCGTCCGCAAAGCTGATCTGACTCATGGCCTCAGGCTCCTTTGCAATTCAACGCGCGTGCGGCATCATTGGTGGACTTGTTCAGACCTTCCCTAGCGGCCGGCAAAGCAAAGGCCGCAGTTCATCGTTTCGACGGTCGGCAGCGAAAGAGCGCGCAGACGCCACGACTTGGCGTTGCGACCGCGCAGTCACCCGATCCCGGCCCTTTCCCCGGGCGGGCCATGCCCACGCGCCGCCCCCCGCGCCAGCCTCCGCCCCCGATATCGCGCAAACTCCCGATCCGCCAGCACCCCCACCAGGATCACCGAGCCCATCACCGCGAAGTTCAGCGAACTCGGGATCCCCAGCAGGTTCACCAGGTTCTGCAGCACCTGCAGCAACACCGTCCCCAGCACCACGCCGACGATCGACCCTTCACCGCCCCGCAGCGAGAACCCGCCCAGCACCGCCGCCGCGATCGCGTACAGCTCGTAGAAGTTGCCGTGCACCGCCGGCGAGATCGAGCGGGTGTACATCGCCAGCAGGATGGCGTTGAAGGCGCTCAGGCCGCAGCAGATCACGTAGGCGGCGATGGTGACGCGCGCGGTCGCGATGCCCGCATAGCGCGCCGCCTCCTCGTTCTTGCCGATCGCGAACAGGTAGCGCCCCAGCACCGAACGATGCAGCAGCACGCCCGCGACGATCGTGAGGACGACGAGTGCGATCAGCGTGTGCGGCACGGCGATGGTGGGCCCGTCGTAGCCCACCAGGCTGGCCAGCGGCGCCAGCACCTGCGAGCGGCCGGCCGTCAGCCACTCCAGCGTGGGAAAGCTGGCGCCGAAGCCGAAGCCCACCGTGGCGTCCTCGGTGTAGTAACGCGCCAGGCCGCGGTAGATCAGCAGCGCGCACAGCGTCACCACGAAGGGCTGCATGCCCAGCCTGGCCACCAGCAAGCCATGCAGCAGCCCCATCAGCATGCCGGCGCAGATCACGATCACGGTGGCCAGCGCCCAGTGCACGTTCATGTTGACCACGAGGTCGATGAACAGCACGCCCAGCAGCGCCACGATGGCGCCCACCGACAGCTCGATGCCGCCGGTGACGATGACGAAAGCCTGCGCGATGGAGAGGATGCCGAACAGGCCGATCTGGTTGGCCGTGTTGGAGAGGTTGCCGGCCAGCAGGAAGCGCGGGTTGATGATGGCCACCACCGCGCCCACCACTAGGATCAGCACCAGCAGACCGAGGTCCTTCTTGAAGATCATGCGGCTTCCTTCGCGCCCACGGCCAGCCGCAGGACGTTGTGTTCGCTGAAGTCGGGGCGTTCCAGCACGCCGGCGATCGCGCCTTCGTGCATCACCGCGATGCGGTCGCACACGCCGATCACCTCCTCCATGTCGGAGGAGATCACCAGCAGCGCCACGCCCGCGTCGGCCAGCGCGCGCAGCAGCCCATAGATGTCGTTCTTGCTGCCGACGTCTATGCCGCGCGTCGGTTCGTCCAGGATCATCACGCGCGGACGCATCGAGAGCCACTTGGCCAGCACCACCTTCTGCTGGTTGCCGCCCGACAGCGTGCCGGCGGCCTGGTCGACGCCAGGCACGCGGATGTCCAGGCGCTCCCGCTGGCGCTGCGCATTGCGGCGTTCGGCGGCGGCTGCCACCAGCAGGTCGGGTGCATAGGCACGCAGGTCCGGCAGCGAGATGTTCTGCGCCACCGGCCAATCCAGCAGCAGGCCCTCGCGCTTGCGGTCCTCGGGCACCAGGTACAGGCCGTGGGCGATGGCGTCGCGCGGCGAGCCCGCGGCCAGGTTGACGCCGTCCACCCGCACCGTGCCGGCGATGCGGCGGTCGATGCCGAAGACCGCGCGCGCCAGCTCGGTGCGGCCGGCGCCGACCAGGCCGGCCAGCCCCAGGATCTCGCCCGCGCGCACGCCCAGGTGGACGGCTTCGCCGGGGTGGCTTTGCGTGCGCACGCCGTCCAGCTCCAGCAGCGCGGGGCCGGGCGGGCGGGCCGGCGGCGTGTAGATGCCTTTGAGCGCGCGCCCTATCATCAGGCGGATCATCGCGGCGTGGCTCACCTGCGCGCGATCCAGCTCGCCGGCCACCGCGCCATCGCGCAGCACCACCACGCGGTCGGCGCAGCGCTCGACTTCGGCCAGCCGGTGCGAGATGAAGACCACGGCCACGCCGTCGGCTTTGAGTGCCGCGATCACGCGCAGCAGGCGCTCGGTCTCGGCCAGCGTCAGGCTGGAGGTGGGTTCGTCCATGATCACCAGCCGTGCCCGCAGCGACAAGGCCTTGGCGATCTCCACCAGCTGGCGCTGCGCCAGCGACAGGCCGTCGACCAGCGCCTCCGGCCCGAAGTCGCAGCCCAGGCGCTCCAGCAGCGGCCGTACGCGCCGGTGCAGCGCCGCGTCGTCCACCAGTTTCAGCCAGCCGCCGCGCAGCGCTTCGCGGCCTATGAACACGTTGGCCGCGACGTCGAGGTTGCCGAACAGGTTGAGTTCCTGGTGCACGAAGGCGATGCCGGCCGCCATGGCGTCGTGCACCGTCAGCGCGGGCCGCGCCAGGCCGTCCAGGCGGATGCTGCCGCCGTCGGGGGCGACCACGCCGCCCAGCACCTTCATCAGCGTGGACTTGCCGGCGCCGTTCTCGCCGACCAGGCCGACGACTTCACCGGCGGCGACGGCCAGGCTCACCGACTTGAGCGCGACGACACCCGGGTAGTGCTTGCGGATGTCGACCAGTTCGAGCAAGGGCGCCGGCATGCCCGGCGGCCTACTTGCCCATCATCTGCTTCATGCTGGCGGTGAAGGCGTCGACGTTGGAGCGGTCGATCACCTTGCCGGGCACGATGATGATCCCGTCCTTGGGCACGCCAGACTTGTTGCCTTCGAGGTAGGCCGCCATCAGCTTCATGCCCCGGTAGCCCCATTCGTAAGGCTGTTGCACCACGGTGCCGACGATGCTGCCTTCCTTGACGCCGCCCAGCGTGATCGGGTCTTCGTCGAAGCCGATCACCTTGATCTTGCCGAGCTTGCCGGTTTCCTTGAGCACCTCGTAGATGCGCGGCGTGTTGTACGAGTAGAAGCCGACCAGGCAGGCGACGTCGGGGCTGGCGGCCAGGGCGTCCTCCACGTTGCGCTTGGCCCGGCCCTGGTCGATCTCGTCGCCGCGCACGTCGGTGAGCTGCACCTTGGAGCCCTTGAGCACTTCGCGCACGCCCTCGATGCGTTCGCGCGCGTTGTCGGCGCCCAGCAGGCCGACGAAGCCTATGCACTTGCCGCCGTTGGGCAGCGCCTTGAGCATCAGCCGGCCCGCGTCCTTGCCCAGTTCGACGTTGGACGAGCCGATGTAGCCCACCCGCTTGGACTTGGGCGCGTCGGAGTCGGTGGTGAACAGCAGGGTCTGGCCGGCCACCTTGTCGAGGCCGGAGGTCTGGTTCTTCGGGTCGACCGCGCTCACCATGATGCCGGCCGCGCCGGCGGCCACCAGGTCCTCCATCACGCGCTGCTGCACGGCGGCCGCGGCCTGTTCGGGGTACTTGAACTGCAGGTTGTACTTGGGCAGCTCGCCCTGCGCCTTCTTGACGCCGGCCTCGGCGATCTTCCAGAAGTCCGAAGCGCCGTTGACGACGAAGACCAGGGTCTTCTTGGGCTGGGCCGTCGCGGCGCCGACGGCGCACAGCGCGACGGCCAGGGCGGCCGATGCCAGTTTCCAGGGGGCGAGTTTCATGACGCCATCTCCTCGTTGGGCAAGACTGCAGGCGACCCCGCCTGCCGGGTGTCCGGGCGTGCATCCGGGCTGGAGGACGGAACGTGCCGGAATTCTCTGTCCGCGGCAATAGGGCATTTGGATGAAGCGCCGACAGCTGGGCCTTGGTTGCTGCCTTGTCGCGCAATGAATCACGCCGGCGCTATTGGTCACGTCGTCGCATCGTGGGTTGGCGGGCGAGCAGTTCGGTGCGAGCAGACTTCGTGCTGGACGCCCTGGAGCAGGCGCTGTAAGCGAGGCAGCCGAGCGCGATGGCAGCTTGGTATGTCACTCCGATAGGGGCGCCCAGTACGTCAGCATCCGCTACACCGAGCGTCTGGCCGAGGCAGGTATCGAGCCGTCCGTGGGGAGCAAGGGCGACTCCTACGACAACGCTTTGGCCGAGACGATCCATGGCCTGTACAAGGCCGAATTGATCCACCGCCGGGCGCCGTGGAAGACCAAGGAATCGGTGGAGCTAGCCACGCTCGCACGGGGGGCCTGGTTCAACCACCACCGACTGCAGGAGCCCATCGGCTGCATCCCGCCGGCGGAGGCTGAGGCTGCCTACTACAGGCAACTCGCCAGTCAGACCACCACGGCGGCGGCCTGACTTAAGCCAACTGCCTCCAAGAGCCCCGGGGCGATTCGCCCCGGGCGCGGGCGGATCAATCAGCGCCAGTTTGCAAGCTGTGTTCGAAGCGCCGTCACCAGCGCCAACGGTTCATCAAGCATGATGTGATGCCGCGCATTGGGAATTTCCACCATGGGGAACACGCCCGTGAATTGTTCACGACAAATTCGACGCACCGAGTCGTCGAATCGAGCTGTCAATGCGCCCCACATGAGGGCAACCGGACAACGCAAGGCGAGCAGATCGGAAACGAAACTCAGCTTGCGGGGTTGAGAGAGTGATGCAGGATCGAACTTCCAGCGCCAGCCGCCGGCCTCCTCTCGGATCGAGTGTTCCGCAACATGGCGAACATAAAACGCACAGTTGACATCCTGTTTCGGAACTACTCTGAAACGGGCCAGCGCGCTGTCTCGATCGGGATAGATCTTGGGTTTTGGATTGGCGTTATCGAAGGGCGAGGCATCCTTCAAAAGCGGCTCACAGGGTGGCCAGTCCACGACGATGATGCCCGCTAGCTGCTCGGCATAGGCATTGCCTGCCAAGATGGCGACGCACCCGCCAAGGCTGTGCCCAACTAAAAATGGCTTGCGCTTGGGCGCCAAGGCAGCGGCGACGGCCATGATCTGTTCGGCATAGCGCTCTCGCTCGTACTTTCCGGTGTGAGCGCTGTCGCCCATCCCGGGAAGATCGGGCGCGATGACGTAGTAGTGGTCCGAAAGCAAGGGGCCGATGAATCGCCACCATTCGGCGCTGGCTGCATTGCCGTGGATCAGCACGAGTGGCGGGTTGCTGGCGTCGCCCCAAGTGATGTAGTGGATGGACGCGTCTTCCACGTCTAGGAAACCTTCGCAACTTGACTCCGCCAGCGCGGCTTGGGCCCAGGCGGGAAAATCAAACTCAGCGGGAGTCATTCTTGCAATCCATGGCGGTCGTATTTGCTATCAATCGATTCGCTATTCACTGCGGGCGTCTTCCTGAGCCTGCAACTCGCGCCACTGAATCTTTCCATTCAAGGCCTTGGGCAGTTCGCTGACAAATTCAACGCTGCGTGGATACTTGTAAGCGGCCATTCGCTCCTTGGACCAGGAAATGATATCGGACTCACTCGCTTGGGCGCCGGGCTTGAGCACGACCAGCGCCTTCGCAGTCTCACCACGATAGGCGTCCTTCTTCCCAATGACGCAAGCTTCGGAAATGGCAGGATGCTCATACAGCTTGTTCTCTACTTCGGAAGGCCAAATTTTGAAGCCAGAGGCGTTGATCATCCGCTTGAGACGGTCAGCCATATAGTGGTAGCCGTCTGGATCGCGATACCCTATGTCGCCCGTTCTGAAATACCTGCTTCCATCGATGTCAATGAAAGAGTTTTTCGTCTCCTCTTCCTTTTCCCAGTAGCCCTTGAAAACCTGAGGGCCGCGAATCAGAATTTCCCCCATTTCCTCTACGTCCCGCAACTGTCCACTCTCCGGGTCCGCGATCAAGACGCTGGTATTGAAGAACGGAATGCCAAGGCATTGGCGCTTGGGTCGGCTCAGGGGGTTCACGATGGCCGCCGCGGCAGTTTCGGTGAGGCCGTAGCCCTCGATGAAGTGAATGCCTAAGGTTTGGTGAATCTTGTCAGCCAAACCCTGCGGCATCGAGGCGCCACCAAACAGCACGCATGAAAGGCTGGAGAGGTCATGCTTGACATGCTCATCGTTCACCAGAAGGTCGACCAGAGCGGTGGGCGCTATTGCGGCGTGCCTGACACGATAGCGTGCGATCAGTTGCGCGGCGATGCTTCTATCCCATCTCGGCTGTACGACGATCGTTGCGCCGGCCAGCAATGGAACGTTGACGGAATGAGAAAGTCCCGATCCGTGAGACATCGGTGCAACGCCAAGGCAAACCGATGCAGAAGTGAGGCCGTACCAATAGCCGCCCCCTTGCGCCGTATGCATGAACGAACTGTGCGAATGCATGCAGCCTTTCGGAACCCCGGTGGAGCCCGAGGTGTAAGGCAGGATGGCAAGGTCGTCGCTGGTGGCCTGAGGTGCTCGTGCTTGGACGTCGAAACCAATCGCCTCCTTCCACGGTGTGCACCCACTGACTTCACTATCGACACTAGTGATCCACGAGGGCAGAGAAAACTCGGCAACTTCGGGAAGGTGGTCGCCATACCCTGTGGTCACGATCGAGCGAACGGCCGTCCCGTTCGCGGCGGAAACCGCTATCTCTGCTAGGTCGCGAGCGGCCACCAGTACGGTGGCCCCGGCGTCACGCAGTACGGTGCGCAACTCATCAACCCCGTACATGGGGCTTACGGGCACAACCACTGCATCTGCGCGCAAAATCCCCGCATAGGCGATGAGCCATTGGGGACAGTTCTGCATATACACGGCGACCCGGTCGCCGCGACAAACGCCGGCGCGGTGCTGGAGCCAGCCGGCGAAGCGCTGAGCCAGGTCCATCCACTGGCGGTAAGAGATGTCTTGCCCGAAATACGCAATGGCCGGGCGGTCGCCGAAGCGACTGGCCGAATGCGCCAAATTGTCGAAAAGGGTGTTTTCCGCCACCCGGAAAGTGCGCGGAAGATAGGGCGGCCAATAGGCATCTGTACCAGCGCCTGACTTCATCTGCGGGTTCATATTCATGTCATTTCCTTGCGCTAATAGATCGCATCTACGATTGATCTCGGGCAGTGCTTGTGAGCGCCGAACGTGCCGGATCACGGTCGGGATTTTCATAACCGCACTGCATCAAAATCGATCTAGAACGTTTTCAGGAGGTTGGTTCTGGTACAGATCGGCCGCCGGTCGGTCTCGCCGTCATGCGGCGATGCCCGACCGTCGCTGAAACTGAAGCCTGGGTCGGCAGCAGTTGTCAATCAGTACTGGCGTTAATCGAGTTTGACGCCCGATGTCTTCACCAGTTTGGCGATGATTGGTGAGCTTGCGTCGAACGCTTTGCGGGTATTCACGCTGCTGTCACCAGCGCCGCGCATGCCATAAGTTTGGAATCGTGCCTTCAGTTGCGTTGACTGGACGGCCTCCCGTGCGGCCGCTTCGATTCTTGCAGCCACCGGAGCGGGCACACCTGCCGGCATCAGCATCATGATGCCGCCCATGATTCGGAACTCCTCGTCGGCCAGCCCAGCTTCTGCAAAGGTGGGTGTGTCGGGCATTTGCGGCAATCT
This sequence comes from Pseudomonadota bacterium, assembly GCA_963205335.1. Taxonomy (GTDB): domain Bacteria; phylum Pseudomonadota; class Gammaproteobacteria; order Burkholderiales; family Burkholderiaceae_C; genus Comamonas_C. The sequence goes on from CAUJIM010000067.1 coordinate 35,348, forward strand.
CTGGGGCCCCGTTATGGCGAGGGCATTCATGCGGCCAGACGTAATATAGGGTGCCGCGGAGCCATAAATGGAGAGCCCCCAAGAGATATGGCCTCCCATGATGTCTTGGAGCATGGGACCTTCTCCCTTGTAGGGTACGTGGGTCATGTCCAGTTTGCGCGAGAGGCTCAGGTACTCGCTGAGCAGGTGGCCGGCGGATCCGGTGCTGTACGAGCCGTAGCTGACCTTGCCCCGATTGGCCATTGCCCACTTAAGAAATTCCGGAAGAGTCTTGACTGGCACATCCTTGTTGACGACGAGCGCAAGGTCGGCGTCGCAGATTTGTGTGACAAAGCTCAGATCACGCGTAACGTCGTAAGCAATCTTCGGGAACAGGTGCGGCATGTAGAGGATGGGCGTGCTGTGCGTCAGAAGCAGCGTAGTGCCATCCGCGGGTGCGCGTGCCACGGCCTGGGCCGCGAGCATGCCGGAAGCCCCGGCCTTGCTTTCCACGACAATCGTAGTTCCCAGTGCTTTCCCCATCAGGGTGGAAAGTTCGCGGCCGAGCACGTCGACCGCGCCGCCCGGTGGCACCGACAGAACCAAAGTCGTGATCTTGTTCGACGGGGTCTGGGCCAAAGTCCCGCCGGCGGCGAGCAGGCCGGCACTTGCGAGCAAACTTCTGCGGGAAATCATTGTGGAATTCATATACGTCTCCTGATATTTCTTAAATGGTTGAGGCAGGCAGGCTTCAACTAGCTAATTGCTGGTAGATGTCGTGCCTGTCGGGGTTGAAGTTTTCCTATGCAGCGCGAGTGCGGAGCAGTCGCGCGCGACCGGTACCAATGGTCAGGCGCCGCCAGAAACCAGAATCGTCTGGCCGGAGATGTAGTCGGATTCGGGCATGCAGTACATGGCGACGGCGCCGGCTGCCTCGTGCGCATGGCCGGGTCGACCGAGGGGGCAACGCTGAGAGAAGGCCTGCACCGCGTGCGGACCCACACCAACCGCGAGCTTCCGGCCTTCGATTTCGATCGTTTTCGCCTCGGTCGTCGGTTCCGTAAGGCGGGTCTCAATCCACCCGAAGGCGACGCAGTTGACGTTAACCTTGAGGCGTCCCCACTCCTTCGACAGCGTTTTCGTCAGGCCAATGATTCCTGCCTTCGCTGCGCTGTAATTGGTCTGGCCCGGGTTTCCATTGATCCCCGAGCTGGAGGAAATGTTCACCACCTTGCGGAAGACCTCGCGGCCCTCTGCGGCTTCTTTCTTGGCAGCTGCGCTGATCACCGGATATGCGGCGCGCAGAATTCGGAACGGTGCCGTCAAGTGGCAATCCAGAATGGCATGCCACTGCTCGTCGGTCATCTTCTGAATGACAGCGTCCCAAGTGTAGCCCGCATTGTTGACGATGATGTCAATGCCGTTGTAATTTTCCACCGCGGTTCGAATGAACCGGTCGGCGAAGTCGGGGGCGGTGACGCTGCCGACACAAGGCACTGCCTCACCGCCATTCGCCTTGATTGCGGCGACCGTCTCATGCGCCGGTTCTGCATCAAGGTCGTTGATGACAAGTCGAGCCCCTTCGCTTGCCAGTTGGAAGGCCAGGCTTTGGCCGATACCCCGGCCCGATCCGGTGATCAGTGCCACTTTTCCGTCAAGTTTTCCCATTGTCTCAGCCCTTCTGAATGGATAGATGTCTCAAAGCGCGACGATGGCGCCACCAAGAATCTTGGTTTCACCGTATTGATTGGCTGATTTCAGCTCGAGCTTCACGAGGGTTTCGCCATCAACCTCGTACTTTTCAACCACTTTCCCGGTGCAGGTGATCTGATTGCCCAGATGAGTAATGCCGCTGAAGCGGACATCAAAGGAGCGAATGTTCCTTTGATCAACCCATTGCGTCAGCAGGCGGCCCAGATATGCCATGCCCAACATGCCGTGGGCGAAGACGTCTGGCATGCCGCCTTGGCGTGCGAAGTCGATGTCGATGTGCATCGGGTTGTAGTCGCCAGAAGCACCACCGAACAAAAACAACGTGGTTCGGTTGATCGCGGGAAATTGAAGCGGAGGCAGGTTGTCGCCGACCTCAATACTGTTTAGTTCGAGTTTGGTCATGGGGAGCTCCTGTGGCCTCATCGGTTGCGATGGACCATGGATTTGCGCACATCGGCGACGTGTTCGCCGCGCTGGTTGGTGATCCTGGATTCCAGAACCACGAAGCTCAAAGCGCCTTCCTTCTTGTCGTAGACGTCAATCACTTTGGTCGCGAAGTGCAGCGTGTCCCCTGCGTACGCCATGGCACGGTAGGTGAACGACTGTTCGCCGTGAAGCATGCGTTGAAGCGTAATTCCAGCCTTTTCGCGCCAGGCGCCGTGGCTCGCTGGGCGATAGATTTCCGCGGAGAAAAGGTAGGTCGGCGGGAGCGGCAAAGCCGGGTGGCCAGCCTCCGCTGCGGCCGATTCGTCGAAGTAAACCGGATCGGTTTCGCCAATGGCTTTGGCGAAAAAGCGCAGCTGGTTCGCGTCCGGCTTGTGGGAGAACGGCGGAAGCTCCAGTCCAATAATGCTCTTGTCAATCATGAGTTTCTTATGAGGTTCACGTCAGTTCTTCTGATAAACCGTGACAACGCAGGCGCCGCCGAGGCCGAGGTTGTGCTGCAATGCAGTTTTTGCGCCGGCGACTTGCCGCTCTTTTGCATCTCCGCGCAGTTGCAGAGTGAGTTCGTAGCATTGAGCGAGACCGGTGGCGCCGAGGGGATGGCCCTTGGAAAGCAAGCCTCCCGACGGGTTGGTGACGTACTTTCCGCCATACGTGTTATCGCCATCCAGCACGAACTTTTCGCCTTCACCTTCGCCACACAAGCCGAGTGCTTCGTATGAAATGAGCTCGTTGTGCGCAAAGCAGTCATGCAACTCGACGACGTCAATGTCTTCTGGCCCAATGCCGGCTTGCTCGTAAGCTTGTTTTGCGGCTGCTTTCGCCATGTCCCAGCCGACCAGTTGGATTGGGTTCTTGCTTTCAAGAATGCCTGCGGGGTCCGTGGTGATGGCTTGGCCGGCGATCTTGACGTCCGTGCGCAATCCATTCCGTTTTGCGAATTCTTCAGAGACCACAATGGCGGCTGCGGCCCCGCAAGTAGGAGGGCAGGCCATCGAGCGAGTCATTACGCCGGGCCACATGACTTTCTCGTTCATCACGTCTTCGACGCTGACGATGCTCCTGAAGACGGCCTTCGGGTTGTTCGCGGCATGCCGGCTTGCCTTGGCTCGGATGGCTGCGAAGGTTTCCATCTTGGTGCCGTACTTTTTCATGTGGGTCAGTCCGGCGGCACCGAACAGTCGCAATGCGGGCGGGATGTCAATGGTTCCCAACACCTCTGCGATGACAGCATTAAAGTCTTCGAGTGGCACCGGCCGGTCGGTCCATGGGGTCGAAATGGCACCCGGCGCCATTTGCTCGAAGCCGACAGCCAGCGCCACATCGCAAACGCCGCTTGAGACTGCTTGCCGGGCCAGGAACAGGGCGCTCGATCCGGTCGCACAGTTGTTGTTGACGTTGAAAACTGGGATGCCGGTCATGCCGACGCGGTACAGAGCTTTCTGCCCGCAAGTCGAATTTCCCGACACGTAACCGGCAAAGGCTTGTTGAACCTTGTCGTAGGACAGTCCGGCGTCCGCCAAGGCCTCGTTGACCGCTTCGGCGGCCATCACGTGGTAGTGCGGCGACGTCCCAGGCTTCATGAACGGGATCATTCCCACGCCAGCTATATAAGTATTGCTGCTCATAAACTTCCTTAAATCTTTTTTGGGGGGTGATTACAGTTTTCGCGCAATCAGTTCGCGCATCACTTCATTGCTTCCGCCGTAGATCCGGCTAATGCGCATATCGACGAATGCGCGGGCAATGGGATATTCGAGCATGTAGCCGTAGCCGCCATGCAGTTGCACCATGTCATCCAGGCACTTCCATAGCGTTTCGGTTGCATGCAGCTTTGCAATAGCTGATTCCTCCAGCGTGAGTTTGCGAGCCATGTGTTGGTCCAGGTAATGGTCCACCATGGTCCGCAACGCAACACTCTGCGCCTTCACGTCGGCCAGTTTGAATTTGGTATTCTGGAAATCCCAGACGGTTTGGCCGAACGCTTTGCGTTCTTTCACGTATTCGAGCGTCAGGCTCAGGAGGTGTTCCAGCTTTGCGGCCGCCCCGACTGCGATGACGAAGCGCTCTTGGGGAAGCTCCTCCATGAGGTAGGCAAAGCCTTTTCCTTCCTCGCCAAGCAAATTGGAGGCTGGTACGCGTACGTTTTCAAAGAACAGTTCCGCCGTGTCTTGTGCGCGCAGGCCCACCTTCTCTAGCTTCCGACCGCGCCTAAATCCCTCCCGGTCGGCCTCCACGACCAGCAGGCTGACTCCCTTGGCGCCTGCTGATGGATTCGTCTTGACAACGACCACCATCAGGTCGGCGAGCAGGCCATTGCTGATGAATGTCTTGCTTCCGTTGATGACGTATTCATCACCTTGACGCTCGGCAGTGGTTCGGATGGCCTTGACGTCCGATCCCCCGCCCGACTCGGTCATCGCCACTGCGAGGATTTTTTGCCCAGCGCAGATCGCAGGCAACCAGCGTTGCTTCTGCTCGCTTGTGCCCAGCCGATTGATATACGGAGCCACGATGTCCGAATGGAGGCTTAGCGAGAAGCCGGTGACGCCGGCGCGAGCCAACTCCTCTGCGATGACGGCACTGTGGCCGAAATCGCCATCGGAGCCACCGAATTCGCTCGGCAGCATGGGGCAAAGCAGGCCTTCCTTACCCGCCTTCAGCCATATCTCGCGCGACACCATGCCGTCTCGCTCCCAGCGTTCTTGGTTGGGCACGCACTCCCGCTCGAGAAAACGCCGCACGGTGTCGCGGAACATTTCGTGATCTTCGCGATAGACGCTTCGCTTTATTTGCATAGGTGCCTTTCTTTGGAAATGGCTCGCAATTTCTTGGGGTGTAGGACAGCCCTGTCAAAAGGAGATGACAAGATGCCTATTGCTCTCGGATGAATTGTTTCGGACCGCATCTGCCTGCGCCCAGCGCAGAGATGTCGGCTTTAGAAACGGATGTCGGGGCCGCTGGCGGATTGGCGCCTTGCGCTAGGTTGTGTGCGGGCGCCCGCCCACTTTCCGGCGAATGCTTGCCAAATTGACTTGGGCGGTGAAGCCTTCATCTGCGCCTTTCTTTAGTCGTCGTCGATGCAGAACAAGCATAACGCAGAAAAGCGGAGCTACCCCCCCCCGCATCGAGGGGGGGTCAGCTGATCAGGAGGTCCCGAGCTCGCGTGACGGCTTCGTCACGTCCGGATACACGCAGCTTGCGGTAGAGGTTTCTCAGATGCCACTTGACCGTTTCGGTAGACAAGCCCATCGACCGCGCGATGCGCTTATTTGGCAGGGCGAGCATGAGCATTCGCAGTACATCCAGTTCCCGCTGGCTCAGGGAGGCGCCCTGGGCCCGCGGGAGCGGCGCGGCTGCGATTTCGCCGCGGCCGGGTTCGGCGTTCAGCAGACGATCTATGTGAAAGTCGAGGAGGGGGTCCTTCCGGTGCTGCTCCCGAACCTCGGAGAGGATGCGCGGCGCTTCTGGCGCTGCATCCAGGAGCGTGCGCACCAATCCGAGCCGATGACCAAGGGCTAAGGCCTCGCAGGCCAGCTCCCAAGCCTGCTCCTTGTGTTGCAGACGGTCGTGAATGGCCGCGTCGAGCATCCTGAAATGAACCACTCCACGCCAGTTTCCATGCACTTCGCACTGGCCGCAGAGTGTCAAGACCTGTGCTGAGGCCAAGGCGAGCTCGCCCCCTGCCATGGCTCGATGGACGCGGGCCGTGGCGACCATCATGCGGATCTTCGATTGAGCACCACCTGATGCGTCATGGCGGATCGCCAGTTGCTCCAGTTTCTGGAACACGAGATCGGCCGACTGGGTTTCGAGTTTTCGCAGGTGAAGTACCAGCTGCTCCAGCAAGGATGCAGCAATCAACCGGTCAAGGCGGTGGCGGGTTGCGTACTCTTCCAATTGACGCAGCAGCGCCAGGCCCTCGGCCTCTGCTCCCAGAAGGAGGTGACATCGGGCGGCGCTATGGAGGGCGCATAGCGCGGTGTCGGGAATCGCTATCCGCTTCAACAGGTCAAGTCTGGGGAGCAATAGATCCAATGCGGCCTGCAGCTCACTGCGCTCATACAAGACTTCCCCCAGCAATGCCGCAGCCATGCAAGAGGGCTCGCTTGTGTCTTCATGGATGGTGCAGCTGGTGACCCTAAGGACTGCGCGGTAGTGCCTCTCCGCCAGTTCTACATTTCCTTCTTGGGCGTGACTGAGGCCAGTGAAGCAGTGTCCGAGAAGAATGCCTGCCGGATCCTTCTCGAGCGGCATCTTGTCCGTCAAGACGCTAGCGTTGTGCTTCAGCAGCTTGCGTGCGTCCTCAAATCTTCCGGCGTGGATGTAGACCAATGAGAGTTGATTTCTCATTCTTCTCTCGAAGCGCGTGTCTGCGGTCTCCGGAAGGGCTTTTAGCGGCTCCAGCAGAAGTCCGGCGGACTCGGTGTCATCCCGTTGGATGTAGTAAGCCGCGCGTGCCTGAGCGAGCTGGAAGCGTCCGAGTTCATCGATTGGAGGCGCCTCGCGTTCCAGATCCTCCAGGATCTTTGCATAGGCGTCGAGCTGCCCGGCCCGCGACTGGAGGTGACCGTGCAGAAGGCGCAACGGAAGGCTGCGGGAAAGAGCCTGCGGAGGCAGTCGACGAAGCGCTGCCGCGATGTTCTGGAAGTCACCTCGCACTTGCATTTCTTGTGCGTAGACCTCGACCAGGGCCACCGCACGCTCCACTTGGTCGGCATCGATTCGATGGCGCACGGTCTCGTCCAGCAGGCCCGCAGACTCAAACCAGTCCGCTGCGCGGGCATGCAGCCTCTGTTGCAGGTCCCGCGGCAAGGCCTGAAATCGGGTCGCTAGGAAGTCCCGCAGCAGGGGATGCAGGCGAAACCAGCGCTCCAGGTTCTGGCTCACGACTGGATAGATGAAGAGATCCTGGTGGACGAGATGCGCTATCAGCTGCGCTGCTTTTGCGTGACGGGGCAGTTCTCCGAGGACGGCGGATGCGAGGGGAACGCAAAAGCTCGAACAGATGGACAACTGCACGAGGCGGTCCGTGTCGCAGGCGTTAAGTCGTGGGATCACCTCTCGCTCGAAGTATTCCGCGATGAGTGCTGAGTCCTGAGGCAGCGGGAGCCGCTTGGAGGGCGGCGGCTGCGCCGATTGACTTGGTGCAACCGCCAACATCTGCAGTCCAGCCGCCCAGCCTTCCGTGGCTCTATGCAGTACATGCACATCGCGGGGAACGACCGAGCCGAGGCGGTGGCGCAGGAACAGTTCGGTTTCCTGCCGCGTGAACATCAAATCATCGACACCAAGTTCCAGCAACTGGTTCTTGGCGTGCAAGTTCTCTAGGCTCACGGGGAGAGCGCCACGCGCTGTCAACACGAAATGCAAGTTGGAGGGCGCGTGGTCGATCAATAGCTGGAGCCCGTACTCAAGATCCAGAGAATCTCGCAGCAGGTGTAGGTCGTCAATCACCAAAGTGAGCTCTCGCCCGTAGCTTTGAACACCTTGGATCATTTCAATCGCTGCTCGCTCCACCGCTTCTCTGCCGGCGTCTTCCTCGAGCCAGGTTCTGGCTTTCTCGCAGATGGTGCGATCGATCTGGTCAAAGCTCGCGATCAGGCAGTGAAGCAGGCGCCCGGTGCTGTCGTCCTCGTCAGACAGGTTCAGCCAAGCGACTTCGAATCCCAATGGCGTCAGAGCTTGTGGAAGAGCCCTGATCAGTGAGGTTTTTCCCGCCCCTGCGGGAGCTCGGATCGCGATGCAGCGCAGGCGTCGCGCTTTCAGCATGCGCGCTAGCAATGAATCCCGTTGGAGCAGATCACTCGTGTGTCGTGGGGGGGTTGTCTTGGCGCGAATCCAGGAATGCAGGGAGGAGTTGGCATTCATGTCCATATATATTTGCACTGAAGTCCCACGATCACTCATCGGTCAGTGAGCTGCGCGGTGGTGGCCCGACAGCGCCGTGGATGGAGGCCATTTCTGGCGAGCCGTTCAATTGCAGAGTATCGCCAGTGCACTGGCGATACTCTGCGGCCGCGCCGACGGTGGGACGCGCCCCATTGAATCGTGCGTTCGCACCCATGGGCGTCGGATCGCCTTCGGAAAATTGAGTTCTCCTGTCTGCGACCCGCCTCGGCGGGCGCCCGGGTCTCGGGCCATGGAGCGTTGGCCCTGGTCGGCAGCAGCCCCACTAGCGGGTGAAACCGGCGATTCTGGGTTCCAGAGCCCAGGGCCGGATTTGCGTCGCTGCGCTGTGCGTCAGTTGCAGGCGTTCTCGGTCCTCCACCGTTGAATGACTGCCGAAATCTCTTCCTTGCAAGCGCCTGGCGCAGACGCGATGGCTGAGGGAGTGCGCGAAAAGCGGGGTGCGGGCGCTGGATGGATAACGCCGTCGACCTCCACGAACGCCTGCCTGGCCACCTGGTGGGGATGTCGCATAGCCTCGCTGATCGACAGCACCGGCGCGAAGCACGCGTCGCTGTTTTCGAGCAGCGCCTGCCATTCGGCCAAGGGCTTGCGGCGAAAGAGATCTTGCAATGTGGCGCGCAATGCGGGCCAGTGGGCGCGGTCTTGCTGTCGCTCCAGCCAGCTTTCCGGCAGGCCGACGATCTTGCAAAAACGAGCAAAGAAGGCGGGCTCGATGGCGCCGAAGCTGGCGTGTCGGCCGTCGGCCGTCTCGTAGACGGAGTACCACGGCGCGCCACCATCGAGGAGGTTCGCCTGCCGCTGCTCCTTGTGCTGACCACTCTGGTGCATACCGATGAACTGGGCCATCAGATTCACCACGCCGTCGCTGATCGCGGCGTCGATCACCTGGCCCTGACCGGAGCGCCCGGCCTCGTGCAGGGCGGCCAGTATCCCGACGACGAGATAGAGGCTGCCGCCGCCATAGTCGCCCAGCAGGTTCAGCGGCGGCACTGGCTGCTCAGTGGTGCCAATCGCGTGTAGCGCGCCCGTGATGGCGATGTAGTTGATGTCGTGCCCTGCAGTCGGCGCCAGCGGTCCGTGTTGACCCCAACCTGTCATTCTGGCGTACACGATTCGCGGCTTTAGCGCCAGCACGAGGTCCGGGCCGAGGCCGAGTCTCTCCATGACGCCGGGTCGAAAGCCCTCGACTAGCACGTCGGCATTCTCAAGCAGTTGCAGGACCTGTGCTCGCGCTTCTGGGGTCTTGAGGTCGACGTGGAGCGTGGAGCAGCGCCCACGTCGCGTGATCTGATGGGCGTTCACGGCGCCGGCGCCGGGCCTGTCCACCGTGATCACGTCTGCACCCATGTCGGCCAGGAGCATGCAAGCGAAGGGGCCGGGACCGATTCCAGCGAACTCGACGACGCGCACGCCGGTAAGGGGGCCCGACCTCTTTTGTGCTTCGTTGATCAAGGCGTCACCTCCTTGCCCGGAGCCAGGAATGGGCCCGCGGTGCCGGCATCGGGGTGCTGGGTGATCGCGTTGAGTCGGAGGACAAGGGCATGGCGTGGGAGGTTGGCGGGTTGTGGAGGTGTCATTCCAAGTTTCTCGAGGGATAGAAAGGCAGTGGGCCGGGACGCTGCCCGGATCGCGCGAGGAGGGGAGGGTCCGAGTGTTGTGTCCAGCGCGGGCGGCGTCGCTGTCGAATGCATGGAGGCCTAACGACGCAATTGCGCCCTCCTCGAGGAGGTGGCAATCGGCGCTGGTGGCCAGATGGGGGCGGAGTTCGTCGCCGCGCCTGGGCTGCTTCGACCATGATCACTTCGGCTGCCAGGCGCGGCCGGATCATCCTGGCGCAGTGGCCTGGGACGAAAGGGAGAACTCCGCGACGCGCAGGCCGTCGAGAGGGGCGCCCGTCGCTCGCGGCAGCTAGTCGGGGAATTCGTGATCGAGGTGTCGAGCATGGAAGAGGGCTTGAGAGGTCGAGGGCTGGCTTGGGCGCGCGGGCCGCAACAGCGCACGAGCATGCAGCTTCCGACGCGGTGCCGACATCGACGCAGGCTCGCAACCCCTCGTCTTGGTGAGCATTCGTGTTTGATGGGAAGTGGAGGGTGCAGATTGGATGGCCCAAAGTGTAGTACCAATTCTAGGGCGAAGCGATTGAAGCTCTCAATCCCACGACTCGATGCATGTACGATTGGCGGTTGCCCCAGCCCCGCGGCACGAGTGCTCACCATGACTGCTGAACTTGCCTATGCCGGCGCGCCGTCCGGCTCGTCCGCTGTGATCGCGGGCATCATCGACTACCTGAAGGACCGGCGCCTCAAGCCCGGTGACCGCCTGCCATCCGAACGCGACCTGGCCGAGCGCCTGGGCGCAGGGCGCAACGCCGTACGCGAGGCGCTCGCCACGCTGGTGACGCTGCGGATGGTCGAATCGCGGCCCAACTCTGGCATCTACCTCCGTCACGTCGAGCGCGAAGGCAGCTTCGAGGCGCTCGTCATGCTGGCCGACATGGGGGCGACCCCCACGCCGACCGAGGTGGCCGAGACGATGGAGGTTCGTGCGCACTTGGAGGCGCTGTCGGCACGCCTTGCCTGCGAGCGGAGGACGGAGAAGGACCTGGAGCGCCTTTCTGGTGTCCTGCAGCGCACGGACGTAGTGCTGGCGGACAACGGAAATATCGCCAAGGTGGACACCGACTTCCACATCGCGCTGGTTGACGCGACGCATAACTCAGTGCTGGTGCGCGTGTTGAATGCCTTTTACCGATTCACCGCCAAGCGGCGCGAGGAGCTGTTCTCCGACCATGCACACGGACTCGCGTCCGCCCGCGAGCACCGCAAGCTTGCCGAATACATCCGGCAGCGCAATGCGGGCAAGGCGGAGGCGCTGATCCTTGAGCATATGAACCGTGCTCGCAACTACTGGAACATTTTGCTGGAGGACAAGGCCAGCAAGCCAAAACGTTTCAAGTAGCCGTGCCCACAGGCGCTCACGCATGAAGGCTCGGCGGCCGGGGCAGCGGAGACGGCCTGTCCGCCATGCAGGGGAAGTTGAAGGCGTCTTTGGTCCAGATGACGCGAATGGCCCGCGTTCTGAAGAGCCTCAGAACTCTGAGCGGATCGAGCCACGAAAAAGGACCGACGAGTTCTCACCCGTGGCGGTGCCCGTCGGGATGCTTCTGAACCTGCTCGGTTCCGCGTTGAACTGACGGCCCGACACCCAGGCCGGCGGGCTCGGGATCGAAGGCGGCCGTCAGCCGCCTGGGCGTCGGCGGCGAGTGCTTTGGGTCGCCTCAGTACCGCACCACCGACCGGATCGACTTGCCTTCGTGCATCAGGTCGAAGGCTTCATTGATGTCCGTCAGCGGCATGGTGTGCGTGACGAAGGGCGCCAGCTGGATGGTGCCGTTCATGGCGTCTTCCACCATGCCGGGCAGCTGGCTGCGGCCCTTGACGCCACCGAAGGCCGTGCCCAGCCAGCGGCGGCCGGTGACCAGCTGGAAGGGGCGGGTGGCGATTTCCTGGCCGGCGCCGGCCACGCCGATGATCACCGACTGGCCCCAGCCGCGGTGCGCGCATTCGAGCGCGGCCCGCATCACGTTGACGTTGCCGATGCACTCGAAGGAGTGGTCCACGCCCCAGGTGGTCATCTCCACGATCACCTGCTGGATCGGCTTGTCGTGATCCTTGGGGTTGACGCAGTCGGTGGCGCCGAAGGTCTTGGCCAGTTCGAACTTGCCGGGGTTGGTGTCGACGGCGATGATGCGGCCGGCCTTGGCCATCTTGGCGCCCTGGATCACCGCCAGGCCGATGCCGCCCAGGCCGAACACGGCGACGGTGTCACCCTCCTGCACCTTGGCGGTGTTCTTCACCGCGCCCAGGCCGGTCGTCACGCCGCATCCCAGCAGGCAGACCTGCTCGGGGTTGGCATCCGGGTTGATCTTGGCCAGCGACACTTCCGCCACCACGGTGTACTCGCTGAAGGTGGAGCAGCCCATGTAGTGATAGACCGGCTGGCCGTTGTACGAGAAGCGCGTCGTGCCATCGGGCATCACGCCCTTGCCTTGCGTGGCGCGCACGGCCACGCACAGGTTGGTCTTGCCGCTCTTGCAGAACAGGCACTCGCCACATTCAGCGGTGTACAGCGGGATCACGTGGTCGCCCGGCTTCACGCTGGTCACGCCTTCGCCGACTTCCATCACGATGCCCGCGCCTTCGTGGCCCAGCACGGCGGGGAACAGGCCTTCGGGGTCGTCACCCGACAGCGTGAAGGCGTCGGTGTGGCAGACGCCGGTGTGGGTGATCCTCACCAGCACCTCGCCCTTGCGGGGCGGGGCGACGTCGATCTCGACGATCTGCAGCGGCTTTCCGGCTTCGAAGGCAACGGCGGCACGGGATTTCATGGGGGCTTCTCCAATCGCAGTGAGGGCGGAGCGCGCAGCAGGCGCGCGCTCCGGCAGGTTCGAAAGCTCGCTCAGGCGAGCGACTTGAGGGCGCAGGCCGGATCGGCCGCCTGCGCACGGGTGGGGTATTTTCCCTGTTCCAGCAGCTTGCGGCTGAACATGTGGTCCATCGGGGCATTGGCGGATTCGACCGCCACCAGCGCGTCGCCATCGTAGTGGAACAGGCTGAAGCTCGCCGGGTTGGCGCCCGGCCGCCGCACGGGCTCCAGCCCGTCGCGCCACAGGCCCACCATCTGCAGGCGCAGGCCGCCCTGTTCCGACCAGAACCAGGGCACCGGCCGGTAGGCCGCGCCCTGGCCCAGCAGCGTCGCCGCCGCCACCTTGGCCTGGTCGTTGGCGTTCTGCACCGACTCCAGCCGCACCCGCCGACCTTCGTACTCGAAAGCAGTGCAATCGCCGATGGCCAGGATGTTGGGGTCCGAAGTCTTCATGCCGGCGTCGACCAGGATGCCGTTGCCCACCTCCAGGCCCGCTGCGTGGGCCAGCGCGGTCTCGGGCACGGCGCCCACGCCCAGCAGCAGCAGATCGACCGCGTGCCGCTCGCCGCCGGCTTGCAGCGCCTGCAGCCGCTCGCCATCCAGCTCGAACTGGCCGACGGCCGCCCCGAGTTGCACCTGCGTGCCCAGCGCCAGCTGGTGCTGCAGGATGGCCGCCGACAGCTCCGGCGAGGCGCTGCGCGAAAGCAGCCTGGGCGCCGCCTCGAAGACCTGCACCTCCCAGCCCAGCTTGCGGGCCGTGGCCGCCACTTCCAGCCCGATGAAGCCGCCCCCCAGCACGGTGAGCGTGCCGGTGCGTTCCAGCAGCCGCTCGCGCAGGCCGCCGGCGTCGGCCATGGAGCGCAAGGTCCAGACATTCTGCAAAGGCGCAGGCAGGCCGGGCAAGGTGCGGGCGCGGGTGCCGGTGGCCAGCACCAGCTGGCCATAGGGCAGCACCTGGCCAGACGCCAGCGTCACCTGCCGCGCCGCGCGGTCGATGGCCACTGCGGCGTCGCCCTGGTGCAAGGTGATGCCGTGGGTGGCGAACCACTGCGCGTCGCGGTGCAGCTGCAGCGTTTCGGCGGCGTCTTTCAGGTAGCTCTTGGACAGGGGCGGGCGCTGATAGGGCAGCGTGCCTTCCTCCATCACGAGGTGGACCCGGGCGCCCTGGCCGGCTTCGGCGAGGGCAGAGCAAAGTTGGGCGGCGGCATGTCCGCCGCCGACGATCACGATCGCATCATTCATTCTTCGGTCACGCTTTTCTTGCGGCGCTGCGCCGCGTGCGGGTAGTGCAGGGCGACGTACTTCGCCGTCGCCGCCTCCACCGCCGGCAGGTTGTCGTGCAGGCGCCGCAGCAGCGACAGCAGCACCTGCCGCTCCTCCGGGGCCAGCACCGCCATCAGGGCGCGGTCGCGCTCCAGGGCGATCTGCAGGATCTTGTCGTGCAGCTCCTGGCCGGCGGGGGTGATGGTCGCCATGCGCACCCGGCCGTCCTCCGGGTCCAGCCCCATGGTGACCAGGCCGCGCGCCTGCATGGCCTTGAACACGCGGCTGACCGAGGCCTTGTCCATGCCGATCACCTTGACCACGCGGCTGGCCGAGATCGAGGTGTGCAGCGCCAGCAGCACCAGCACGCGCCAGGTCTCGATGCCGACGTCGAAGCTGGCGAGATAGGCCTTGGATGCGCCGTTGGACAGCTTGTTGGCGATCCAGGTGAAGTAGGCCGGGGCGTAGTTCGGCAGGTCCACGACTTTCGGCTGGGCCGGCTTGCGCGGGGCGGCCGGTGCGCGAATGCTGGTCTTGGTGGCGGCGCGGGGCATGGCGGGGTGGAACGCTGGGTCGATGCCCCTATTGTTGCCGCTCCGGCAGGTGCACGGTCAGGCCCGCGAGTTCGGGCGCCAGCTTGATCTGGCAGCTGAGCCGGCTGTTGGGCCGGCGCTCCGACGCGGTGCATTCGAGCATCTCGAGTTCGGGCGGCAGCGCCTGCGGCAGCTTGTCCAGCCAAGCCTCGTCGACGTACACATGGCAGGTGGCGCACATCGCCGAGCCGCCGCATTCGCCGACGATGCCGGACAGGCCCGCGGCCGTGGCCAGCTGCATCACGCTCTGGCCGTCTTCGCCTTCGAGCGACAGGGCCTGGCCGTCGGCCTGGATCAGGTGGATCTGGGTCATGGTTCTCAGGCGGGAACGAGGCGCAGCGGCAGCGAGCCGAGCGCGCGCAAGGTGTTGTTGGGGCGGCGGGTGGCTTCGCCGGCGATCTCCAGGCGCTTCACGCGCTTGGCCAGGCCGGACAGGATCAGCTCGCCTTCGAGACGCGCCACCACCTGGCCCACGCAACCGTGGATGCCGGAGCCGAAAGCCATGTGGCCGGCGGCGCGCCGCGTGATGTCGAAGCGGTCGGGCTCCTGCCACTGGCGCTCGTCGCGGTTGGCCGCGGCCAGGAAGCAGACGATCTTGGAGTCGACCGGCAGCTGCGCGCCTTCGAGCTCGGTAGCCCGCGAGGTGGTGCGAAAGAAGGTCTGCACGGTGGACTCGAAGCGCAGCGATTCCTCGAAGGCGGAGCGCGCCAGCGACAAGTCGGCCCGCAGTTTTTCGTACTGCTCCGGTTCGCGGGCCAGGCACAGCAGCGCGTTGCCCAGGCCGTTGATGGTGGTGTCCACGCCGGCCGAGAGGAAGGAGCGCACCAGCATGGGCGCCTCGGCCTGCGTGATCTCGCCGGCGTCGGCCGCCTGGTAGATCTGGTCGCCGAAGCCGCCGGGGCGCAGCTGCGCGCGCTGGCAGTGGTTCATGATCCATTCGGTCACGGGCTTGACCCGCTCGGCCGACTTCGCCAGCCGCTCGTTGCGCGGGCCGAAGGAGTTGAAGATCATGTCGCCGTACAGCAGCAGGTTCTCGCGGCCTGCTCCTTCCAGCCCCACGGCATCGGGGAAGACCTTCAGCGGGTACGGCTCGGCCAGGTCGGCCACGGCGTCCACCGTGCCCGCGCTGGCGGCCTTCTCGACGAACCGATCCAGCAAGGCGTCGGCCTCCTGCTGGAAGGTCTCGCGCATCTGCATCATGGCCTTGGGCGAGAGGATGCGCGCCAGCACCGCGCGGGCGCGGGTGTGGTCCGGCGGATCCGCTTCCAGGATCACGCTGCGGGGTCGGAAAGGCTCTTCCTTGTTGAAGTTGGCCAGGCCGACGCCGGCCGACGAGATGAAGGTGCCGTGGTCGGCGAACACCGCGCGCACCGTCTCGTGGCGGGCCGCCGCATAGACGCCGTACTTCGGGATCCAGACCACCGGGCCGGCATCGCGCAGCTGGCGATGCGCAGGGTAGGGGTCGGCCAGGAAGGCGTCGCTGTAGGGATCGACGTCGACGACCGGGACGCCGGGGGGCGCGCTGTTGTTCATGGAGGTCTCCTTTTCGGGTTTCAGGCGTGGCCTTCGCCGGCCACGCCCACGTAGCGTTCCAGCAGGTCGGTGCGCGCGGCCAGCGTGGCGCTGTCGCTGCGGTGCACGACCTCGCCGCGTTCCAGCACCACCGCGGATTCGGCGAAGCGCAAGGCGTCTTCGACCTTCTGTTCGACCAGCAGCACGGCCACGCCGGTGGCGCGGGCCAGGCCGGCTAAGGTCTTCATCAACTCCTGGCAGATGATGGGCGCGAGCCCTTCGAGCGGCTCGTCGAGCAGCAGCACCCGCGGCCGGCCCAGCAGGGTGCGGGCGACCGTCAGCATCTGCTGCTCGCCGCCGGAGAGCTGGGCGCCGCCGTTGTGCCGCCGCTCCCTCAGGCGCGGGAACAGTTCGTAGGCTTCGGCGACATCGCCGCGCGGCCGGCCCTTGAGGCCCGCCACCAGGTTCTCTTCGACGGTCAGCGAGGGGAAGATGTCGCGCGTCTGCGGCACGTAGCCCAGGCCCGCATGAGCGCGGTCGCGCGGCGACAGGCGTGTGATGTCCTGGCCGAACAGCTTGACCGTTCCTTCGTGCACGTCGGCCAGGCCCATCAGGGTCTTGAGCAAGGTGGTCTTGCCCACGCCGTTGCGGCCGATCACGGCGATGCGCGCGCCTGGCGCCACCGACAGGTCGACGCGGTGCAGGATGTTCACCGGGCCGAAGCCCGCCGTGAGTCCGTGGACGCTGATCGCCTCGTTCATCGCGCGGCCTCCGTGCCCAGGTAGGCCTGCTGCACGGCGGCATGGCGGCGGATCTCCGCCGGCGGTCCGTCGGCCAGCACTGCCCCTTCGGCCAGCACCAGGATGCGGTGGGCGAAGCTGAAGATCAGGTCCATGTCGTGCTCGATCATGAGCAGGCCCAGCGTCGGCGGCAGCGTGGCCAGGGCGTTGAGCACCACCTGCCGCTCGCCGCTGGGCACGCCCGCCATCGGTTCGTCGAGCAGCAGCACTCGGGGCCGCAGCGCCATGGCGATGGCGATCTCCACCAGCCGCTGCTGGCCGTAGGCCAGGTCGATGGGGCGCTCGTCGGCGATCTCCAGCATCTGCAGCTGCGCGAGGATGGCGCGCGCTTCCTCGGCGTGCACCGGGAAGCGGCTGGCGGGACGCCACATGTTGCGCACCGTCCCTTCGCGTTCGTGGATGGCCAGTTCGACCTGGCTGCGCACCGTCAGCGTGGGCGCCAGCTGCGTCACCTGGAAGGTCCGCACCAGGCCGCGCCGCACGCGTTCGGCCTGGCCGGCACGGGTGACGTCCACACCCAGCAGGCGCACGGTGCCCGAGGAGGGCGGCAGCAGGCCGGTCACCAGGTTGACCAGCGTGCTCTTGCCGGCGCCGTTGGGGCCGATCAGGCCGATGCGCTCGCCCGCGCGCAGCGACAGCGAGACGTCGCGCGTGACCTTCAGGCCACCGAAGGCCTTGTTCAGGTTCTGGATCTCCAGCAGGGGCGTCCTCATGGCGCGGCCTCCTGCGCGACTCGCGCCGGCGCCGGCCGGGCGAAGCGCTTGCGCAAAGACGCGACCCAACGCTCGCGCGGCACCAGCACCAGCGTGCACAGCATGCCGCCGATGATGAACAGCCAGTGGTAGGGGTTGATGGACGAGGCGGCGTGGTGCACCGTCATGAAGATGGCGGTGCCGGCGATCGCTCCATAAAGCGAACCGGTGCCGCCCAGCACCAGCATCACCAGCGATTCGGCCGACAGCGAGAAGCCGAGCGAATCGAGGCCGACGATCTGCGTGATCTGCGCCGAGAGCGCGCCCGCCAGGCCGGCGAACAGGCCGGCCCAGGTGTAGAGCTTCAACAGCGTGCTGCGCACCGGGTCGCCCATCGCCGCCATGCGCACGCGGTTCTGGTGGATGCCCACGCAGGCCAGGCCGAAGGGCGAGGCCATCAGCCGCCGCATCGCCCAGAAGCAGATCACCAGCAGCGTGCAGCTGTAGATGAAGGCGACCTTGCCGTACAGGTCGAACTCGAACAGGCCGAAGAGCTTGCCCACGGTGTAGCTGCTCAGGCCGTCGTCGCCACCGGTCCACACGCGCAGCTTCTTGGCGAGATTGAGCATGATCTCCGCGATGGCGATGGTCAGCATGAGGAAGGTCAGCCCGTGGTAGCGCACCAGGAAGGCGCCCGACAAGGCCGCCAGCCCCGCGCCGCTGCCGGCGCCTATGGCCAGGCCCAGCAGCGTGTTGTCCGTGAGGTGGGTGGCGGCGATGCCGGTGGCGTAGGCGCCCACGCCGAACAGCGCGGCGTGACCGAGCGTGGCCAGGCCGCCGTAGCCCACCACCAGATCGAGCGACATCACGAAGATGGCCATGGTGGCGACCCGCGCCGCCAGCCCGAGCTGCTCGGGGAAGAGGAAGTACACGGCCACGCAGGCGCCGACGAGGGCGAGCATGGGCCAGATTGCGCGCCACGTCATGCGGACCGCCTCGCGAGGATGCCATGAGGCCGCCATGCCAGGAGCAGGGCCACCGCGGCGAAGAAGAACAGGCTGCCCCAGTCGGCGGCCAGGTACTTGCTGGCGGTCTCGACGATGCCGAGACCGACGGCCGCCGCCGCGGAGCCGGCGATGCTGCCCATGCCGCCGACGGCCACGACGACCAGCACCAGCACCAGATACTTGATCGGGTAGAAGGGCTCCAGCGGCATGAGCTCGGCGCCCAGGATGCCACCCAGCGCGGCCAGCGCAGCGCCGGCGGCGAAGGTGATGGCATAGACCCACTTGACGGGGATGCCCAGGGATTCGGCAGCGGCCGTGTTGTCCACGGTGGCGCGCAGCCACACGCCGAAGCGCGTGGCGTTCATCACCCAGTAGACGCTCGCCAGCACCGCCAGGCCGACGACGATGACCAGCAGCCGCTGCGCCGGGATGGTTCTGAAACCCAGATCGACCGTGGCGGCCAGCCAGGCCGGCAGCGGGATCAGCTGCACCTGCGGCCCGAACACCAGGTTGACGGACGCCACGAACAGGAAGGTCAGGCCGATCGTGAAGAGCACCTGCTGCAGTTCGCTGCGGCGGTACAGCCGCCGCAGCACCAGGACCTCGAGCACCGCGGCGATCACCGCGGTGACCAGCAAGGCGCCAATGGTCCCTGCCAGCAGGCCCCATTGGTGCACCCCCACCAGCCAGGCGGCGACGTAGCCGCCCACCATCGCGAAGGCACCATGCGCCAGGTTGACGAAGCGCATGAGGCCCAGCGTGATGGTGAGGCCCGCCGAGATGATGAACAGCACCATGCCGTAGGCGATGCCGTCGATCAGGATGTTGGCCAGCAGGGACACGGAGCGTGCTTCCTTACTTCACCAGGCCGTGGTCGACCTGCGGACCGAAGTTCTGGGTTTCCTTGTTCACGAGCAGGCCGCCGGCGCCCTTCTCCACGGTGCGCAGGTACACGTTCTGCGTGATGTGGCGCGTGGCGGGATCGATCGCCACCGGGCCGCGCGGGCTCTCCCACTTGAGCGTCTTGGCGGCGGCCATGGCCTTGTCGCCATCGCGCTTGCCGGCCGTGGCTTCGATCATCTTGTGGATCACGTGCATGCCGTCCCAGGCGCCCACCGTGGCGTAGTTGGCCACGGCGTCCTTGTTCGCCTTGGCCACCGCTTCGACGAAAGCCTTGTTGGCCGCCGACTCGTGGACCGAGGAATAGTGGAAGGCGGTGGCCAGGCCCAGGGCGCTGTCGCCGAACTTCTGCAGATCGAATTCGTCGGTCTCGGAGGTGCCCAGGAACTCGATGCCGGCCTGGCGCAGGCCGTTTTGCTGGTAGGCGCGCACGAACCCCAGGTTGGGCGGGCCGCCGGGCAGGAACACGAACACGGCTTGCGGGCCGGCCGCCTTGATGCGCTGCGCGAAGGGGCCGAAGTCGGTGGTGGCCAGCGGCATGCGGATGCTCTCGACCACCTGGCCGCCCTGCTTGGCGAACTCCGCCTTGAAGGCGTTCTCGGCGTCGATGCCGGGGCCGTAGTCGGTCACGGCCGTCACCACCTTCTTGATGCCCTTCTTGGCCGCGTGCTGCGCCATCGGCACCGTGACCTGCCACAGGGTGTAGCTGGTGCGCAGGTAGTAGTCGGACTTGGTGGTGATGTCGGAGGTGGCGGCGTTGAAGATGACGGCGGGCGTCTTGGATTGCTGGATCACCGGCGCGATCGCCATCGCGTTGGGGGTGAAGACGAAGCCGCCGATGTAGTCGACCTTGTCCTTGATCACCAGCTCCTGCGCCAGGTTGCGCGCGTTGGCGGGGTTGGGTGCGCCTTCGTCGCGGTAGATCAGCTCCACGGTCTGGCCGGCGAGCTTGCCTCCCTGGCTGGCCACGTAGGCCTCGGCACCGGCCTTCATCAGCACGCCGTAGTGCGCGAACGGCCCGGAGAAGGGGGCGATGATGCCGACCTTCACCTGCGCGAAGGCGCTGGCGCCGGCCAGCCCCAGGGCGATGGCCAACAGTGTTTGAGGAACTCGCATGGAACTGGTCTCCTGACTTTTGTAGGGAACGCGCATTCTCGGTGCCAGATGGTTGAAATATCAACGAGTAGAAACCCCAACTCAATGAAGAAGCTGCGTTTCGGGCGTATCGGGCGGTGCCGCGGGGGGCTGTCCCGGCCGCGGGCGCGGAGGGGCAGGGCGCCTGGCTGTCGCCCGGCCTGCAGGCGGGTCAGGCCTGGAAGTCGGTCTGCGCCTGCGTCTCGGCTTGCACTGCTTTCTGGAACGAGGCCAGGCCGACTTCGTTGAGCACCTTCTTGTAGCGGCGCACGACCCGCGGTTCCAGCGCGGCGAGCTTCGCGCAGATGCGTGCGGCGGTCGCGTCGAGTTCGGTGGCCGCCACGACTTGCCAGACCAGGCCCCAGGCCTGCGCCTGGGCGGCGCTGAACTCTTCGCCCAGCAGCATCAAGGCCTTGGCGCGGGCCAGGCCGGCGAAGGCGGGCAGCGTCGCCGTCAGGCCGCCGGTGACGAAGACGCCGAGCGACGCCTCGGGCAGCTTGAAGCGGCTGTTGTCGGCGGCCAGCACCAGGTCGGCATCGAGCATCCACTCCAGGCCCGCGCCGACGGTCCAGCCATGGACGGCGGCGACGACGGGCTGGGGCAGGGCGACCAACGCCGAGGCGACGGCCTGCACCAGTTCCAGGTCGCGTGGCGTGGGCGCGGCGCTGACGTCGCGCCCGGCGCAGAAGGCGCGGCCTGCGCCGCGCAGCAGGAGGACGCGGACTTCCTCGTTGCGACCCGCAGCTTGGATCGCCTCCAGCAGTTCGCTGGCTAGGTCGTTGTCGATGGCGTTGAGTTTGTCGGGGCGGTGCAGCGTGGCGGTGAGGACGTTGGCTTGGAGGGAGAGGTGGAGTTTGTCGCTGGGCATGGGGCGCGGGGTGATGATTGCTCGCGGAGGACGTAGCTGGGGAGAAGCGCTTGCATTTTTGTGGATGCCAGCCGTTTTGTGAACTGCGTCTGGGGCGCCACTGGCCCACTAACGATAGCCTCTGGGAGGCATCCGGCCGAATGAATCGCCCCGGCTTTGAGGAGGCTCAAATCTCTGAGAGGATTGAGCCATGAAGAGCCAAGCAAGTTCTCACCTGAGGTCCGTGAGCGGGCGGTGAGGATGGTGTAAGAGCACCGGGGGGGAGCACCCGTCGTTGTGGGCGGCCGTCGAATCGATTGCGCCGAAGATCGGCTGCGTGCCGCAGACGCTGCTGGAATGGGTCAAGCGCGTGGAGGTCGATCCCGGGGTGCGAAGGCGTCACAACGTCGGAGGCACAACGGGTCAAGGATCTTGAGCGCGAGAACAAGGAACTGCGGCGGGCCAACGAGATCCTGAAGCTGCCGAGCACGTTTTTCGAACAGGCGGAGCTCGACCGCCGACTGAAGTCCCGAACGACTTCATCGACCAGCACCGCGCCACCCAGGGAGTCGAGCCGATCTGCAAGACATTGCAGATCGCCCCGTCGGGATACTGGCGCCATGCAGCGCTGCTGCGCGAACCGCACAAGCGCTGCGCCCGGGCTCACCGCGACGAGGCCCTGGCGCCGCAGATTCAACGTGTCTGGCAGGCCAACATGCAGGTCCACGGCGCCGACAAAGTCTGCAAGCAGCTGGCGCGCGAGGGGACTGCCGACGTGTTTGCCCGTCGCATCGTGGGCTGGCGGGTGAGTCGTTCGATGCGAACAGACTTCGTGCTGGACGCCCTGGAGCAGGCGCTGTACGTGAGGCAGTCCGAGCGCGATGGCAGCCTCGTTTGCCGCTCGGACAGGGGCTCGCAATACGTCAGCATTCGCTACACCCAGCGGTTGGCCGAGGCGGGCATCGAGCCGTCCGTGGGCAGCAAGGGCGACTCCTATGACAACGCCCTGGCCGAGACGATCAACGGGCTCTACAAGCCCGAACCGATTCATCGCCGGGCGCCGTGGAAAACGAGGGAATCGGTGGAGCTGGCCACGCTCGAATGGGTGTCCTGGTTCAACCACCATCGCCTGCTTGAACCCATCGGCTACATCCCGCCGGCGCACGCTGAGGCAAACTACTATCGGCAACTCGCCAACGAGACCACCACGGTGGAGGTCTGACTTAAACCAACGGGCCTTCAAGAATCCCGGGGCGATTCAACTCGCCCCTGCAGTCAGGTTGACGCCGGCCAGTGCCGAGCAAAGTCAAACGAAAGCTGGCGATGGTGCCGAATAGACAGCAGGTATACAGTGGCATTGACCTCCACGGCCGCGTACAGCATCAGGTAGTCACCATGCAGGTACTCGCGAAGGACGTTGGCTGAGCCTTCCGGCAGCGTGGCCAGTTGTGCTAGTGCCTCTGCTGATTGCGGTGGATTGTTGAGGTAGCGACGGCCAATGCGAGGGAACCGCGCCAGGTTGGGGATTACAGTGGAGCGCAGCTCGGCAAGCAGAGCGTCAAAAGCGAAGGCGGCATCCGCCTTCGACAAGAAGGCCTCGACGGCGTTCAGGCGCTCCAGGAAGCTCGCCGTCAGCTCGACTCGGTAGATATCCTCAGCCACGCTTCTTGGCCGCCTTGCCGCGAGTAGCGCTGGCTAGGCGCTGTTGAATTTGGGCGAGGGCAGCATCCGCTGCGTAGGTGCGCCCGGCGTCGATGTCGGCTAATCCACGCTTGGCGTCGTCAATCAACAGCAGGTGGATGCGCTCGCGTTCCAGCCGGTGGTAGTAGTCCAGCCGGTCGGCATCGATCAGAGCGACGTAACTCTCACCATTCTTGGTAATGATTTTCTCGGCACCGGCCTTCGCCTGGTCGGCGAGCTCGGAGAGGTTGGCGCGCGCTTGGGTGAGTGGCACCACATCACTGGCTGAGAATCCCATGACTAACTCCGGTGAAGGTGATGACAGAATTCTGTGCAGTCTATAGCATCATGGCTGGCCCCGTCACCCCGCCGGCTGCGGCGTCGGCTCCGGCCCTCGCGCACGTGACGTGACAACGCGCAACCCGCCAACGAGGGAAAATTGTCAATGGCGAATGAACTAAGGAAGCGGCGGGAACGAAGGGTCGTGCTTCGAATCCAGCAGCGCGCGCTGCGGCTACTTGATTGGCGTCTGCAAGCGAATGGCATGGCTTGAACTGACGCGTGGCGGTCAGCGACTGCTTGCAACGAGAGTCGTCAATCTGCCGCCGAAGTCCGATTGGCGGCTTCCAGTCTGAAGCGGCCACCCACCAACGCTGCATCCTGCCTAAGGAAGGTCTGATCAAGTCCACCGATTCTGCGGCCGTGCGTTGATTGACGCAAAGGAGCAAACGCGATGAGCCAGATCAGTTTCTCTGACGCGGAGTACGCTGGAAAGCGCAAGAAGACGCGGCGCGAAGTGTTCCTGGACGAGATGGAGCTGGTGGTTCCGTGGAAGGTGCTGCTCAAGATCATCGAGCCGCACTACCCGGTTGCCGGGCGCGGTCGCAGGCCGTACGCGTTGGAGTCGATGCTGCGGGTGCACCTGATGCAGAACTGGTTCGCGCTGAGCGACCCCGCGATGGAGGAGGCTCTGTACGAAATCGCGTCGCTGCGCGCCTTCGCTCGCCTGAGCCTGAATGAGCCGATTCCGGACGAGACGACCATCCTGAACTTCCGGCACCTGCTGGAGGCCAACGACCTGGCCGATGACATCCTGAGAGCGGTGAACGCGCTGCTGGCACGCAAGGGGCTGTTGCTCAAGCGCGGAAGCATCGTGGACGCCACCATCATTGCCGCGCCCAGTTCCACCAAGAACGAGAGCGGCGAGCGCGACCCGGAGATGCATCAGACGAAGAAGGGCAACCAGTGGTTCTTCGGAATGAAGGCGCATATCGGCGTGGACGCCGACAGCGGCCTGGTGCATACGGTCACCACCACGGCAGCCAACGAGGCGGACGTCGAACAGGTGGCTGACCTGCTGCATGGCAAGGAGAAGGAAGTCTGGGCCGACTCAGGTTACCGGGGCGCCGCAACCCGGGTAGACAGAGACGTGAAGTGGCACATCGCCGCCCGCCCGAGCGACATTGCCAAGCTGCCAGAAGGCAGGGCCAAGAAGAAAGTTCAGAAGACGGAGCACCGCAAGGCCAGCGTGCGTGCGAAGGTGGAGCACCCGTTCCGCGTGATCAAGCGCCAGTTCGGACTGGTGAAGGTGCGGTTCCGCGGGCTGACCAAGAACACTGCACACGTGGTGACCCTGTTCGCGCTGTCGAACCTGTGGATGGTGCGAAAGCAGTTGATGGCGATGACGGGAGTGGTGCGTCCGAAAACAGCATGAGGGGACGAAATGAGGCAGCAAACGCCTGAGAACGCCCGCCGGAAGCGATGCGTCCTGGTCAAACACCGAATTACCCCAACTGCCGTGCACGCAAATCGCTCTTGTTCAGACCTTCCCTAGCGATCATGGCGACTACCTGGGCGACCACTGGATGGGCGAGAAGGAGCTCTTTCACGACACCGTCGTGAAAGTGCCACTGATCGTTGTCGACCCGTCCACGCAGTCCGATGCCACGCGCGGAACGGTGGTCGACGCCATCGTCGAATCGATCGACCTGGTGCCGACCTTCCTCGACGTGCTTGGTCTGCCGCAGCCGTGGGAGTGGCTCGAAGGCCAGTCGCTCGTGCCGCTGCTGCGCGGGACATCCGTGCCATGGACCAAGGACATGGCGATCTGTGAGAACACCTATGCCTTTCGTGACTGCGTGCGCCTGCCGATCGGCGCCCCGGTGGATCGCTGCAACATGACCATGGTGCGCACCGCCGAATGGAAGTACGTGCACTTCGACGGCCTGGCGCCCATGCTGTTCGACCTGGTGAATGACCCGGAGGAGTTTGAGGACCTGGGGGCTTCCGGAGCGCACGCTGCCGTGATCGCGCAAATGCGCCAGCGCCTGCTGGACTGGCTGTTCGCGCGCAGGCGTACTACCGGCATCGCGCCGCAGGCCATCGAGGGCTGGAATGCCAAGGAGCTCCAGATCGGCATCGAGATCGGGGTGTGGTGAGATGACCGACGCACTCGACCTCGATCGCTATTTCCCCTACCAGCTCTCGCGTCTGGCGCACACCGTGAGCCGGGGCACGGCGCAGTGTGTGGCGCAGCAGTGTGGCCTGGCATTGCGCGAGGCGCGGCTGGTGGTGGTGCTCGGTGCGCTGGGTGAATCCTCGGCTGCGCAGCTGGTAGCAAGAACCGCGATGGACAAGGCCCCGGTGAGCCGCGCGCTGGCCAACTTGGTGCGCCTGGGGCTGGTGCAGCGCCTGCCAGACCCGCTCGATGGCAGGGCCTACCTGCTGAACCTGACTGCCGAAGGCCGGGCCCTGCACGGCGAGCTGCGCGAGCGGCTGCTGGAGCGCGAGCGCCGGTTGCTGGCCGCCCTGAGCGACACGGAGCAGACGCAATTGCTGCGGCTGATGCAGCGGCTGACGAGCCATATCGAATCCACCGAGGACGTGGGTTTTGCGTGGACGGAGGAGTGATCTCTTCCCTTTCTTTTTCCTTTCCTCCATCGGAGACAACCATGAGGATTTTTCGTCGAATCGCTATTGCAACCATAGCCGTATGCACCGTATTTCCGGCGTATGCGCAGGATTGGCCCAAGAAACCTATCCGCCTGCTCGTGTCCTTTCCCGCCGGTGCGCCCGGCGACATGATCGCCCGGCTGATCCAGCCGGATCTGCAGAAAAGCCTGGGCCAGCCGGTCATCGTGGACAACCGCCCGGGTGCCGGCGGTAACATCGGTGCGCAAGAGGTGACGCGTTCGGCCGATGGCTACACCTTTCTCGTCGGCCCGGACACCATGATCACGATCAATCCGCACCTGTACAAGAAACTGGGGTTCAGGCCGATGCAGGACCTGGTGCCGATGACGCTGCTGGCCAGTTTCAACCAGATGCTGGTGTGCCACCCGTCGGTCGGCGTCAAGACCTTGACTGAGTTCATTGCCAAGGCCAAGGCGCAATCGATGAATTACGCCTCTGGCGGGCCTGGCGTTCCGGGTCACATGGCGATGGAGCTCTTGATGACCATGACCAATATCAAGCTGACCCACGTGCCTTACCGCGGTCCGGCCCCGGCCATGCAGGACGTGTTGGCCAACCAAGTGCCTTGCGGCTTTCTGGCGGCACCGACGGTGGCGCCGCACGTAAAGGAGGGGCGGCTGGTGGCACTGGCGGTTTCGGGTAGCCAGCGCTCGCCTGGCTCACCCGAGGTGCCGACCGTGGCCGAGGCTGGTGTTGCGGGGTACGACGCTTCGTTCTTTGAGATTCTCGCTGCTCCCAAGGACGTGGAGCTGGCGATCGTCGACAAGCTGCAAAAGGCGGTGGTCAGCGCGCTGCAAAAGCCGGAGGTGAAGCAGCGCCTCCTCGGTGCTGGCCTCGAGGTGGTGGCCAATACGCCGCAACAAGCCATGGCCCGCCTGACTGCCGACAACGAGAAGTGGGGCAGGGTCGCTCAGCAAATCGGCCTGCAACTGGACTGAACGGGGCTAAACATGTATGGCGTGTGCTGGCCTCAAAAGCCTTTGCCCAGCCCCGGCACGATGTCACTGGCGCTAGTCAGGCCCGGACAGATCCGGCTCCGTTGCCGCACGCGGATTGTGGCGTGACATGGGCTGCTGATGGCAGTTCCCGATCATTCTTTATTTCCCAGGAGATAGCACCATGAGAAACGTCAACAAGGAAAACATCACCCAGGCGGTACTCGACAGCATCGCCCATACGGCGGATCCACGAACCAAACAAATCATGCAGGCGTTGATCCGCCACCTGCATGCCTTTGCGCGCGAGGTCGAGCTCACCGAAGATGAACTGATGAAGGGCATTGAATTCCTGACCGCCACGGGGCACAAGTGCACCGGGACACGCCAGGAGTTCATCCTGCTGTCGGACGTGCTGGGCCTGTCCATGCTGGCAGTGGCCATGAACAACGACAAGCCTGCTGCTTGTACCGAGGCCACGGTATTTGGTCCGTTCTTTGTGCCTGGTGCGCCGCACTACGACGACGGAGCCGACGTGGCCAATGGCGCGCCCGGCACGCCTTGCGACGTGCGCTGTACGGTCCGAGGCTTGCGCGGTGAGCCGATCGCCGGTGCGGAGATCGACGTCTGGCAGGCCGACGACGAGGGTACCTACGACGTGCAGAAAGAGGGGTTGGACCATGCCCAGGCGCGCGGCAGGCTGACCTCGCGGGCCGACGGCAGCTTTCACTTCCGCAGCATCGTGCCCGAGGCCTATCCGATCCCGACCGACGGCCCGGTGGGCACCCTGCTCCATGCGACGAAGCGCCACCCGTGGCGCCCGGCCCATCTGCACTTCATGATCAAGGCGCCGGGCTACGAGACGCTCGTGACGCACATCTTCCGCGAGGGGGATGAATACCTCGATTCGGATGCCGTGTTCGGTGTGCGCCAGTCGTTGATCAGGGCCATCGACCGGCAGGCCGACGGCACCTATCTGATGGCCTACGACTTCGTGCTCAACCCCCAAACGGCGTGACACCATGATCGACAAGGTTGCAGATTCGGTGGCGCAGGCACTCTCCGGGGTCCAGGACGGCGCCACGGTGCTGATCGGCGGCTTCGGCACGGCGGGCATTCCGGCCGAGCTCATCGACGGCCTGATCGCCCAGGGCGCGCGCGGGCTCACCGTCGTCAACAACAACGCCGGCAACGGCGATGCGGGCCTGGCGGCGCTGCTCGGGAGCGGGCAGGTGCGCAAGATCATCTGCAGCTTCCCGCGCCAGGCGGACAGCTGGGTCTTCGACGAGCTGTACCGCTCGGGCCAGCTGGAGCTGGAACTGGTGCCCCAGGGCAACCTGGCCGAGCGCCTGCGCGCCGCGGGAGCGGGCATCGGCGCCTTCTTCTGCCCGACCGGCTACGGCACCGAGCTGGCCAAGGGCAGGGAAACGCGCGAGATCGGCGGCAGGCACTACGTGCTGGAGTACCCGATCCACGGCGACCTGGCGCTGATCAAGGCCGAGCGCGGCGACCGCTGGGGCAACCTGACCTACCGCATGGCGGCGCGCAACTTCGGGCCGGTCATGGCCACCGCCGCCAGGACCACGGTGGCCACGGTGCACGAGATCGTGGAGCTCGGGGCGCTGGATCCGGAGGCGGTGGTCACCCCGGGGATCTTCGTCAGCAGGATCGTGAAGGTCGATCGCGTGGCGACCCGGGCCGGCGGTTTCAAGAATGCAGCATGAAAAAGGGCCTGGCCCAGGAGTATCGGGCGTGAGTAGCTATCAAAAAAGAACCAAGGACGAACTCGCCGCCCGCGTCGCGCGGGACATTTTCGACGGCGCCTGCGTCAACCTCGGCATCGGCATGCCGACCAAGGTGGCCAACCACATTCCGGCCGGCCGCGAAGTCATCCTCCATTCGGAAAACGGCATCCTCGGCATGGGGCCGGCGCCCGCCGCCGGGCAGGAAGACTACGACCTGATCAACGCCGGCAAGCAGCCCGTCACGCTGCTGCCCGGCGGCTGCTTCTTCCACCATGCCGACAGCTTCGCGATGATGCGTGGCGGGCACTTGGACATCTGCGTGCTCGGCGCCTTCCAGGTCTCGGCCACGGGTGACCTGGCCAACTGGAGCACGGGCGAGCCCGGCGCCATTCCCGCGGTGGGGGGCGCGATGGACCTGGCCGTGGGGGCGAAACAGACCTGGGTGATGATGGATTTGCTCACCAAGACGGGCGAGCCCAAGGTGGTGGCCGAGTGCAGCTACCCGCTCACGGGCCTGGCTTGCGTGAAGCGCATCTATACCGACCTCTGTACCCTGGCGTGTTCGCCGCGAGGGCTGTCGGTGATCGACATGGTGGCGGGCCTGACCGTGCGGGAGTTGCAACGTATGATCGGTTTGCCGCTGCAGCCGCAGCGAGATTGAAAACCGGTCCAATCGCCCGTCTGCAGGGCGCTGGCAGCTCTCTTTTTTGAAGATATAGAGGAAGCACCATGTCACAGGCATTCATTGTCGACGCGATCCGTACCCCCTTTGGCCGCTACGGCGGCGCCCTCTCCAGCGTGCGCACCGACGACCTGGCCGCGACGCCGATCAAGGCGCTGATGGCGCGCAACGCGGGTGTGGACTGGGCGGCGGTCGACGACGTGCTCTATGGCTGCGCCAACCAGGCGGGCGAGGACAACCGCAACGTGGCGCGCATGGCGGCGCTGCTCGCGGGGCTGCCGACCGAGGTGCCGGGCGCCACCATCAACCGCCTGTGCGGCTCGGGGCTGGACACCGTGGGCACGGCGGCGCGCGCGATCAAGGCGGGCGAGGCGCGGCTGATGATCGCCGGGGGGGTGGAGAGCATGAGCCGTTCGCCCTTCGTCATGCCGAAGGCCGAGAGCGCCTTCAGCCGCAGCAACGCGGTCTACGACACCACCATCGGCTGGCGCTTCGTCAACAAGCTGATGAAGGCGCAGTACGGCATCGACTCGATGCCCGAGACGGCCGAGAACGTGGCCACCGACTTCGGGATCGAGCGCGAGGCGCAGGACCGCATGGCGCTGGCCAGCCAGCAGAAGGCCGCGGCCGCGACCGCCGCGGGCCACCTGGCGCGCGAGATCGCGCCGGTGGCCATCGCGCAGAAGAAGGGCGACCCCGTCGTCGTCGACACCGACGAGCACCCGCGCGCCACCAGCCTGGAGGCGCTGGCCAAACTCAAGGGTGTGGTGCGCCCGGACGGCACGGTGACGGCGGGCAACGCCAGCGGCATCAACGACGGCGCCTGCGCGCTGCTGCTGGCCGGCGAAGACGCCGTCAGGCAATACGGCCTGACGCCGCGCGCGCGCGTGGTCGGCATGGCCACGGCCGGCGTGGCGCCGCGCATCATGGGCTTCGGCCCGGCGCCGGCCACGCGCAAGGTGCTGCAGCTGACCGGCCTGACGATAGCCCAGATGGACGTGATCGAGCTCAACGAGGCCTTCGCCGCGCAGGGCCTGGCGGTGCTGCGCGACCTGGGGCTGCGCGACGACGACCCGCGCGTCAACCAGTGGGGCGGGGCGATCGCGCTCGGCCACCCGCTGGGCGCCTCGGGCGCGCGCCTGGCGACTACCGCGGTCAACCAGCTGCACGCGCTCGGCGGCCGCTACGCGCTGTGCACCATGTGCATCGGCGTGGGGCAGGGCATCGCCGTGGTGCTCGAGAAGGTCTGATCAGGCTGCCCGCGCGTCGTCGTCCGGCGGCGGGGCAGCGTGCGGCGTGTGCTGGCGCGCGGCGCGGCGCCGCTCCTCGCGCTCGCGGGTCATCTGCTCGACCAGCTGCTGGCGGCCCTGCTTGGTGGCGGCGATGAATTTCTCGCGATCCTTGTAGTGCGGGTAGAGCTGGTCGGCCAGCGCGATGTTGTGCGCGCGAAAGCGCTCGGTGACTTCGCGCGCCTCGCGGCCCTCCATGCCCATGCATTGGAGCACCGTGGCGGCGCTCTGCAGGCTCGATTCGAACAGCTCGCGCTCGACCAGCGTCACGCCCAGGTCGCGCAGCGCGTGCCAGTGCGCGATGTCGCGCGCCCGCGCGATGACCTGCAGGTGCGGGAAGTGCTTGCGCGCCGCGTGCACGATCTTGAGTGACTGCTGCGGCGTGTCGACGGCCACCATCAGCACCCTGGCCTGCTCGGCGCCCGCCTTGCGCAGCAGCTGCACGCGCGTGGCGTCGCCGAAGAACACGCGGTAGCCGAAGGTGTGCGCCACCTCCAGCATCTCGACGCTGTGGTCCAGCACGGTGGTGGGGATGCCCTGCGTGAGCATGACGCGCGCCACGATCTGCCCGTAGCGCCCGAACCCGGCGATGATGACCGGGGCCGTCTGCGGCTCGGGGATGTCGTCCTCCACGCCGTCCCGCGGCGTGCCGAGCCGTGCGAAGTGCTTTTGCAGGGCGCGGTCCAGCGGCACCAGCAGCAGCGGGCCGAGCAGCATCGAGATGGTGACCGCGGCGATCAGCAGCGAGGCCATGTCCGACGGCAGCGCCTGGAAGTTGACGCCGGCCTGGAAGACGACGAAGGCGAACTCGCCGCCCTGCGTCAGCAGCAGCGTGAAGACCGGCCGCTCCTGCGCCGGCATGCCGGTGGCGCGCGCCAGCAGGTAGATCACCGCCGCCTTGAGCGCGAGAAACCCGACGACCAGCGCGAGCATCTTCCATGGAGAGGCGAGCAGCACGCCGAAGTCGATGCTCATGCCCACGGCGATGAAGAACAGGCCGAGCAGCAGGCCCTTGAACGGCTCGATGTCGGTCTCCAGCTCGCTGCGGTATTCGCTGTCGGCCAGCAGCACGCCGGCGAGAAAGGCCCCCAGGGCCATCGACAGGTCGACGATCACCATGAGCATGGCGATGCCCACGACCAGGAACAGCGCGGTGGCGGTGAAGATCTCGGGCGTCTTGCTCTGCGCCACCCAGCGCAGCACCGGCCGCAGGGCCAGGCGCCCGCCGAGGATGATCACGCCGACCACGCCGAAGGTCTTGAGGATCTCGGTCAGCAGCGCGTGCCCGGTGCCGGGCAGGGCATCGCCCGCGGCGCCCAGCAGCGGCAGCAGCGCCAGGATCGGGATGGCGGCGATGTCCTGGAACAGCAGGATGGAGAAGGCGTACTGCCCGCCTTCGGTGCGCAGCAGGTTGCGCTCCGCCAGGATCTGCAGCGCGATCGCGGTGGACGAGAGCGCGAGCCCCAGCGCCGCCACCAGCCCGATGCGCCAGGGCAGGCCCCAGGCCCAGGCGGCCGCGCCCAGCAGCAGCGTGCAGCCGAGCATCTGCGCGCCGCCCAGGCCGAAGATCGGGCGGCGCAGGCTCCACAGGCGGCTGGGCTCCAGCTCCATGCCGATCAGGAACAGCATCAGCACCACGCCGAACTCGGCGAAGTGCAGGATGTCCTGCACGTTGCTCACCAGCGCCAGGCCCCAGGGGCCGATGGTGATCCCGGCGGCCAGGTAGCCGACGATCGCGCCGAGCCCGAGCGCGCGCGTGATGGGCACCGCGATCACCGCCGCTGCCAGATAGGTGAAACCGTAGGTGAGCCAGACGGGCGCGTGGGCCATGGTGCGTGGGGGGGGGCTCGGGTGCGAAGTCTTGGGGGCGTGG
This sequence comes from Pseudomonadota bacterium, assembly GCA_963205335.1. Classification (GTDB taxonomy): domain Bacteria; phylum Pseudomonadota; class Gammaproteobacteria; order Burkholderiales; family Burkholderiaceae_C; genus Comamonas_C. The sequence goes on from CAUJIM010000067.1 coordinate 67,747, forward strand.
CCGCCGTTTCGATGCAGCCCATTGTCGCGCATGCCGGCTGGCAGGGGGCGGCCACGTCTGCATTAGAGTAAGCAGCGCGAACAGGTTCCGGGCTGGGCGCTGCGGGTGCTGCGGGTCTCTGCAGCAGGCATCGAAGGCTGGCGGTTTTGATAGCTGCTCGCGCTTGCCCCTGGCGGGTTCGAGGCCTTTTTGTTTGATATTCGAGAGAGGTGTGACATGGCGCTGATCGCGGTAGCGAATCCCAAGGGGGGCGTGGGCAAGTCCACGCTTGCGACCCACATCGCGGGTTATTACGCCAGCCGGGGCCATGCCGTGGCGCTCGGCGACGTCGATGGCCAGCAGTCCGCGCGCTGGTGGCTGGGCCAGCGCCCCGCGGCGGCGCGCCGCATCCAGCTCTGGGAGGCCAGCCCCGACTGGATCGGCCGGCCGCCGCGCGAGGCGACCCACGCGGTGCTGGACACGCCCGCCGGCCTGCAGGGCTGGCGCCTCAAGGACGTGCTGCGCAAGGCCGACCGCATCGTCGTGCCGCTGCAGGCCAGCGTGTTCGACATCTTCGCCACGCGCCAGTTTCTCGACGACCTGCACGAGCTGCGACTGGACAAGCCGACGCAGATCGGCATCGTCGGCATGCGCGTGGATGCGCGCACCATCGCGGCCGACAAGCTGCAGGAGTTCGTCGCCGGCCTGGGCTTCCCGGTGCTCGGCTTCCTGCGCGATACGCAGAACTATGTGCACCTGGCGGCGCACGGCCTGACCTTGTTCGACCTGGCGCCGGCGCGCGTGCCGCGCGATCTGGAGCAGTGGCAGCCGTTGTGCAAGTGGCTGGACGCGGTCTGAGCTGACGGCTGTCGCGCGACCGACAGGGCCGTGCGCGGCGCGCCACTACATTGCCCGGCATGAAAATCTTCCGCAGCTATTCCGAACTGGCCGCCTGCGTCGGGCAGGAAGTGGCCGTGACCGACTGGATCACGATCACGCAGGAGCGCATCGACCAGTTTGCCCAGGCCACCGGTGACCACCAGTGGATCCATACCGACCCGGCGCGCGCGGCGGCGGGGCCCTTCGGCGCCACGGTGGCGCACGGCTTCCTGACCCTGTCGCTGCTGGCGCCGTTCTTCGAGCAGGCGTTCGCCATCGAGGGCGCGCGCATGGGCATCAACTATGGGCTCGATCGCGTGCGTTTTCCCGCGCCGGTGCCCGTGGACAGCCGCTTGCGCGCGCGCCTGACGCTGCGCGCGCTCGAGCCCGTGCCGCCCGACGGCGTGCAGATGGCGTGGCAGGTGGTGGTCGAGCGCGAGGGCGGCGACAAGCCCGTGTGCATTGCCGAGTCGCTCGCGCGCAGCTACGGCGCGGCGGGCTGAACGCCGGTTGCGGCGTCCGCCCCGGCGAACCCGTTTTGCCGCCAGGCCTCGAACACCGCCACCGCCACGGCGTTCGACAGGTTGAGGCTGCGCTGCCCGGGGCGCATCGGCAGGCGCAGGCGCTGCGCGGCCGGAAAACGCTCGCGCAGCGCGGGCGCCAGGCCGCGCGATTCGGCCCCGAAGACGAGCCAGTCGCCCGCCGCGAAGCGCGCTTCGCAGGCCGGGCGCGCGCCGTGCGTGGTGAACGCGAACATGCGCGCCGGATCGGGCTGCTCGTCATGCAGCAAGGCCTGCCAGTGCGCATGGCGGCGCACGTCGGCCCACTCGTGGTAGTCCAGCCCGGCCCGGCGCAGCAGCCGGTCCTGCATGGAAAACCCCAGGGGCTCCACCAGGTGCAGGCGGCAGCCCGTGTTGGCTGCCAGGCGGATCACGTTGCCGGTGTTGGGCGGGATTTCCGGCTCGACGAGGACGATGTGGAACATGGCGCCGCGATTGTCCGTCCGCGCGCCCGCGCTCACGGCGTGCGCGCCAGCACCAGGGCGCCGATGTGCCTCGCCCCCGCGCCGCGCAGCACCGTCGCGGCGGCGTGCAGCGTCGCGCCGGTGGTCATGACGTCGTCCACCAGCACCACGCGCAGGTCCGGCAGGCTTTGGCGGGCGGCGTCCGAAACCGTGAAAACCCCGCGCAGATTGCGCAGCCGCGCGTCGCGGTGCAGGCTGCTCTGCGCCGTGGTTTCGCGGCTGCGCAGCAGCCAGCCGGTGCGTGGCGGCGCGGCGTCCAGGGCGCGCGCCAGCAGCAGGGCCTGGTTGTAGCCGCGCTGGCGCAGGCGCCCTGGCGCCAGCGGGATGGGCAGCAGCGCATCCGCCCGCGCGAGCAGCTCGCGCGCTCCGGCCGCATCGCGCATGAGCGCCGCCAGGGCGGCGGCGCAGCCGGGGTCCGACTGGAACTTGAAGCGCACCAGCAGGTCGGCCCAGGGGTAGGCGTAATCGGTGGCGGCGATGCAGGCGTCCAGCGCCGGCGGGTGGCGCAGGCAGTCGCCGCACCGCTGCACGCCTTCGGGCACGCGCCGCGCGCAGGTCGGGCAGCGCGTGGCGGGTGCCGCGAACCGGCGCACGCAGGCGTCGCACAGGCGCGGCGCGGGCCAGGCGTGGCAGATCGCGCACTGGCTCGGCAGCCCGCCGTAGTGCCCGCGCGATGCCCCCAACAGGCGTGTGAAGAGCATCGGCTCAATATACTCGCGGCCATTTGCTCGCCGCCATGCCGGAAAAAGGCCCCCCCACGATCGATCCCGTCGCCAGCGCCCGCTGGCGCGCCATGGCGCGCGAGCCCTCGCCCTGGCTGCACGAGGAAGTGGCGCGGCGCATGCAGGAGCGGCTGGGCTGGATCGTCAATCCCCCCGCCCATTGGTGCGACTGGGATCCGCTGCGCGGCGGCATGGCGGGCCACGCCCTCGTGGCCGGGCGCCTGAAGGGGGCGGCGCAGCAGATCCATGAATCGTCCGGCGAGGCGGCGCGGGCCGCGGTGCGTGGCCGGCTGGCGCGCCGCTGGTGGCGTCCGTCGGACTGGCTGGCCCCGGCGGTGGCCTTCGGCGAGCCCGCGCCGGACAGCGTGGAAATGGTCTGGGCCAACATGGCCCTGCACATGAGCGCGTCGCCGCAAGCCCTGGTCGCGCAGTGGCACCGTGCGCTGGCGCCCGACGGGTTCGTGATGTTCTCCTGCCTCGGGCCGGACACCCTGCGCGAGCTGCGCGCCATGTACGAACAGCTGGGCTGGCCCGCTGCGGGCCATGCGTTCACCGACATGCACGACTGGGGCGACATGCTGGCCGCCGCCGGGTTTGCCGAGCCGGTGATGGACATGGAGCGCATCGTCCTGACCTTCGCCACGCCCGCGCGCTTGCTGCAGGAGCTGCGCGGCCTGGGCCGGAACCTGCATCCGCAGCGGTTCGCTGGGCTGCGCGGGCGCCGCTGGCGGGCGCGGCTCGAGCAGGCCCTGGCCGAGCACCTGGCCGATCCGCGCCAGGGCGGCCAGCTGGCGCTCACCTTCGAGATCGTCTATGGCCACGCGTTCAAGCCGGCGCCCCGGGCGCCGCGCCAGCAGCGCTCCTGGACCAAGACCAGGGCTGAACTGCTCGCCGATCGGCCCGACGGAAGCGGCAGCATGGATTTCCGCGCAGCATAAGTGGATTAGAATTTACGATCGAAAACAAATGGCTGCGCCGCAGGTTCCGGCCACCGCCCGATGCGCGACCGAACGCATCGTGCAGGTCCGGTTGCCGGTAGCGCCGTGAACTGAGACAACGCGCCGCCTGGAGCGGCCCGCATGGACATTGACAGTGTCATCACGAATGGACGCGCGCCGTTTGCATGCGGCGCGCATGGATCGCCACCCGCAACCACCAGCAGCAGACGGGCCCGATGCGGCTTCGCGCGCGGCTCTTCGTTGTGGCCGGGCATTAAACTACCGGACTATTCGCGCTTAGCTTAGACGTGGGAGAACTATGAAGAGCATTTCCAACCGACTGGCTGCCCCCCTGCTGACGTGCGGGGCATGGCTGGCAACCGCGGCCCACGCGGTTCAGGACCTTCCGGGCGGACCGGCGGTCAACCAGCTCAACCTGCATCCGCCGGTCACCAAGATTGCCGAGGCGCAGCACGACTTGCACTGGATGCTCCTGATCATCTGCACGCTGATCTTCATCGGCGTGTTCGGCGTGATGTTCTATTCCGTCTACCACCACCGCAAGTCGCGTGGTGCCAAGGCCGCGAATTTCCATGAATCGACGGTGGTCGAGGTGACCTGGACCATCGTCCCGTTCCTGATCGTCATCGGCATGGCGGCGCCGGCCACCAAGGTCATCGTGGCGCAGAAAGACACGACCAACCCGGACCTGACCATCAAGGCGACGGGCTACCAGTGGAAGTGGGGATACGACTATCTGGCGGGCGAAGGCGAGGGCATCTCTTTCCTCTCGACCCTCGATCCGGCGCAGCGCGTGCTCTCCAGCGCGGGCACCCCGCAAGGCGACGACTACCTGCTCAAGGTGGACAACCCTCTGGTCGTGCCCGTCAACAAGAAGATCCGCGTGATCACCACGGCCAACGACGTGATCCACTCGTGGTTCGTGCCGTCCTTCGGTGTCAAGCAGGACGCGATCCCCGGCTTCGTGCGCGACACCTGGTTCCGCGCCGAGAAGGTCGGCGATTTTTACGGCCAGTGCGCCGAGCTCTGCGGCAAGGAGCACGCCTACATGCCGATCCACGTGAAGGTGCTCTCCGGCGAGGATTACGCCAAGTGGGTCGACGGCGAGAAGAAGAAGGCCGCGGCGCTGCTCGACGACCCGAACAAGGTCTGGACGCTCGATGCCCTGTCGTCCCGTGGCGAGAAGGTGTATGCCGCCAATTGCGCCGCCTGCCATCAGGCCAACGGCAAGGGCGCGGGTTCGATCAAGCCGCTCGACGGCTCGGCCGTGGTCAAGAGCGATGACCATGCCAGGCAGATCCAGATCGTGCTGCATGGCGCGGCCAACGGCGCGATGCCGTCGTGGGCGGCATTGAGCGATACCGATCTGGCGGCCGTCGTGTCCTACACCAAGAACGCCTGGTCGAACAAGACCGGCCAATTGGTGCAGCCTTCGGAAATCGTGGCCCAACGAGCCAAATGAGTGCTGGTGCACAACGCGTAATGAGGAGTCGAGCATGAGTGCAGTTCTGGACAACCACGGCCAGGTCGGGGGCTTTGCGCAGGGCCACGAGGATCACGACCACAAGCCCACGGGCTGGCGGCGCTGGGTCTTCGCCACCAACCACAAGGACATCGGCACGCTGTACCTGCTGTTCTCGTTCACCATGCTGATGCTGGGCGGAACGCTGGCGATGCTGATCCGCGCCGAGCTGTTCCAGCCGGGGTTGCAGATCGTCAATCCGGAAATGTTCAACTCGTTCACCACAATGCACGGGCTCATCATGGTGTTCGGGGCGATCATGCCGGCCTTCGTCGGCTTCGCCAACTGGATGATTCCGCTGCAGATCGGCGCGTCGGACATGGCCTTCGCGCGCATGAACAACTTCAGCTTCTGGCTGCTGGTTCCCGCGGGCGTCATGCTGGCGGCGACCTTCTTCATGCCGGGCGGGGCCCCCGCCGGCGGCTGGACGCTGTACGCGCCGCTGTCCCTGCAGATGCCGATGTCGCTCGACGCGGCCATCCTCTCGCTGCACCTGATGGGCGCGTCGTCGATCATGGGTGCGATCAACATCATCGTCACCATCCTCAACATGCGCGCCCCCGGCATGTCGCTGATGAAGATGCCGATGTTCTGCTGGAGCTGGCTGATCACCGCGTACCTGCTGCTCGCCGTGATGCCGGTGTTCGCCGGCGTACTCACGATGACGCTGACGGACCGCCACTTCGGCACCAGCTTCTTCGTCACGGCCGGCGGCGGCGACCCGGTCATGATGCAGCACATCTTCTGGTTCTTCGGCCACCCCGAGGTCTACATCATGATCCTGCCGGCCTTCGGCATGATCAGCGAGATCGTTCCCGCCTTCTCGCGCAAGCAGCTGTTCGGCTACACCTCGATGGTGTACGCCATGGCCGCCATCGCCACCCTGTCGCTGATCGTCTGGGCGCACCACATGTTCACCGTCGGCATGCCGGTCACCGGGCAGCTGTTCTTCATGTACGGCACGATGCTGATCGCCATCCCCACGGGCGTGAAGGTGTTCAACTGGACGGCGACCATGTGGCGCGGTGCCATGACCTTCGAAACCCCGATGCTCTGGGCCGTCGGCTTCATCTTCGTGTTCACCATCGGAGGCTTCACCGGCGTGATTCCCGCGGTGGTGCCGGTCGACACGCAGATCCAGGACACCTACTACATCAACGCCCACTTCCACTACGTCCTGGTGGCGGGCTCGCTGTTCGCGATCTACGGCGCCTTCTACTACTGGTCGCCCAAGTGGACCGGGCACATGTACGACGAGGCGCGCGGCAGGATCCACTTCTGGTGGTCGATGATCTCGTTCAACGTCGCCTTCTTCCCGATGCACTTCCTGGGGCTGGCCGGCATGCCGCGCCGCTATGCCGACTACCCGATGCAGTTCGCCGACTTCAACATGGTGGCCTCGATCGGCGCGTTCTTCTTCGGCGCGGCGCAGCTGTACTTCTTCCTCGCGGTGGCGCTGCCGCTGATGCGCGGCAAGGGTGCGAAGGCGCCCCAGCGCCCGTGGGAAGGCGCGGTGTACGGGCTCGAGTGGGAGCTCCCGTCGCCCGCGCCGTTCCACAGCTTCGAGACGCCGCCCAGGCTCGATGCGACCGCGCGCCACATCGTGGGCTGACCGGCCAGCGCGTGAACGGACCTTGGGAGCGACTGCCAGATGACGCCCGAAGAGCAAAAAAAGCACAACCTGCGTTTGGGGCTGACCCTTGCGACCGTGGTGCTGGCGCTGTTCTTCGGCATCATGCTGCGCTGGAAGTGGTTCGGGGCCTGACGACCGGGTGAAGCATGCGGCTGCGCACGGAAAACCTCAAGATGGTCGGCAAGTTGCTGGTGGTGGCCGTCGGCATGTTCGCCTTCGGCTACACGCTGATCCCGCTGTACCGGGCGATCTGCGAGGCCACGGGGATCAACATCCTGTCGTTGCAGGAGAGCCAGGTGCCGGGCAATGCCTATGCCGCGGGGGCCGCGCGCACGCTTGCCAACAACACGCAGATCGACCGCAGCCGCACGATCACGGTGCAGTTCGACGCCAATGCCCGCGGGCCCTGGCGCTTCAAGCCGGCGCAAAACACCTTGCAGGTGCACCCGGGCGAACTGGCGACCGTCATGTACGAGTTCGAGAACGTGCAGGCTCGGCGCATGGCCGCCCAGGCGATTCCGAGCTACGCGCCGCGGCAGGCGGGGCCGCATTTCCACAAGCTCGAATGCTTTTGCTTCAACCAGTACACGCTCGATCCGGGCGAGAAGAAGGAGTGGCCGGTCACCTTCGTGATCGACCCCAAGCTGTCGAAGGACGTGCAGACCATCACGCTGTCCTACACCTTCTTCGAGGTGGGTGGCCGCACTCCAGCGGCGCCCCAGTCGACGGCGCAGGCGCCGTCGCTCTCGCAAGGGCGGGCCGGGTCATGAGCGGCAACGCAGAGCGCATGTCCTGGGCGCATACCGTGCGCACGGTGGCCTGGTCGCTGATCGGCATCCGCAACAGTTCGCGCCATCGCGAGGGAGAGCGGACGCTGCGGCCGCTGCCCCTGGTGTTCGCCGCGCTCGCTGCCGTGGTTTTGTTCGTGTTGGTGCTCATGGGGCTGGTGCATTGGATCGCCTGAACCGGCAGGCAGCCCACGGGTTTGACGGATGATTATTTGAAGAATGAGGAGTTGATATGAGTACAGCGTCTCAGGGGGTAGCCCCGTACTACTACGTGCCTGCGCCGTCGAACCATCCGATCATGGCTGCGTTCGGCCTGTTCTGGGTGATTCTGGGCGGTGCCACCTGGATGAACGATTACGGGTGGGGCAAATGGATCCTGCTGTTCGGCATCCTCTGGTGGCTGACGGTGCTCTACCAGTGGTTCAGGGAGGCGGCCCACGAAAGCGAAGGCGGGCTGCTCGGCCGCAAGGTCGATATCTCGTACCGCTGGAGCATGAGCTGGTTCATCTTCTCGGAGGTGATGTTCTTCGGCTCGTTCTTCACCGCATTGTGGTGGGGGCGTGCGCACTCGGTGCCCGAACTGGGCGATCTGGCGCACGCGATCCTCTGGCCCGACTTCAAGGCGGTGTGGCCGAGCATGGCGGCGGGAGCGACCGCGTCGCCGGGCAACATCGTCGAGCCGTTCCAGACCGTGGGGCCGTTCTGGCTGCCCACCATCAACACCGCGTTGCTGCTTACTTCCGGCGTGACGCTGACCATCGCGCACCACGCGCTGCTGGCGGGCAATCGCGCCAAGACCATCGGCTTCATGTGGGTCACGGTCCTGCTCGGCTTTGCCTTCCTGTGCGTGCAGGGTTACGAATACCACCACCTCTACACCGAGCTGAACCTCAAGCTGAGTTCCGGCATCTTCGGCTCGACCTTCTTCATGCTCACGGGCTTTCACGGCTTTCACGTGTTCGTCGGCATGCTGACCCTTTTCTTCATCACGCTGCGTCTGCAAAGCGGCCACTTCACGGCCCAGCGGCATTTCGGCCTCGAAGGCGCCGCCTGGTACTGGCACTTCGTGGACGTGGTCTGGCTCGGCCTGTACATTCTGGTCTACTGGATGTGATGCTCGTCGAGCGACGAAAAAAAGGCGCCGCAAGGCGCCTTTTTCTTCGGTGCGGCCGTGCCCGTGGAGTCGCTACAGGTCGCTGGCGGTCAGCCCCGTGGGCTGTATGTAGCCCAGCTTCCACGCCAGCAGCAGGCACAGGAAGAGCGCGATCGACAGCCCGACCCGCAGCGCCAGTGCATTGGCCATGCGCTTGCTCGAGGCGCGGTCGTCGCGCCCGCCGCGCATCATGAAGAACAGTGCGCCGCCCAGGCTGGCGATGATGGCGAGGAAGGCCAGAGCGATGGCGATTTTCATGGGTGTTCTTTCCAATGGTTGATCCCTCGCGGCCAGGGTCGCGACTGCAGTTTGCGCTGATCACGCTGGCCGCTTCGGTCGCGGTCGTCGTCACGGCCTCGCTCGGGCAGTGGCAATTGTCGCGCGCCGCGCAAAAGCGCGCGCTGCACGCGTCGATGATGCAGCGCGAAGCAGCGGCGCCGCTGTCGGAGCGGGAACTGGTGCCGATGCTGGCGGGCCAGCCGGCCGATGCACTGGAGTCGTTGCTGTTTCGCAGCGTGCGGCTGCACGGCCAGTGGCTGCCCGATGCGACCCTGTACCTCGACAACCGCCAGATGCGTGGACGGCCGGGTTTTTACGTGCTGACGCCGCTGCGCCTGGCGGGCAGCGGTATGACGGTGGCGGTGCAGCGGGGGTGGATCGCGCGGGATTTCGACGATCGGACCCGCCTGCCTGCGATCGCCACGCCGGCTGGAGAAGTGGTGGTGCAGGGCCATCTGGCGGGCGAGCCCGGGCGTTTGTTCGAGTTTTCCCATGCCGCGGCCGCGGAGGGGGCATCGCGCATACGGCAGAATCTCGCCTTGGCCGACTATGCGGCGCAATTTTCCTTGCGCATGCCTCCCGTGATGGTGGTGCAGACAGGCGCCGCGGCGGACGGTCTGGAGCGCGACTGGCCTGCTCCCGATAGCGGCGTGGACATGCACTATGGCTACGCCTTTCAGTGGTTCGGGCTTTGCGGCCTGGTGTTGTTTCTCTATGTCTGGTTCCAAATCATCCGACGCGTCCGTCGACGCGGCCGCCCTGCAGCCGACTGATGCGGGCGAGGCGGTCGCGTTGCAGCTGACCGTGCACACGCCCGCGCAGGCCCGGCTGCCGCAATCGCGCCGCGGGCGCTGGCAGCTGTGGTTCATGCTGCTGGTGTGCGTCGCGCCGGTGCTCGCGTCGTACTTCATGTACTACGTGGTGCGGCCCCAGGGGCGCACCAATTTCGGCGAGCTCATCGAGCCGCAGCGCCCCATGCCCGTGCACGAGCGCGTGACCGCGCTCGACGGCACCGTCAGCAATTTGGGCGACTTGCGCCGCCAGTGGCTGCTGGTGAGCGTGGCCGGAGGCGCCTGCGACGACGTCTGCCGCAACAACCTCTACCTGCAGCGCCAGTTGCGCGAGACCCTGGGCGAGGGCAGCGACCGGGTCGAATGGGTCTGGCTGGTCTCGGACGACGCGGCGCCGCCGCAGGAAATCCGCCCGGCGCTGGCCAAGGCCACGGTGCGCAGGATGGCCCTGCCGGCCTTGCAGGCGTGGCTGCAGCCGGCGCCGGGGCACGAACTGCAGGAGCATCTGTACCTCGTCGATCCGATGGGCAACTGGATGATGCGCTTTCCGGCGCGGCTGGACGTCGGCGGCGCGGAGAAGGTCAAGCCCGACCTGTCGCGGCTGCTGCGTGCCTCGGCGGGGTGGGACCGGCCGGGCCGGGAGTAGGGTGCGCGTATGAGTGGCAGCATGCCTGTGTATGACCTTGCCCCGGCGCTGGAGCTGATGGCGCTGGGGGCGCTGCTCGCGCTCGGGCCTCTCGCGTGGGTGTGGTGGCGCCATCGCGGCAGCGGCGGTTCGCGCCGGCTGCAGGCGCTCGTGGTGCTCACCCTGTTCCTGACGTTCGACCTGGTGCTCTTCGGCGCATTCACGCGCCTGACCGACTCGGGCCTGGGCTGCCCCGACTGGCCGGGCTGCTATGGCAATACCAGCCCCGTGGGGGCCGCGGCACAGATCAGCGCTGCCCAGCAGGCGCTGCCCAGCGGCCCGGTGACCCACGGCAAGGCGTGGATCGAAATGGTCCATCGCTATCTGGCGACGAGCGTCGGGGTGCTCATCATCGTCCTCACGGTGGCCGCGTGGCGCCAGTGGTGGCGCCACCGCAAGGGCCGCTCGGCGGCCCCGCCGCTGCATCCCTGGTGGGCGACGGCGACGCTCGCATGGGTGTGCCTGCAGGGCGCGTTCGGCGCGCTGACGGTCACCATGCGGCTGTTCCCGGCGATCGTCACCCTGCACCTGCTGGGCGGCGTGGTGCTGCTGATGCTGCTGTGCGTGCAGGCGGTGCGCCAGACGCTGGCGCTCGACGGCGCGCCGCCGCAGCCGCTGCGCCGCGGCCTGCGCGCCGCGCTGGTGCTGGCGCTCGGGCTGGTCGTCGTCCAGGTGCTGCTGGGAGGCTGGGTGAGCACCAATTACGCGGTGCTCGCGTGCACCACGTTCCCGCAGTGCCAGGGCAGCTGGTGGCCCGCGATGGCCTTCGACGAGGGTTTCCAGGTCTGGCGCGGCCTGGGCGTCCTGCGCGACGGCAGCCTGATCAGTTTTGCCGCGTTGACGGCGATCCATTACGTGCACCGGCTGGCTGCCTACGTGGTGCTGCCGGTCCTGGCGCTGCTGGCCTGGCGGCTGTGGCGCGAGGCCCTGCTCCGCGCGCAGGCGCGCTGGCTGGCCGGGCTCGCCCTGCTTCAGTTCGTGACGGGTTTGTCCAATGTGGTGCTCGGTTGGCCGCTGGTGGCGGCGGTCCTGCACACGGGTGGGGCCGCGGCCCTGCTGGTGGTGCTGACCTGGGCGCTGGCCGCGTCGCGCGGCGCCGCCGACCCGGCGGCGCGCAGGGTGCCCGCGGCGCCATCGACTCCAGGAGCCAGGGTATGAGTGCAGTGCAGTCGTCGAATTCCGCGGTGGCCTCGCCGCCCACCGCTCCGGGCGGGAGCGGCGCCCATCCCCTGCCGTCGCGCGTGCGCCAGTTCTACGCCCTGACCAAGCCGGGCGTGGTGCAGCTCATCGTCTTTTGCGCCTTCATCGGCATGGTGATGGCCGTGCCGGGGCTGCCCAGCGCGTCCGAGTGGCTGCGCATGGCGCTGGCCAGCGCGGGCATCTGGCTCGTGGCCGGCGCGGCGGCGGCGGTCAACTGCATCGTCGAGCGCACGATCGACGCGCGCATGAAGCGCACGGCCTGGCGCCCCACGGCCAAGGGCGAGCTGTCCAATCGCCAGACCCTGAGTTTCGCCACGGCGCTGTGCCTCCTCGGTTCGGCGCTGCTGTACTTCCTGATCAACCCGCTGACGATGTGGCTGACCTTCGCCACCTTCATCGGCTACGCCATCATCTACACGGTGGTCCTCAAGCCGCTGACGCCGCAGAACATCGTGATCGGCGGCGCGTCCGGGGCGATGCCGCCGGTGCTCGGGTGGACGGCCATGACGGGCGCGCTCAGCCCCGAGGCCTGGATCATGTGCCTCATCATCTTCCTCTGGACGCCGCCGCACTTCTGGGCCCTGGCGCTGTACCGCGCGGAGGACTACCGCAAGTCGGGCCTGCCGATGCTGCCGGTGACGCACGGGAACCAATTCACCCGCCTGCAGGTCTTTCTCTACACCCTGGTTTTGTTCGCCGGATGCATGATGCCGTTCATCTATGGCATGAGTTCCTGGATTTACCTGATCGCCGCCGTCGTGCTGAGCCTGGGTTTCTGCTGGTACGGTTTCAGGCTCTGGCGTCATTATTCCGATGCCCTGGCGCGCAAGACCTTCCGGTTCTCGCTGATCCACCTGAGCGCGCTGTTCGCGGCGCTGCTGGTGGACCATTACGTGCTCTGATACTCGTCGCGATGGACACACGGAAATTCATCAAAATCATAGCTGCCGGCGCTTTATCCGTAAGCGCTGCAGGCCTTTTTTCTGCCTGTACCGAAGAGCCCAAGGCGGCCCGGTTCCATGGCGTCGACATCACGGGCGTGGACTACGCCAAGGACCTGCCGCTGACCGACCAGTTCGGCCAGCAGCGCCACATCCGGGATTTCGCCGGCAAGGTGGTGGTGGTGTTCTTCGGCTACACCCACTGCCCGGACGTGTGCCCGACGACCATGGCGGAAATGGCCCAGGTCAAGCAGGAGCTGGGCGCCGACGGCGACAGGCTGCAGACCATCTTCGTGACCGTGGATCCCGAGCGCGACACGCCGGAGATCCTCAAGGCCTACATGGAGAACTTCGACCCGAGCTTCCTCGCCCTGCGCGGCACACCCGAGGAACTGGCCGCCGTGGCCAAGGACTTCAAGATCTACTACAAGCAGGTGCCGGGGCCCACGCCGACCAGCTACACGATGGACCATTCGGCCGGCAGCTACGTGTTCGATACCGCCGGGCACCTGCGGCTGTTCCAGCGCTATGGCGCGGGCGCGCAGGCCATGGTCGAGGACGTGCGCGCGCTGCTCGCGCAGACCGCGCGCGGTTGAGGGACGGTTGAGGAGGGCGGGCCGGGCCGCCAGCGGGCTCAGGCGAACCCGGCCAGCGTCTTCTTCATCTTCTTCATCGCCGCCACCTCGATCTGGCGGATGCGCTCGGCGCTCACACCGTATTCGGCGGCCAGCTGGTGCAGCGTCATGCCGCCCGAGCCGTCGTCGTTGACCTTGAGCCAGCGTTCCTCGACGATGCGGCGGCTGCGTGCGTCCAGGCCCTCCAGCGCGCTGGCGATGCCCTGCGTGGCGAGTTCGTCGCGCTGGCGCGATTCGATCATCGCGACCGGCTCGTGCGCAGCGTCCGACAGGTAGGCGATCGGGCCGAAGGCCTGCTCGCCGTCGTCGCTCGGGGAGGGGTCGAGCAGCACGTCGCCGCCGGACATGCGCGTCTCCATCTCGATGACTTCCTCGCGCTTGACCTTGAGCTGCTCGGCCATGGCGTCGATCTCGTGCTCGGACAGCGTTTCGCGGTGCGTGTCCACGTCGGCGGCGTCGGCCTTGAAGCCCTGCTTCATCGAGCGCAGGTTGAAGAACAGCTTGCGCTGCGCCTTGGTGGTGGCCACCTTGACCATGCGCCAGTTCTTCAGGATGTATTCGTGGATCTCGGCCTTGATCCAGTGCAGCGCGTAGCTGACCAGGCGCACGCCCTGGTCCGGGTCGAAGCGCTTGACGGCCTTCATCAGGCCGATGTTGCCCTCCTGGATCAGGTCGCCGTGCGGCAGGCCGTAGCCCAGGTACTGGCGCGACACCGAGACCACCAGCCGCAGGTGCGACAGCACCAGGCGCCCGGCGGCCTCCAGGTTGTTGTCCTCGCGCAGCTCGCGCGCGTAGCGCTGCTCTTCCTCGAGAGTGAGCATGGGCAGGCGGTTGACGGCGGTGACGTAGGCATCCAGATTGCCCAGCGGCGGCACGACCGCCCACGGATTGGCCGTCGCCAGCGTCGTCGTGGTGGAAGTCGTCTGCAGTGGCATGTCGGCTGTCCTTTCTCGCATGGGGAATATGTTAGCACTCTGTTCGATAGAGTGCTAAAGGCGAAGTTCCCCGCGCCGATGCGGCTCAGGCTGTCGATTCCCGGTGAGTTTTGTACTTTTCTCACTGAGTGTTGTACTCGTCGGTCACGCCGGGTGCGGTGTAAGTGGTTGAATTTGAATGAAAAATCAGACAAGCGCACGCTGTTCTCAGCGGCCGATTGCTTAAATTTTGAGCAGTTGGTGCGGTTTTTCTTGTAATGGAGCTCTGGCGCATGCAGGCGGTCTATTGCTGGTTGCTCTACCCCCGGAGCAACCGCTGCGCTTTTGAGCGAAGCGACGCTCCTTCGAGTTCGGCGTGAAGGTCAGCATCGCCACCACGTTGAAGGAAGGCCTGGTGGCGGGCATGCGCTCCATGCCGGGCAACCCCTACGACGGCCACACCTTGGCCGAGACGCTGGAAAAGGTGAGCATCCTCACCGGCACGGACAAACTACCCGCCACGGCCATCGTGGACAAGGGCTACCGGGGCGTGCAGATCGATGGCGTGCGCATCCTGCGCTCGGGACAGCGGCGCGGCGTCACCAGGACGCTCAAGGCCATGATCAAGCGGCGCAGCGCCATCGAGCCGGCCATCGGGCACGTGAAGATGGACGGCAGGTTGGGCCGCAATCCGCTCAAGAGCGCGCTGGGCGATGCGCTGTACGCGGTGATGTGCGGCGCCGGGCACAACCTGCGCCTGATACTGGCCGCGCTGCGGCTTCTATGCGCCCGGATCGGGCTGTCCATGCAGACGGTCATCGCCGCGTTGATCGCCGCTTCGGTCGAGAGCCAACCTGCCTGCGGCTGGAAACCGAATTGTTCAGGGCGAACTATCTAGTCTTGGAGAGCGCGACTTCGTACAAGTCGTTGTCAAAAAAGCGCAAGAGCTTCTCTAGTTCCGTCCTTGACGACTTTGACTTCAGCGCATACACCGGCAGCAGTTGGTGCAAGCTGTCTCGCGACCTTGAGGCCACCTTGCAAAGCGGTTCAACTCGCCCCTCAGCTTGCGTCAGGATGGAGAAGAAACGCATCCGGCAGTTCAAT